>NZ_JBGUAX010000004.1:0-300000 GCF_041821065.1 Egicoccus sp. AB-alg2 | reverse complement strand
GTGGAGGCGCTGGGCTTCACCTACCCGCGCGCCCGTCAGCCGGCCGTCGAGGGGCTGTCGTTCACGGTCGCGCCGGGCGAGATCCTGGGCTTCCTCGGCCCGTCGGGCGCCGGCAAGTCCACGACCCAACAGCTCCTGACCGGGCGGTTGCGCGGCGGAACGGGACGTCGCGAGGTGCTCGGTGTCGAGCCCACCCGGCTGCGCCCCGCCGACCGGATCCGCATCGGCGTGTCGTTCGAGCAGCCGGCCCTGTTCCCGAAGCTCACCGCACGCGAGCAGCTGGCGTTCTTCGCCGCGCTCGGCGGCCGCGGCGACGCCCGCGACCCCGTGGAGGTGCTCGGTCGGCTCGGCCTCGCCGACGCCGCCGACCAGCGCGTGACGTCGTTCTCGAAGGGGATGCGGGTGCGTCTCGATCTCGCCCGGGCCCTGCTGCACCGCCCCGAGGTGTTGTTCCTCGACGAGCCCACCGGCGGGCTGGACCCCGCCTCGGCGGCGCTCGTCCGCGAGGTCGTCGCCGCCGAGCGCGACCGCGGCGCGGCGGTCCTGCTGACCACGCACGACATGGACCTGGCCACGGCCCTGTCGGACCGGGTGGCGCTGCTGGCCCACGGACGGCTCGTGGCCCACGGGCCGCCGCACGAACTCGCGCTGGCCGCCGGTGACCGCTCGATCGTGGTCACCACCGCCCGCGGCGACCGTCTCGCCCGACCGCTGGCCGGGGCGGGGGACGATCCCGCGTTCCTGGCCCTGCTGCGACGGCCGGACGTCGCCACCGTCCACACCACCGAGCCGTCGCTGGCGGACCTGTTCGTCCGCCTCACGGGCGAGCAGCTCGACGCCGCCCCGGAGACGGCACCGCGGCCGCCGGCCGCGCCGGAAGGAGGGGCGCGGCCGTGACGGGCACGCTCGTACCGCTGCTGCGCCTGGACGCCACGCTGCTCGCCCGCCACGGCGTCGTCGCAGCCGTCGCGGTCGTCACCGCCACCTGGGCCGGGCTGCTGGCGGCGCTGCCTCCGACGATCCGGGCCGACCTCGCCGCACCGGCTCTGTACCTCGACGCCGCCATCGTCGGCCTGCTGTTCCTCGGCGGCATGGTGCTCATCGAACGGCGGCAGGGCAGCCTGGAGGCGCTGGCCGTCGCACCCGTGCGGCCGGCGACGTACGTGGCGTCGAAGGTCGCCTCGCTGACCGTGCTGGCGCTCGCCGCCACCGCGGTCATCGTGGTGGTGGCGCGCCCGGGCACGGTGCGCTGGGCCGCCCTGCTCGCGGGCGTGCTGCTGCTGTCGGTGCCGGTGCTGCTGTTCGCGTTGGTCGTCGTGGCGCGCGCCGCGACGGTCACCGGCTACCTGTTCGGCCTGCAGGGCCCGCTGCTGCCCGCGGCGCTCCCCCTGGTGGTGACCGCCGGATGGTTGCCGTCGTGGAGCGGGTGGCTGAGCCCGACCCACGGCCCCTACCTGCTGCTGCGGGCCGGGGTCGGCGGGCCGCTGCCCTCGCCCACGGCGACGGTCGCGGCCGTATTGGGCGCCGTCGTCACGTCGGTCGTGCTCGGGCGTCTCGCCGTCGTGCGGGTCTCCCGTGACCTGCTGCGGGCGGGGAGGCTCTAGGTGGGCGCGACGACGGCGTTCGCCGCCGCGGACCTGCGGGCGCTGGGCCGCGACCCGATGTTGCGTCTGCTGCTGCTCGCGCCGGTCGCGATGATCGGTGCGCTGGTCGTCGGCGTCCCGTTGGTCGAAGGGTGGCTGGCCGGCGCCTACGACCTCGACCTGCGCCCCTACCGGCCAGCCGTGATGGCCTTCATCGCCGCGGTCGCGCTGCCGCTGTTCGCCGGCACGATGGCCGGGCTGCTGCTGCTCGAGGACCGCGAGAGCGGCGTGCTGCCGGCGGTCGCGGTGTCACCGGCGGGACTGCGGACCTACCTCGTCGTCCGCGGCGCCTGGACAGCCGCGATCGGGGGCGTGGTGACGGTGCTCGCCCTGCTCCTCCACGGCGGCGTGGCGGTCGCCGGGGTGCTGGTCACGGGCGTGCTGGCGGCCGGCTGTTCGGAGGTCGTGGCGCTGCTGGTCGGCTCACTGGCCGGCGACCGCCTCGAGGGCATCGCCGTGACGAAGGCGCTCACCCTCCCGCTGGCGCTGCCCGTGCTGGCGGTCGCGCTGCCGGGCACGCTGGTGTGGCCGTTCGGGGTGCTGCCCACGGCGTTCCCGGTGTGGACGCTGCTGGCGTCCGCGGACGGGCGATCGCTCTGGCCGCTGCTGTTCGTCGGCTGCGCGCAACTGGTCGTGCTGGGATGGCTGGCGACCCGACGCCTGCTGCGGCGGGCGGTGTGACCGAGCCCGTGGGCGCGTGGGTCAGGCCGGCGGGACGTGCTGGTGCAGGAACAGCTGCCAACGGCCGTCGCGGCGGACGTAGACGCTGCTGACGTAGGTCTCGTAGCGCACGTCGCCGCCCTCGGGCAGGGCGCTGGCGCGGTACGCGATCGCGGCCGCGTCGTCCCCGATCGGCGCGACCGACACCTCGTCGACCTGGAGGTCGGTCCACGGCGCCCCGGCGGCGATGGCCTGCAGCACGGCGTCCTTGTCGAGGATGCCGACGGCGAACACGCAGTGGCCGTCGTCGGCGAAGTGCTCACGGTAGAAGTCGGCGTCGCCACCGGCCCCCCAGAAGGCGCGTTCCTGGTCCAGCAGCTCGTCCTGCAGGCTCATGCTTCACCCCCCTCGAGTGCGTCGAGCAGGTCGTCGGCCGCCGTGTAGGGGTCCACCTCGCGGTCGGCCACCTGCTCGGCGAGCTTGTCCAGGAGCGGGTCGTCGCCGCGGTCGAGCCGCGCGAAGCGCAGCCGCACCTGCTCGAGCGCGATCTCGCGGATGAGGTGCAGCGCCCGGTCGCGGCGCCGCTGGCGGCCCCGGCCGGTGTCCTCCAACCAGTCGGCGTGGGTACCGAAGGCCTCGACGACGTCGCCGATCCCCTCGCCACGGACCGCGACCGTGCGCACGATCGGCGGCCACCAGGGGCTGGGGCCGGCCGGATCCTCCAGCGCGTGGCCCATCTCCAGCATGCCGCGCAGTTCCGACTCGAGCTTGCCCGCGCCGGACGCGTCGGCCTTGTTGATCACGAAGACGTCGGCCACCTCGAGGATCCCGGCCTTGGCCGCCTGGATGCCGTCGCCCATGCCGGGTGCGAGGGCGACGACGGTGGTGTCGGCCGTCGCGGCGATCTCCACCTCCGACTGACCGACGCCGACCGTCTCCACGATCACGTCGTCGAACCCGGCGGCGTCCAGCACCAGCACCGCCTGGGGGGTCGCGAACGACAGCCCGCCGAGGTGCCCACGCGAGGCCATCGAGCGGATGAACACGTCGGGATCGGCGTGGTGGCCCTGCATCCGCACCCGGTCCCCCAGCAGCGCCCCGCCCGAGAACGGCGACGAAGGATCGACCGCGAGGATCGCGACCGACCGGTCGCGGCCCCGCAACGCGGTGGCGATCGCGTTGGTCAGCGTGGACTTGCCCACGCCCGGGGAACCCGTGATGCCGATCACCCGGGCGTTGCCGGTGCGCGGATAGAGGCTCGCGACCACCTCGCGGAGCCGTTCGGGACTGCCGTCCTCGACCAGGGTGAGCAGCCGCGCAAGCGCCCGCCGCTCGCCGCGGCCGAGCCCTTCGACCAGTTCCTCGACCGTCTGTGCCAACGCCTCGACCGCCCGGTGTCGTCGTGGGCCGGGAGGCTACTGCGCGAGTGCGCTCACACCCGCTCCGCGACCTCGGGCTGCCAGCCGGGGCCGTGCCACAGGCGGCCGAGCCGCGCCCCCCAGGACGCATCCGCCCGCGCCTCGCGCCAGATCGCGGCGTACTCGTGGGTGGCGATCCGCAACGGGTTGTAGGTCTCGATGTTCTTCGTCAGCCCGTAGCGGACCGGCTCCACCTCGGGTTCGAAGGTGCCGAACCACCGGTCCCACACGATGAGGATGCCGCCGTAGTTCCGGTCGAGGTACTGCGGGTTGCTGCCGTGGTGGACACGGTGGTGGCTGGGCGTGTTGAACACGTACTCGATCGGGCGCGGCAGCTTGTCGATCGCCTCCGTGTGGATCCAGAACTGGTACAGCAGGTTGATGGCGCCGCTCATCACCAGGATCGCCGGGTTCACGCCCAGCAGCACGAGCGGGACGTAGAAGATCCAGCTCGTCAGTGGCGTCCAGCTCTGGCGCAGCGCCGTCGACAGGTTGTAGCGCTGGCTCGAGTGGTGGACGACGTGGGCCGCCCACAGGAACCGGTTCTCGTGGCTGGCCCGGTGGAAGGCGTAGTAGCCGAGATCCTTGCCCGCCAGCGCGACCGTCCAGGCCAGCCACCCCGAGCCGAGGTCCAGCGGGGTCAGGTTCCACACCAGGAGGTAGCCGCCCAGTCCGAGCAGCGAGGTGATGACCACCGGCACGACCAGGCTGCCGATGCCCATCGACAGGCTCGCGACCGTGTCGCGCAGCTCGTAGCCGGCGACCAGGCGGCCCTGCTCGGCCAGCTCCTCGAGGTCGTCGATGCGCTTCTCCCGGTGCAGCACGTACGCCTCGAGCACCATCAGCAGGATGAACACCGGGATGGCCGGGGTGATGAGGTCGAGCTCGACCACCTCCGCCAACGACCCGCGCAACGCTTCCATCATGCGTCCGTACCTCCCAGACGGTGACGGACCAGCTCCGTCAGCAGTGCGACCTCGCGCTCGCGCAGCTCGGCCGATCGGATCGTCCCGACGTCCAGCGCGAGGCCGAACATCGTCGCGAGCACGAGCTCCACCACGTCGTCGAAGTCGGGGTGCCCCGCCTGCGCCGGCAGCATCAGCCGGACCAGGTGGCCGAGCTGCTCGCGGTGCGGGGCGTCGACGGCGTCGAGATGGGCCGCGAGCTCCGGGTCGGTGCGGCCCGCGACGAACAGCTCGAGCGCGGCCCGCAGGTCGTGGCGGCGGTAGAACCGCCAGGCCACCGCCACGGCGTCGGCGATCGGGTCGCCGTGGTCCCGCGCCAGGAAGTCGGCCGCGGCGTCCTCACGCGCGCGGCGCAGGATCTCGGCCGCGGTGGCCGCGAGCAGCTCGGCCTTCGAGTCGAAGTGGGCGAACAAGCCACCCGACGACACGCCCGCACGCTTGCAGACGCGCCCGACCGTCGTCCCGACGTAGCCGTGCTCGGTCAGGCACGCGGCCGTCGCCGCGAGCAGCTTCGCCCGCGTCGCGGCCCGCCGCTGCTCCTGGGTCCTGGCCGGTGCCATGCGCCGCTCCCTCTCCCGTGGAGAAGTAAAGAGCGAGCGCTCGGTTTTTTCAACCCAGCGCAACGGTCCCGCGACCACGACGGAGACCGCAGCCGGCCGACCCCTCGCGACGGGGGTCGCATCCCGCAGGAGGCGCGCTACGCCACCGAGACGATCAGTGCATCGCCCTGGCCGCCGCCGCCGCAGAGCGCGGCCGCGCCGGTGCCGCCGCCGCGCTGGCGCAGAGCGTTGATGAGCGAGACCGTGATGCGGGCGCCGGAGCAGCCGATGGGGTGCCCGAGCGCGATCCCGCCGCCGTGGACGTTGACCTTGTCCTCGTCGAGTCCCAGGTCGCCGCCGGAGGCGATGGCCACCGACGCGAACGCCTCGTTGATCTCGTAGAGGTCGAAGCCGGCCGGGTCGGCGTCGATGCGCCGGGCGGCGTCGCGGATCGCGGCCGAGGGTTGCAGGTGCAGCGAGGTGTCCGGGCCGGCGACCGTGCCCCACGAGCGGATGGTGGCCAGCACCGGCAGGCCGAGTTCGTCGGCCTTCGCGCGACTGGCCAGGACCAGTGCCGCCGCGCCGTCGGAGATCTGCGAGGCGTTGCCGGCGGTGATGGTGCCGTCCTTGGTGAAGGCGGCGCGCAGACCCGCCAGCGACTCCGCCGTGGTGCCCTCGCGGATGCCTTCGTCCTCGCGCACGGTCAACGGGTCGCCCTTGCGCTGGGGCACCTCGACCGGCACGACCTCGTCGTCGAAGAGCCCGTCCTTCCAGGCACGGGCGGCACGCTCGTGCGAGCGCGCGGCCCACGCGTCCTGCTGCTCGCGCGTGATCCCGAGACCCTTCGCGGTCTGGTGGTTGTCGGTGGCCAGGCCCATCGCGCACCCGTCGAAGGCGCAGGTCAGCCCGTCGTGCATCATCACGTCGGTGAGCGTGGCGTCGCCCATCCGCAGCCCGAACCGGGCCTTGTCCAGCACGTAGGGCGCCCGCGACATCGACTCCATGCCGCCGGCGACGACGAGGTCGAAGTCCCCGACGCGGATCAGATCACGTGCGCGGGCGACGGCCGTCATGCCCGACAGGCAGACCTTGTTCACGGTCTCCGAGGCGACGCCCATGGCGATCCCGCCCTCGACGGCGGCCTGGCGCGAGGTGATCTGACCCTGGCCCGCCTGCAGCACGTGGCCCATCACGACGTAGCCGACCTGGTCGGCCGGCACCCCGCCGCTGGTCAGCGCGCCGGCGATCGCGCGGCCGCCGAGTTGCATCGCACTCAGCGACGCCAGCGACCCACCGAACTTGCCGACGGGGGTGCGGGCAGCTCCGACGACGACGACCTCGTTCACGACGCCCTCCCTCGACTCTTCGACGCCGTGGCCGGCACGGCGCTGCGTCGCGGGCCATGGTAGGGCTCGACGCGGGACGCGGCCGAACCGACCGGACGGGCGGACCCTGCTTCGGCAGGCTCAGGCGGCCGTCAGCCGTGACGTCGAGCGGGGCTCGCCGAGGGCGAGCAGCGCCTCGAACGAGGGTGCCTCCCCCGCCCGCAGTTGCGCCTGCACCCGCCGCATGACGTCGGCGACCGGACAGGGCAGCGGGTCCCCGGCGGTCGCCGCGGTCATCGGGAGTTCGGCAGGTGTCCTCATGCCGGCAAAGGTGCCCGCGGCCGGCGCGGCCGGCGAGCGCCTCCCGGGCCAACGGTGCAAATCCTGCAACCGTCCTCATGCCGCCGCCGTGGCGTGTACGGTTGGCGGTCGCGCTGCCACCGGGCGTGGCGGGGCGACGGTCGCGAACGGGGGCGACCGGGGACAGGGGCCAGGTATGTCGCGGGCACGGGTTGCCCAGACGCACGACGGGCGACGGAAGCGCGGGCGGACGGACGCGCGCACCTTTCGTTCCATGCTGTTGCGCTGGGCAGCCGCCATCGGCGCGGCCGTGCTGCTCGTGGGGGTGGTGGAGTTCCTCGCCGTCAGCCGCATCGTCGAGCAACGGGTGCTCGCCCAGACGACCGCCGAACTGTCCCGCAGCGTGCGCGGCGTCGAGGAACTGCTGCGGCGCCCCGACGCCCAGAGCGGAACCGCCCAGGCCGACCTCTTGGACCGCCTCGACGACGTGAGGCGACTGCGCGGCGCGCGTCACGTCACGCTCCACGGGCCCGGCGGTGCGGTGATCGCCAGCGTCGGGCGCGTCGACCACGCGCCGGACGCTGCTGCCATCCGCGAGGTTCGCCGCAGCGGTCGCGCGACGGCGAGGGTCGACCGCGACGGCCGCGGCGCCGACGAGCGCATCGTCCACGAGCACCTGGTGCCGGTGCGCGCGCCGGGCGGTCCGATGGTGCTCGCGGTGGACATGCCCTCCGACCTGGTGCAGACGCTGCTGGCGGACCTGCGCCGGCTGCACGGCGCCGGTCTGCTGGTGGTCGCCGGCGTGGCGGTGCCGCTGTCGTTCGCCTTGGGTGGATGGTGGCTGTTGCGCGACCAGCGGCGCGACCAGCGGTCGGCCGACACGGACGCGCTGACCGGGTTGCTCGGCCGCCGTCCGTTCGCGCCCGCGTTGCGCGCCGCGCTGGCGGCACCCGAACCGGACCAGTGGGCGCTCGCGCTGATCGACCTCGACGACTTCAAGTACATCAACGACCGCCTCGGCCATCGTCACGGCGACCGGGTGTTGCGGGAGTTGGCCGACAGCTTTCAGCACCTGCGCGAGACCGACCTGGCCTTCCGGATCGGCGGCGACGAGTTCGCCGTGCTGCTGCCCGGCGTCGACGAGCAGCAGGCCGCCAGCGTGCTCGAGCGGGCCCGGGCCGCGTTCACCGTCGCGCAACTCGACGTCACCATGAGCATCGGGGTGGCGTCCGCACCCACCGGCGGCGCCGTCGACCCCGACGAACTGTGGGAGCGCGCCGACGCCGCGCTCTACGAGGCCAAGCGCCGGGGCCGTCGGCAGACCGTGCTGTTCGCCAGCATCGCCGAGGGCGTGGCGGTGACGGCGGACAAGCTTGCCGCGACCCAGGACCTGCTCACGGGCGACCACGGTTTCGGCGTCGTCTTCCAGCCGATCTGGGACCTCGCGCAGGGGCGGGTCCTCGGCCACGAGGCGCTGCTGCGCCTGCCCGTCGACGCGCCGCTCGACGGTCCTTCGGAGGCCCTGCGGCTGGCCGACCGGCTCGGTTGCGCACCGCTGCTGGACGCCCTCGGACGCGAAGCCGTGCTGCAGCGGGTCGCCGACTGCGCCTGGTACGGGCTGCTGTTCCTCAACATGCATCCCGCGAGCCTGCGCACCCTGCGCGTGGCGGACCTGGTCGCGGACGTCGAGGCGGCCGGGCTGCAGGCCTCGGAGGTCGTCGTCGAGGTCACCGAGCAGGCCGACCTGGACCGCGCGGAGGACATCCGGGCGCTCAAGAGCCTGCGCGAGGCGGGATTCCTGCTGGCGCTGGACGACCTCGGGGCCGGCAACGCCGGGCTGCGCGCGCTCGGCAACATCGACTTCGACGTCGTCAAGCTCGATCGGGCCGTGGTCGGACGCAGCGGCATCGATCCGGCCGCCGACGCGACCCTGGCGGCCGCGCGGATGTTCGCGGCCCGCACCGGCGGCTGGGTGATCGCCGAGGGGATCGAGACGGCGGGCGACCTGCGCAGCTTCCACGCCACGCACGACCCGAACCTCGTCTCGCCGCGCCTGGGTGGGCAGGGCTACTTCCTCGGCCGGCCCGCGGCCGTCCCACGGTCGATCCTGACCCGTCTGGAGGCCTCCCTCCCGAACCCCGGCTGAGCCGGTTTTCGCGCGCCGCCCGCGGCGAGGCAGGATGGCCGCGACGAGCCGCCAGGAGGCCAAGCATGCAGGTGACCCGCATCGACCAGATCGCCATCGCCGTCCCCGACCTCGACGAGGCGCTGGCGTTCTACGAGCGCGCCTTCGGGCTCACGCCGGAGTACCGCGAGCGGGTCGACTCCGACGGTGTCGAGGAGGCCATGCTGAACGTGGGCGGTGTCTACCTGCAGTTGCTGCAGCCGACGCGGGACGACTCGCCGATCGCGAAGTACCTCGCCAAGAACGGGCCCGGCCTGCACCACCTCGGCTTCGGCGTCGCGTCCGTCGGTGACGCCCTCGACCACCTCCGGGACGAGGATGTGCGCCTCATCGACGAGGAGCCGCGCCCCGGCGGTGGTGGGCACACGGTCGCCTTCGTGCACCCGAAGGGCACCGGCGGCGTCCTCGTCGAGCTGGTCGAGGACGCCGAGGCGCACTGACCGCGCGCGAGAGGCGTGCGCAGACCGTCTACGGGCGTCGCCGACCGCGGCCGGCCGACCGTTCCGGACGGCGGGGACCCGCACCTCCGGTAGCCTCGTCGCACGCTTCCGCGCCCCTCGTCGACGACCCGCACTGAGGTCCCACATGGGCTTCTCCGACCGCATGCGCGCCTGGTTCAAGGGTGAGACCAAGCGCTCGGCACCCAGCCCCAGCACGGACCGTGCCAGCCGCACCACCGTGAAGGAACTCGAGGGCTTCGTGGGCTCGCGTGCCGGGGTGGAGGCCTACCTGGAGCCGAAGACGGCCATCTACTCGACGACGCTGCTGTTGGTCGCCGACGACGGCGAGTACCTGCGCCGGCCGGTCCGCGACCGTGGGCAGGCGGCCGAGTTCTGCAAGCGGACCAACATCCCGCTCTACGACGCGGCGAAGGTCGGCTACCCGCGCCGGATGAAGGACTACGACCGCGGCGTGCGTCCCCGACGGGTCAACCTGGAAGACCTGCCGCCGTGGCCCGGCGACGCCGACGACGCCGGCGGCGGCCCGTCCTCGCCGCCTCCCCCGCCGGCAGCGCCGCGCGACTGACGGGGACGCTCGCGATCCGGCATGGCGGCGGGGTGTCCTAGGGTGCGCGTCCGCCGCCGTCCCCGGAGCGACGATGAGCCTGCCCGAGACCATGCGTGCCGCCCGCCTGCACCGGCCGAGGACCGCCGAGCAGCCCGAGGACGTACGCATCGACGAGATCCCGGTCCCCGCACCCGGCTACGGCGAGGTGCTCGTGCAGGTCAAGGCCTGCGGGATCTGTGCCAGCGACCTGCACGTGGTGACCGGCGTGACGCCGCACGGCCCGGAGCTGCCCCAGATCCTCGGTCACGAGCCCGCCGGCGTGATCGCCGGCGTCGGCTCCGGCGTGGACGACTGGCAGGTCGGCGACCGCGTCGCCTGGGTCATGTCCCGCCCGTGCGGGACGTGCGGGTACTGCCGTGCCGGGCGTGAGAACCTCTGCGTCACGACCGCGGTCGCGGGCGTGGACGTCGACGGCGTGCAGGCGGAGTACGCCGTCGCCGACGCGCGCTTCCTCGTCCCACTGCCGGCCGACCTGCCCTTCGACCAGGCGGCGATCGTCACCGACGCGGTGGCCACGCCCTACCACGCGTTGAAGCGCGGCGGCGTCGGGCCGGACATGACGGTCGCCGTGGTCGGGCTCGGCGGGCTGGGTATGCACGCGGTGCTGCTGGCCAAGCTCGCCGGCGCCCACGTGGTCGGGGTCGACGTCGCCCCGGCGAACCTGCAGCGTGCGCTCGACTGGGGTGCCGACGAGGTGGTCGACGCGGGCGAGGGCGGGGTCGCGCGCCGCATCCGGGAGCTCAGCGAGGGCGGCGTCGACCGCAGCTTCGAGTTCGTCGGGCTCGCCTCGACCGTCGACCAGGCCGTCAAGGCGCTGCGCCCCGGCGGTCGCGCCACCGTCGTCGGGCTCGGACCACAGGCGATCCAGACCGTGCCGGTCGCCCTGTTCGTGTCCCAGGAGACCGAACTGGTCGGCTCGTTCGGTTACACGCAGCAGGACCTCGGCGAACTCTACGACCTGGTGGAGACCGGCCGCCTCGACCTCAGCCGGTCCGTCACCGACCGGCTGGGCATCGAGGAGTTCCCCGCTGCGCTGCGCCGGCTGGAGGCCCGCGAAGGCGACCCGGTGCGCATGGTCGTGACCTACGACTGACCACGGCTGCCGGCCACGGGAGGCGTCCGGCCGGGCCGCAGAACGTCCGGCCGGGGACGATCGTGCCGGTCGATCGGTGCGCCGCTCCCCGCGGGAGCAGCATGCTGACGGGGACGCACCCCCGGCGGACCCGAAGGAGCCCCGATGCAGACCGGCCTGCTCGAAGGCGTGTCCGACGCCACGCGGGCCGAGCTGCTCGACCAGGCCAGGGCGCAGGGGTTCGTGCTGCGCTCGCAGCTGGCCGCGATCGAGGACGCCGACGTGCACGTCCCGGGCTCGATGCCGGACCTCGAGGAGGAGCTGGCCGACCTCGGCGTGACGATCGTGGAGGACGCACGCGCCGACGACGTCGAGGCCGCACTCGAGGAGACGGCCGCGACGGCCTCGACGGCCGCGACGACCGCCGCGACCACCGCGCCGCAGGACGTCGCCAGTGCGGACCTGAACGACCCGTTGGCCGCGTACCTGCGCCGGGCCGCACGGCACGACCTGCTGGAGCCCGAGCAGGAGGCCGACCTGTCCAAGCGTTTCCTCGCCGGCGAGGAGGCACGCCGGCTGCTGGCGGAGGACGGCCACGACGCGACGGCGCGTGCCCGTCTGCGGCGCATCGCCCGTGACGGCGAGGCCGCCTTCGACCGGCTCGTGGAGTCGAACCTGCGCCTCGTGGTGCCGACCGCCAAGAAGTACGCCGGCAGCGACCTGCCGCTGCTGGAGGCGATCCAGGAGGGCAACCTCGGCCTGATCCGGGCGGTACAGAAGTTCGACCCCACCAAGGGCTACAAGTTCAGCACCTACGCCGTCTGGTGGATCCGGCAGGCGATCCAGCGGGGGCTGGCGAGCCGCAGCCGCACGATCCGCGCCCCCTCGCGGGTGTGGGAGCAGGCGGCCGTGGTTCGCCGGGCCGAGCAGGCGCTGCGCGACCGACTGCTGCGCGAGCCCGAGGACCACGAGGTGGCCGCCGAGGTGGGCCTGCCGGTGGATCGCGTCGCCGACGTCAGGATCGCCCTGCGCCCCGTCCGGTCGTTGGACCTGCCCGTCGGCGAGGACGGCGACGCCACGCTCGGCAGCCTGTTGCCGGATCCCGACGCGGTGGACCCGCAGGTCAGCAGCGAGGTCGCCGACCTGCGCGCCCGGCTGGTCGAAGCGCTGGCCACGCTGCCGGAACGGGAACGCTGCATCCTGGAGCTGCGGTTCGGGCTTCGCGACGGCGAGCCGCGGCAGCTCCGGGAGATCGGCGAGATGATCAACCTCTCCCGCGAGCGGGTCCGGCAACTGGAGCGCAGCGCGCTCCAGCACCTGCGCGCCCAGGACGCCGGCACCCTCCGCGACCTCGGCGAGGCACTGCAGGCGGCGTGAAGCGCTGTCGAGCGTGGGACGCGCCGATGGCACGACGTCGCCGGGACCTGTGAGCCGACGGTCCGGAGGCGGCCTCAGACTCGGCAGGCGAGGCGGTGGGGACGGCCACGCACGCGTCCGAGCGCCGCCGAGAGACGCTGCCGGAGGATCCCGTCGGCGGCCAGGTGGTCGCTCCCGCGGACGTCCCCGAGCACCTCCGCGACGTCGGCGTGACGCGCCAGCCGACGCAACAGACGGTGCTGGGCCGTCAACGGCAGCACGTCGCCGTCGGGCGCCAGCAGGCGGTGGCGTGAGACGTAGAGGCGGCAGCGGGTGACGCTCACGCCGGTCGACAGGCGAGCGGCGTGGCGCCGGCCGAGCACGACCGACCGGTAGTTGGGCTCCGTGGCGTCCAGGGCCCGGACCTGCCGGGCATCGAGCCACAGCAGGTGCACCCGGGCCGTCGCTCCACGGTGCAGGTGCGGGGCGGCCGGGACGTAGCCGGCCGGGCTGACGTGCGCTGAGTGACCGATGCCCAGATCGCGGACCGTGACCGGCACGATGGGCACCGTGGTCGACACCGCGGCTGCGGAGAACTTGCGGTGCAGTTGCGCGGGTGACGCGTTGGAGCCCACCGCGAGGACGGGGACGCGGTCGCCGGTCGCGGCGAGCCCGGCGTCCGCCAGCACGTCGTCGAGGCACGACGGTCCGCCCGCAGGCGGGGCCGCGACCGCGTCCGGGTGCCTGGCCGGGCCACGCTGCTCGCCCGCGTCGAGGTGCCATCGGCCCGGGCCGCGGGTGCGAGCCGGCCGCAGTGTCCGGACGCGCCCGTCGACGAGCACCACCGCCGACGTCGGCGTGAGCCCCGGGTAGGCACCCGGGTCGATCAGGGCCGGCCGTCCTGGCCGGCCGGCGTCGCCCATGTCGGCTCCGTCACGCGGTCGCCGCGCTGCCGGGCCGGCGGGGACCCCGCGAACGCGCCCGCGAGCGTAGGAGACGCCGCGAACCCCTGCTCAGCCGGTGGTGGGCGCTGCGGACGGGTCCGCCATCGCGACGGCGCTCGCCCCGCTGGTGTCCAGCCGGATCCGCCACTCGGTCTCGCCGTCGCTGCCGCGCAGCACCGGCACGCCGTCCTCGCCTCGCTCCCAGGCCCGCAGTTGGGTTCCGGGCGGCACCTCGTCGAGCGCGTAGGTGGCGGTGTCGTCCGACGGGTTGGAGCTGACGTCCTCGTCGCGCCAGGCGATGGTGCGCAGGCGCGTGCCGTCGGGCCCCCACTCGAGCCACGCGAGCGACTCGCCGTCGGGCGCCCAGACCGGGAACGGCGGGGCGTCCAGCGTGTCGGCCAGGTCGTCGGCCACCTGCAGGCGCCAGGGGAACCAGTACAGGTCGGTGACGTCGTCGCCGTCCACCGTGACGTAGCGCAGCTCGTAGCGGACCCCGTCGACGTCGTCGACGCGGGTCAGCGCCAGCACCGTCTGCCGGTCACGCTCGCCCGGCCGCAACGCGGCGTGCACGAGCTCGCCGTCGGTGGCCGGGTCGGTCGTGGCGACGACTCGTTCCTCGCCACCCGGCTCGCGCAGGATCAGGGCACCGTCCGCGATCCGGACGTCACCCGGGATGGTCACCGCCACGGACGAGCCACCGTCCTGCGGCGAGGCACAGGCCTGCACCGCGAACACCGTCGCCCCGGCCAGCGCGAGCGCCGCCAGCCATCTGCGTCCCCCCACGTGCGTGTCGTTCCTCCCGGGAGAGGCCCGGGCCTTGCCGAGGTCGAGATACGTACGTACCCGCACGTTCAGGGGATCAGACGCCGAACGACCCGGAAATGTTCCGCGCGCTCGCCCACCGCACGAAACGGCGCCCGGTGTGATCCACACCGGGCGCCGTGACGTGCTCGGGTCTCAGCCCTCGGCGATCTCGATCGTGGAGATCACGACGTCCTCGACGGGCTTGTCGCGCGCGTCGGTCTGCGTCGTCGCGATGTCGTCGACGACGTCGAGGCCGTCGATGGCCTTGCCGAAGACCGTGTAGGAGGGCGGCAGGCCCACGTCCTGGTGGCAGACGAAGAACTGCGAGCCGTTGGTGTCGGGACCGGCGTTGGCCATCGCCAGCGTGCCCATCCGGTAGCCGTGTTTGCGGGCCGAGTCGAGCTCGTCGGCGAACCGGTAGCCCGGGCCGCCGGTGCCGGTGCCGGTCGGGTCGCCGCCCTGGATGACGAAGCCCTCGATGACGCGGTGGAAGATCACCCCGTCGTAGAAGCCTTCGCGGGCGAGGAACACGAAGTTGTTCACCGTCGCGGGCGCGTCCTCGGGGTACAGCTTCGCGGTGATGTCACCACGGCTGGTCCGGATCGTCGCGGTGTACGACGTCGCCGGGTCGATCGCGATCTCGGGCGGCGAGCTCCACTGCTTGGCCACGGGGTCTCCTCGATGCGTGGTCGCATGCGTGTCGGAACCGAGCCTACTGGGATGCACCGGGACGGTCGTCGGGGCTCAGGCCTGCTCGACGGTGAACGAGACGATGCGGACCTCGTCGACGGGCCGGTCGCCCTCTTCGGTGGGCTGCCCGGCGATCTGGTCGACGACGTCCATCCCGTCGGCCACGGTGCCGACGACGATGTAGCTGGCGTCGGGCAGCGTGATCGGGTCGCCCTGGACGATGAAGAACTGCGCCCCGGTGGAGTCGGGGGCTTCGGTGCGGGCCATCGCGACGGTGCCGCGGGGGTACTCGACGCCACCGGTCGGTCCCTCGGCGAACTCGGCGGCGGCCGACTCCTCGTCCGGGATGGTGTAGCCCGGATAGGTCTCGCCCTCGGGGTCGAACCCGGCCGCCGTGCACTCCTCCTGGCCACAACCCGTGCCGGCCGGGTCGCCGGCCTGGATCACGAAGTCGTCGATGACGCGGTGGAAGAGCACGCCGTCGTAATAGCCGTCCTCGGCGAGCCCCACGATGTTGGCCACCGCGCCCGGGGCGCCGTCGACGTCGAGTTCGATCGTGATGTCGCCGCAGGTGGTCGCCACGGTGGCGGTGAGGTCGGCGGTCTCGTCGAGGTCGGCCGCGGGCGGGCCGTCGTAGATGCGGCTGTCGACCTCGGGCGCGTCGTCGGCGGGAGGACACGGGTCGACGGCCGGCGCGGCGGCCTCGTCCTCGCCCGGCGGCGACTCCACGTCCTCGATCTCCGGCGCGGGCGGCTCGTCACCGCCCAGGACCAGGCCGGCGCCGACCAGGCCGACGATCAGCAGCACCACCACCACGAGGATCATGATGCGCGAGCGCTGCTGCTTGCGCTGCAGCGCGTCGGCCCGGCGCTTGGCGCGCGCCTTCTCCAGCTGCTTCTGGTGCTGCCGCTTGCTCACCGCGTGCCTCGGACGTCGAACGGCCGGAGGCTATCGCGCCGCGACCCGCGACCGGGACTCCGGTCCCGCAAGGCGTCCCCTGCTGCGCTCAGGCCCGGCCGCGGTTCGCCGCCAGGCGCCAGCAGTGCAGATGCCAGTGGCGGCGGTCGGTGACCAGTCCCTCGGGCCAGGCGACGACGTGCCCCTCCCCCGCCCGGATCGGGTTGCCGCAGTCCGGACACACGTAGTCCTTCGTGGCCCGGAACGCCGGCACGCGCTGCACCTCGTAGCCGTCGAGGTGGGGCAGGAACGGATCGGCCCGGCGCGGGAACACCTCAGCGTTCCACGCCGGTGAGCACGATCAGCAGCGCGAACCCGTCGTCGGTCCCGCCCCAGAGCTCACGGACGACGTCGTAGCCTGCCGCGGCCACCAGCCGCCGCAGCGCCACGACGGCGATCACCGCGTCGTCGATCAGGCCCAGTCCGGGCACGACGTCCGGCACCACGTCGAACGGCATGGCGACATAGGTGGCCGCCGCCGCGGCGAGCACCTTGGTGCGGCGCGGCACCCGCGGATCCCGCGAGAGGTCCCGCAGCAGCCGGGCCAGATCCGGCAGCATCGCCACGGCCTCGCGCCACCAGCCGCGCGGGATGCGCTGACCGGGCGCGAGCCCCTCGGACCCGTCGGCGGTGTTCTCGTCCACCGGCCCTTGGTAGCGGATGTTCAGGTGTAGACGTAGAAGCCGCGCCCGGCCTTGCGGCCGAGGAAGCCCGCGTCGACCATGTGGCGCAGCAGCGGCGCCGGCTCGTAGGACGGCTGGCGGTACTCCTCGCGCAGGCGCTCGATGATCGCGAGCGTCACGTCCAGCCCGACCACGTCCATGAGCTCGAACGGCCCCATCGGGTAGGCCGCGCCCAGCTTCATCGCCGTGTCGATCTCCTCGGCGGTCGCGTAGTGCGACTCGAGCATCTTCACCGCGTCGTTGAGGTAGGGGAACAGCAGCGTGTTCACGATGAAGCCGGCGCGGTCGCCGCACAGCACGCCGACCTTGCCGACGCGGTCCACGAACGCGCGCGCCTGCTCGACGACCCGCGCGTCGGTGCGCACGGTGGTGACGATCTCCACCAGCTTCATGATCGCCGCCGGGTTGAAGAAGTGCAGGCCGACGACCTGGTCGGGCCGGTCGGTCGCCATCGCGCAGTCGATCACCGGCAACGACGAGGTGGTGGTGGACAGCACCGTGTCGGGCTTGAGGTGGGGTGCGAGCTCGGCGAACAGCTCCTTCTTGACGGCGAGGTCCTCGGCGACGGCCTCGATCACGAGGTCGGCCGGCGCCAGGTCGAGCAACTCCGAGGTCGGACGGATGCGCTGCAGCGCCGCGACCATGTCCTCCTCGCTGAGCCGCTCCTTGTCCACCAGCTTCTGCATGGACTTGGCGACCTGCGCGACGACCGCCTCGGCCTTCTCGCGGCTGCGGCCACGCACGACCACGTCGAACCCGGCCTTGGCGCACACCTCGACGATCCCGCCCGCCATCGTCCCGGTGCCGACGACCCCGATCGTCTGCCAACCGGCGATCGTCTGCGGGTCGGCCGGCTCGCGCACGTCGGCGTCGGGCACCACCCGGGAGCTGCCGGGCTGGTCGTAGGTGTAGAAGCCACGGCCCGCCTTGCGGCCGGTGAACCCGGCGGCAGCCAGCTGCGAGAGGATCGGCCGCGGCGCGAAGCGGGTGTCCTGGAACTGGGAGTGGATGGCCTCCATGATCCCGACGAACGTGTCGACACCGACCAGGTCGGTCAACGAGATCGGGCCCATCGGCAGCCCGGCGCCGAAGCGCATGGCCGCGTCCACGTCCTCCTTGGTCGCATAGCCGCCCTCGACCATCCACACGGCCTGGTTGAGGTAGGGGAACAGCAGCTGGTTGGCGATGAAGCCGCGGCGGTCGCCCACCACCACCGGTGACTTGCCGATGGTCTGCGCGAACGCGCTGGCGGTCTCCACCACCGCTTCGTCGGTGACGACCGTCCGCACCAGTTCGATCAACTTCATCACGGGTGCGGGGTTGAAGAAGTGGAACCCCAGCACCCGGTTGGGGCGGCGGGTGTGGACGGCGATGTCCATGACCGGCAGCGACGAGGTGTTGGTGGCGATGATCGCGTCGGGCCGCGCGACGGCGTCGATGCGGTGGAACGTGTCCTGCTTTATCTGCAGGACCTCGGGAACGGCCTCGATGACGAGGTCGCAGTCGCCCAGCGACTCCCACTCGGTGTCGCCGTGGATGCGCCCGAGGATCGCGTCACGCTCGGGCTCGTCGAGGCGGCCGCGTTCGATCTGGCGGTCCAGCGAGGCGCGGATGCGGATGAAGCCGCGGTCGACGGCCGCGCCGTCGATGTCGATGAAGGCCACCTCGAAGCCGTTGCGGGCCACGATCTCCGCGATGCCCGAGCCCATCGTGCCGCACCCGACGATGCCGACCTTGCGGATCTCGCTGACGACCTGGTCCGACATGCGCGCGCCTCCTCGAGTCGTCGCCGCCGGTGCGCCGACGTGTTGCTGCGAGCCTAGGACCCGCCGGGGGGTCGTCACCAACCGGCGTCGGTACCGTCGTGCCGGGCCCTGATGCCGTCAGGCCGGCTCGCCGTGGACCCGCCGGCCCCGTAGCCACGTCCCGGCCACCTCGACGTCACCGAGCTCGCGCGGCGGGACGCGCAGCACGTCCTGCGCGGTCACCACGAGGTCGGCGCGCTGGCCGAGCGCGATCGTGCCCGCCTCGGCCTCGTCGCCGGCCTGGTGTGCGGTCCCGGCGGTGTAGGCCCGCAGCGCGGCGTCCAGTCCGATCCGCTCGTCGGGCAGGAAGACCTCGTCGCCGGCCGCACCGGCGCCGGGCGCTTCACCGGGGACCTGGCGGGTGACCGCGACCGCGATGCCGTCCAGCGGCTCGTGGGAGGACACCGGCCAGTCGCTACCGAACGAGACGTGGGCGCCGTCGCGGACCAGCGAGCCGATCGGGTACTGCCAGCGGGCACGCTCCGGGCCGAGTCGCGGGACGGTCAGGTCGCGCATGATCTCGTTGTCCTGGGCCCACAGCGGTTCGAAGTTCGCCACGACGCCCAGCCGGCGGAAGCGCGGCAGGTCGTCGGGATGGACCAGGTGGGTGTGGGCGATCACCGGTCGACGGTCGCGGGGCCCGTTGCGGCGGGCGACCGCGTCGATCGCGTCCAGCGCCATGCGGATGCCCGCGTCACCGATGGCGTGCAGGTGCAACTGGAAGCCGGCGGCGTCCATCGCCGCGGCGGCCTGCGTGAGCTCGTCCGCCGTCCAGTTGCTGATGCCGTGGTCGTGGGCGTCACCGCACCCGTGCCCGTCCAGCGGCAGGTAGGGCTCGAGCAGTGCCGCCGTGCCGCCCTCGATGACCCCGTCGACGAAGAACTTGACGGTGGTGGCCGTGACACGGCCACCCGGAACGCCGTCACGGCGCCGGGCCGCCTCGTCGGCGGCCGCGCGGGCACGCACCGCTTCGAACGCCGCGACCTGGTCGACCCACCCGTCGGGCTCCACCTTGCAGGCGAGGTCGAGGTCGGCGCGCATGCCGCCGGCTTCCGCGATCCGCCGGTAGGCGTCCAGCATCGCGGGCACGCACCAGGCGTCCTGGCCGAACACGAGCCCGGCGCTGACCATCCGCTGCAGCCCGACCTCCAGGCCGCGGGCCTCCTTCTCCACGCCGCGTGGCGGGATGTGGGCCTCCAGCAGGTGCTCGGCGTCCTCCAGCAGCGTGCCGACCGGGTGCCCGTCGGCGTCGCGCACGATCGTGCCGCGCGGCGGGTCGGCGGTCGCGGCCGTGATGCCGGCGACCTCCAGGGCGCGGGTGTTGACCCAGACCATGTGGTGGTCGGAGGACCACAGCGCGGCCGGCCGCTCGGCGACGACCCGGTCGAGCAGCTCGGCACGACCGACCCCGCCGGGCAGGATCTCCGGCGGATAGCCCCAGCCGAGGATCCACGGTGTGTCGGCGGGGTCTGGGTGGTCGGCCACGAACGTGCGCAGCCGCGCGAGCACCTCGTCGACGTCGACGCTGTCGACCAGGTCACAGTCGAGCGTCTCCGCGCCACCGTTGAGCGGGTGCAGGTGCCCGTCCCGGAAGCCCGGCAGTAGGCTGCCCTCGCGCAGCGCCACCACCTCGGTCCCCGGGCCGCGCCACGAACGGGCGTCCGGCCCCAGGGCGACGATGCGGCCCTCGGCGACGGCCACGGCGTCGGTCGGTGCGTCCGTGCCGGTCCAGATCGACGCCCGACGCGGGTCCTCGACGACGAACAGCACCTCGGCGGTCCCGGCTCTGCCCATTCGCCACCTCCTCGACCCGGCGGACGCTAACGCGGGGACCTAGTCTCGGCGGCATCGAGCTACGGGAGAACCTGGCGATGGCGGCGCGCGGTCCGAAGGTGTTGAGCGTCGTGCTGGCGGGAGGCGAGGGCAAGCGCCTGTACCCGCTGACCCGGGACCGGGCGAAGCCGGCCGTGCCGTTCGGCGGCAACTACCGGCTGGTCGACTTCGCGCTCTCCAACCTCGTCAACTCCGGCTACCGCCGGATCGTGGTGCTGACCCAGTACAAGAGCCACAGCCTCGACATGCACCTGGCCAAGACCTGGCGGATGTCGACGCTGCTGGGCAACTACGTCTCGCCCGTGCCGGCGCAGATGCGTACGGGCAAGTCGTGGTTCCAGGGCTCGGCGGACGCCATCTACCAGAACATGAACATCATCCGCGACGAGCGACCCGACTACATCTGCGTGTTCGGCGCGGACAACCTCTACCGCATGGACGCCGAGCAGATGGTCGAGGGTCACATCGCCTCGGGCGCCGGGGTGACGGTCGCGGCGCTGCGGGTGCCGGTCGAGCAGGCCTACGCGTTCGGGGTGATCGAACCGGGCGACGACGGCCGCATCCGCGCCTTCCACGAGAAGCCGTCGGACGCCAAGGGTCTGCCCGACGATCCCCACAGTGTCTACGCGTCCATGGGCAACTACGTCTTCACCACCGAGGCGCTGATCGACGCGCTGAACCTCGACGCGGCCGACGCGGCGTCCGCCCACGACATGGGTGGCAACATCATCACGATGATGGTCGAGCGGGGCGATGCCGCCGTCCACGACTTCGTCCGCGACAACGACGTCCCGGGCTCCACCGACCGCGACCGCGGCTACTGGCGCGACGTCGGGACGATCGACGCGTACCACTCGGCCCACATGGACCTGATCTCCGTCCACCCGATCTTCAACCTGTACAACCTCGACTGGCCCATCTACTCCTGGCACGACCCGCTGCCACCGGCGAAGTTCGTGTTCGACAGCGAGGACCGCCGCGGCGTGGCGACCGACTCGATGGTGTGCTCCGGCGTGGTGGTGTCGGGTGGCGCCGTCCGCGGCTCGGTGCTCTCCCCCGGGGTCCACGTCCACACCGGATCGCTGGTCGAGCGCTCCGTGCTGTTGCACGGCGTCGACATCGGTCGCGGGGCGGTCGTACGCAACGCCATCGTCGACAAGAACGTCCACATCCCGCCGGGCACCCGCATCGGCGTCGATCGCGAGGAGGACGCGGCCCGGTTCCACGTGTCCGACGGCGGCATCGTGGTGATCGGCAAGGACGACCGCGTGCCCGGCCCCGACGAGGCATGACGCGCCCGCCGGCCACGACCGCCCGTTCACCGCTTCCTCGTCCCCTAGGAGCGCAGCCGTGAGCCCTGCCCCCCGCGTCGGCCTGCTGACCAAGGAGTACCCGCCGGAGGTGTACGGCGGCGCCGGTGTCCATGTCGCCGAGTTGGCCCGCGCCCTGGACGGGCTGGTCGACGTCGAGGTGCACTGCTTCGGCGAGCCCCGCGAGGATCCGCTGGTGGCGGGCACCTACCGGGAGTGGGACGCGTTGAAGGGTGACGCGCCCGAGCTGGCGGCGCTGCGGACCATGTCGGCCGACCTCGCGGTCACGGCGGGCGTCGCCGGGGTCGACCTCGTGCACAGCCACACCTGGTACGCGAACCTCGCCGGGCACCTCGCGAAGCTGGTGTACGGCGTCCCGCACGTGGCGACGACCCATTCGCTCGAGCCGTTGCGGCCGTGGAAGCGCGAGCAGCTCGGTGGCGGCTACGCGCTGTCGAGCTTCTGCGAACGCACCGCCCTGGAGCACGCCGACGCCGTCATCGCGGTGTCACAGGGCATGCGAGACGACGTGCTGGCCTGCTACCCGGCGGTCGACCCCGCCCGGGTGCACGTGGTCCACAACGGGGTCGATCCGGTGGGCTGGCACCGCGTCGAGGGAACCGCCACGCCCGACGCCTTCGGGATCGACCGCGCCCGCCCCTATGCCGTGTTCGTGGGCCGCATCACGCGCCAGAAGGGTGTCACGCACCTGTTGGACGCCGCGGCACGGCTCCCGGCCGGCAGCCAGCTGGTGCTGTGCGCCGGGGCGCCCGACACCCCGCAGATCGCCGAGGAGTTCCGCACGCGCGTCGCGGAGCTCGAGCGGGCACCCGTGGACGTGGTGTGGATCGAGGAGATGCTGCCGCGCGAGCGGCTGCTGGAGGTGCTGTCGCACGCGGCGGTGTTCGTCTGCCCGTCGATCTACGAGCCGTTCGGCATCGTCAACCTCGAGGCGATGGCGTGCGAGCTGCCGGTGGTGGCCAGCGCCGTGGGCGGCATCCCGGAGATCGTGGTTCCGGGCGAGACCGGCTGGCTCGTGCCCTTCGAACCAGGCGGCGACGAGCTGGGCAGCCCGGCGGATCCAGGCGCGTTCGCGGACGCGCTGGCCGAGCGGATCGTCGCCTGCCTGGACGACCCGCAGGCGGCCGCGGCGATGGGTCGCACCGGTCGTGCCCGGGTCGAGGAGCGCTTCAGCTGGCGCGCGATCGGCCAGGCCACTGCGGACCTCTACCGTTCGCTGCTGACGTAACCGCTGCGCCGCGCTGCCCGGGGCGAGATGGAACACGCGCGACCGCCTGCCCGAGTGGTCCGGGGCAGGCGGGAAGCAGATGGGGTGCGCGGTGGAGTGCCGGTGGTCATCGCCGACTGGAGTTGCGGGCGGCGCAGACCGATGGGCAGGCGGATTCCGCCCGCAGCAGCGGGGTCAGGCGGTGAGTGGATGTCGCCGTAGCGGCGGGTCCGAGGTCGCGCGGCGGCGGCCGCGTCTGACGGTGACGGTCCCGTCGCGGGTCATGTCGAGTTGCCAGCGGCCTTCGGTGACGGCGGTGTGATGCCGGCGGCAGACCGCGACCAGGTTGTGCACCACCGTGTGTCCGCCGTGTTCGCGCGGGATCACGTTGTGCAGGTCGGTCCAGGCGGCCGGCATCCGGCAGCCCGGGAACCGGCAGCCCTGATCGCGGGCCAGCACCGCCTGACGCAGCCGGGCCGGGATCGACGCGGTCGGGGCGCTGATGCCCAGCACCTCGTGCCCGTCGGTCAGCACGAACTGCAACCGGCAGTCATCCGCCAGCCGCCGCAACGCCAACGGGGTCAGCGCCGGCGGCGCCCCGGGCAGCCGCCACAACAGCCGCGCCCGCCGCGCAGCCTCGGAGTCACCGACCAGCGACTGGATGTCGGTGACCACCACCATCGACGGGCGGGCACGCACCATCGTGCCGTCGGCCCGGTGGCCGGACAGGAACACCTCGGCCAGCTTGACGAACGCATCCGCCAACTGCCGGCCCCGCGGCCGATCGAACCCCTCACCCAGCGGATCCGACACGTCGCCGTCACCGTTCGTGGCGTCCGGGTTGCCGATGGCGGAGGATTCGTCGGTGTCGCCGCGAGCGCTGCCGGCGTCGCTGCAGGTGTCGTCGGCCGGGTCGGGGTCGAGCGCGTCACGGGTCACGTCCCGGTCACCGGTGGGCGGTGCGGCGGCGGCTTCGAGCGCCTCACGGAGCAGCGCCCCGTCGGTGGCCGGGAACGCGAACGAACCGCGTACGCCGCCTTCGAGGTCGGGTTGGACGTGCAGATAGCGCCGCTCGACCCGCCGGACGCTGCGGGCCTGTTCGAGGTCTTCGCGCAGCCGGCCGGCCGCGACCCGCATGTGGTCGACCAGCTCGTCGGCCTGCAGCCGCCGTATCTCGTCGAGATCGGCAAACCGCTGGTCGAGCTCAGCCCGCAGCGCGACCGTCAACGGGCCGGCTTCGCACACGATCGCGCGGACCTGCCCCCACCCCAGCGCACCCGCATGGAACGCGGCCCTGACGTTGGGCATACAGGCCAGCACGTCCCGGACCGTGTGCAGGAACCGCCGGTCCCCGAACGTGGCCTTGGACTGCAACGCCAGCAGCCCCTCCAACGGCAACCCGGCACGCCGTTCGGCCAGCGACCCGGCCTCGATCCGGTCGACCAGTTCGACCACGGCGGCCTGGCAGGTGTCAGCAGTGGCGAGCAGTTCCAGCAGCCCGGCCAGCTCCCCGTTACCAGTCACGGCCCGGTCGGCCGCCAACACCCGGACCCGTTCCACCGCGGCGGCCGCGTGCCGGATCGCCAGGCGCAGATCCCCACCATCGGTGTGGCCGGGCACCGGAGCGGCGTCGATCGTGTAGTCCGGGGCGTGTTCGCGGGCGACGGCGTGGGGCCGCCGTGCCGCCCGCCGGTAGCGCTCACGCGGCCCACCGATGGGCACCGCGGTGTGGGTGCTGGTCGGGGTGGCGGGGGGCGTGGGCATGGTGCGTATTGTATGTGGCGGGTTGGTGATTCAGCGGCTGGATCTGCGGTTCCTTGTGGATTCGTCGGTCAGCGTTCCGCAGCCTGCAGCACCGCACGACCAACACGGCTCGACCCCGTTCCCGCTTCACGCCAGCGTGGGGTGAGTCGGCTTCGAGTGGTCAGGCGAGAAGTCGGACGGGGTCGTCGAGGCGAACCGCTCCCGTACGGACCACGTCCGCGACGGCACCGAGGCAGGCGCGGTTGACGCGCCCGATGGTCCCGAGCAGTCCCGGGGCAGCGGACACCTCTTTCTGCGACTGCTCCACCATCACGCAGCGGGGCATCGGTTCGCGGATGCTGACCACGACCTCGTCGCCGATGGCGAGGTTCCGGCCCACCCAGGCGTCCTCCACGAGACCTTCCGCCGCGCCGACGTCGACCAGCAGGTTCGCACGCAGACGCAGCGTCGTCACCGGAGCGCGTTGCCGCTCGGCGACGGCCGCGATCGAGGCCGTCGTGACGAGATGGAGCGGCCCCTCGTCGAAGTGGGAGACGTCCGCCTCGGCCAGCAGGCGAACCGGACGCCCGACGTGGTCCGACAGCGCCTCGTCGACGTGTGGGTCGTCAGCGGCCAGGAGCCGACCGTCGGGGAAAGCGACGACGGGCGTCAGATCCTGGGCGTAGCTGGCCGCGAGGTGCAGCAGTCCGTCCATCCTCTGGAACCGGCGGGTCGTCTTGCTGCTGCCGAACTTGCCGTCGGAGTCGGTGACCGCCCAGCGGCGGTCACCGACGACACCGCGCCGCTCGATCCTGGCGGTGGCGAGCACCTCGCCGGCCATCGACTTGACGGGATAGCGCCGAAGTTCCGCGACCGAGCCGACCTTCTGCATCGTCACCCTCCAACCGGCTTCCCACTACGACGTGTTCGACCGCGCCTCACCGGCCGGTGACGTCGCCCTGCAGGTACAGCTTCAGGCCTTGATGGGTGACCGTGAACCCGAGCGACTCGTAGAACGCGAGCGCGTCTGGCCGTTGCACGTTCGTCGTCAGTTGGACGAGGTGGCAGCCACGGCGTCGCGCCTCCTCGATGGCCCAGTCGAACAGGACACGACCGAGCCCGGTGCCGCGTCGAGCCGAAGCGATACGCACGGCCTCGATCTGGGCTCGCCAGCCCCTTCGGAACGTGAGGTGGGGCAGGAAGCTCAGCTGCAGGCACCCCGCCACGTGCCCGTCGTCCGCCTCGAGCACCACCAGGCGATGGTTGCGGTCACTTTCGATGGCGTCGAAGGCGGCCCAATAGCCCTCGTCGAGGGGGTGTTCGGTCGACTCGCGTCGGCGTCCGAGGTCGTCGTCCGCGAGCAGCGCGACGACGTCCGGGACGTCGTCCCGGGTGGCTTCGCGGATCAGCACGCGAACCCTGTCTCCTGTCCCGTTCGGCCCGACCGTAGTGCGAGGTCATGTGCGTTGCGTGGGCGCTGCATCGCGGATCTCCGAGCGTGACCGGAAACCACCGACTCGCCGACCCGTCGGACGCCGCGGCGGTCAGTCCTGCAGCGTGGCGAGCTTCTCGGCGAGGTCGTCCGGCGGACGGATGGGGCGCCCCGCCGGGTCGGTCGCCGACGAGCGGACCTCCGCCTCGGCGATCACCTCGCCGTCGTCGTCGAGGAGGCGCTGCGACCACCAGGACGACGCGCGACGCAGCTCCTTGATGCCGGTCTGCACGGTGAGGGTCTGCCCGGCCCGCGCGGCACGGCGGAACCGGATCCGCAGTTCCACGACGACGAGGTGCACGCCGCGTTCGGCCAGCACGGACGGGCCGAACCCGAGCGCGTCGAGCAGTTCGATGCGGGCCGTCTCGAAGTAGTTGGCGTAGACGCCGTGGTTGACGTGCCCGTTGGGGTCGAGCTCGTGGAACCGGACCTTGATGGTCGTGGAAGCACTCATGCCTGGGCCGCCACGGGGGCCCCCGTCGGCGCCGGGACCCGCGCCGGCTCGAGGCGGACCACCACCGACTTGGACGTCGGGGTGTTGCTGGTTCGCGCGGTCGAGTCGAGCGGGACGAGCACGTTCGTCTCCGGGAAGTAGGCGGCAGCACAGCCACGGGCGGTTGGGAACGCCACGGTACGGAACGCCTCGGCGCGCCGTTCGACGCCGTCGCTCCACTCGCTGACGAGGTCCACCACCTCGCCGTCGGCGAGCCCGAGCTCTGCGAGGTCGTCGGCGTGAACGAACACCACGCGGCGACCCTGCTTGATGCCGCGGTAGCGGTCGTCGAGCCCGTAGATGGTGGTGTTGTACTGGTCGTGGCTGCGGATCGTCTGCAGCAGCAGCCGACCGGGCGGGACCCGCAGCACCTCGAGTTCCGTGACCGCGAACTGGGCACGGCCGGTCTCGGTCGCCAGCTCGTCGGCGCCGTCGCGGGCGGCATTCGGCAGCAGGAAGCTGCCGAGCGTGCGCAACCGGCGGTTGAAGTCCTCGAAGCCGGGCACGACGTTGGCGATGTGGTCGCGGACCCGGTCGTAGTCGTCGACGAACCCCGCCCAGTCGATGCCGTGCCGGTCCCCCAGCGTGGCCTGGGCGATGCCGGCGAGGATCGCCACCTCGGAACGCAGCTGCTCGGAGGCCGGCGGCAGACCACCGCTGGACGGGTGCACCAGGCTCATGGAGTCCTCGACCGTCACCATCTGCGGACCGCTGGCCTGCACGTCCAGCTCCGGACGGCTGAGGGTGGGCAGGATCAGCGCCTCGCGACCGACGACGCCGTGCGAGCGGTTGAGCTTGGTAGAGACCTGCACGGTCAGCGCGGCGTTGGCCATCGCGGCCTCGGTCGCGGCGGTGTCCGGTGACGCGCCGACGAAGTTGCCACCGACGGCCATGAACACCTTGGCGCGGCCGTCGCGCAGCGCACGGATGGCGTCGACGACGTCGACCCCGTGGTCTCGTGGCGGGGTGAACCCGAACTCGCGCTCCAGGGCGTCGAGGAAGGCCGGCGACGGCTTCTCGTAGATGCCCATCGTGCGGTCGCCCTGGACGTTCGAGTGCCCACGGACCGGACACACACCGGCGCCGGGCCGGCCGATGTTGCCGCGCAGCAGCAGGAAGTTCACGATCTCCTTGATCGTGTCGACGGCGTTGCGGTGCTGGGTCAGGCCCATCGCCCAGCACACGACGATCCGCTTCGCACGCAGTACGTCGGCCAGGGTCGCGGCGATCTCCTCACGCGTCAGGCCGGTCGCCGCGTCGACCTCGTCCCAGTCGAGGCGGCGGGCGGCTTCGGCGAAGGCCTCGAACCCGGCGGTGCGGGTCGCGAGGAACTCGTGGTCGAGCACGGTGCCGGGCGCGTCGGCCTCGGCCTGCAGCAGCCCGGCGTTGAGCGCCTTGAAGAGGGCCAGGTCACCGTTGAGCCGGATCTGCAGGTAGCGATCGGTCAGCGGCGTCCCCCGACCGAGCAGCCCGGTGGCGGTCTGCGGGTTGTCGAAACGCAGCAGGCCGGCCTCCGGCAACGGGTTGACCGTGATGATGCGGGCGCCGTTCTGCTTCGCCCGCTCGAGCGTCGACAGCATCCGCGGATGGTTGGTGCCGGGGTTCTGCCCGACGACGAAGATCAGGTCCGTGTCCTCGAGGTCGTGCAACTGCACGGTCCCCTTGCCGACGCCGAGCATCTCCGTCAGCGCGGCCCCCGACGACTCGTGGCACAGGTTGGAGCAGTCGGGCAGGTTGTTGGTCCCGAAGGCGCGGACGAACAACTGGTAGACGAACGCCGCCTCGTTGGACGTGCGCCCGGAGGTGTAGAAGACCGCCTCGTCCGGTGCGTCGAGCGCCCGCAGGTGCGACGCGATCAACCCGAAGGCGTCGTCCCAACCGATCGGTTCGTAGTGGTCGCTGCCGGCGCGCTTGACCATCGGTTCGGTGAGGCGGCCCTGCTGACCCAGCCAGTGCTCGGACTTCTCGCGCAGTTCGCCGACGGTGTGACGGGCGAAGAAGTCCCGGTCGACCCGCCGCCGCGTCGCCTCGTTGGCAACCGCCTTGACGCCGTTCTCGCAGAACTCGGCCAGGTGACGCCGCTCGGGCTCCGGCCAGGCGCAGCCGGGACAGTCGTAGCCGTCGACCTGGTTCAACTTCGGCAGCGTCCGGGCGGCGCGGGCAAGGCCCATCTGGTCACGGGCGTGACGAAGCGACCACGCCACCGCGGGCAACCCGGCCGCGGCGGTCTTCGGCGGACCCACCTCGAGCCGCTCGTCACCCTGGTCCTCCACCGGCGGACGACGTCCCACGCGCGCTCCTTCCTGGCACCACCCCGACAGTGTCGCCGGTCGGACACCAGCATGCACACCGGGCGACTGCACGCCCGGAGCCCGTCCCCGGTCACCGCAACGGCCGGCGGCCGTCCCCGGTCACCACACGGCCGGCGGCCGTCCCCAACCACCGCTCCCGATCGCGCCGGTGCGCGGCGTGCAGGGTGATGTCGCAAACCTGCTGGACCGGCGCCCGCCGACCACGCATCCTCGCGGCCATGTACGAAGACACCGAGCGCTGTGTACGGGCTGTGCAGTCGAAGGACGCACGGTTCGACGGGTGGTTCTTCACGGCCGTGCTGACCACCCGGATCTACTGCCGGCCGAGCTGCCCCGTGGTCGCGCCCAAGCCGCACAACATGCGCTTCTATCCCACCGCGGCGGCCGCCCAGCAGGCCGGCTTCCGCGCGTGCAAGCGGTGCCGGCCCGACGCGAGTCCGGGGTCGCCGGCGTGGGACCATCGGGCCGACGTGGTCGCGCGGGCGATGCGTCTGATCGGCGACGGGGTCGTGGATCGTGAGGGCGTGCCCGGTCTGGCCGCGCGCCTGGGCTACAGCCCGCGCCAGATCCAGCGCCACCTGCAGGCCGAGGTCGGGACCGGTCCCCTGGCACTGGCGCGGGCGCAGCGGGCCCAGACCGCCCGTCTGCTGATCGAGACCACGGACCTGGCGCTCACCGACGTCGCTTTCGCGGCCGGGTTCGGCAGCGTGCGCTCCTTCAACGACGTGGTCCGCGAGGTGTTCGCCCTCTCGCCCCGCGAACTGCGTGCACGGGTGCGCCGTGGCGCCGCCACCGCCGGCTCCGGCACCGTGGCCCTGCGCCTGCCGTTCCGGCGGCCGTTGTGCCCCGACAACCTGTTCGGTCACCTGGTAGCGACCGCCGTCCCGGGCGTCGAGGAATGGCGTGACGGGGCCTACCGGCGCACGCTGCGGCTGCCCCACGGACCCGGCGTCGTCGCACTGCGGCCCGCGGAGGACCACGTCGCCTGCGAGTTGCGCCTGAGCGACTTCCGCGACCTGGGTGCCGCCATCGCGCGCTGCCGACGCCTGCTGGACCTCGACGCGGATCCGATCGCGGTCGACGAACACCTCGCGTCGGATCCCGCCCTGGCCGACGAGGTCGCGGCCGCACCCGGTCGGCGCGTGCCCCGCAGCGTCGATGCCGAGGAACTGGCGATCCGTGCGGTGCTCGGCCAGCAGGTCTCCACGGCGGCCGCCGCCACCCACGCGGGCCGGCTGGCGGCACTGGCCGGTGAAACGGTGGCGGATCCCGACGGTGGCCTCACGCACCTGTTCCCCTCGGCCGAGACGTTGTCGGCACTGCCCGACGACGTCTTCCGACTGCCCGCCGCTCGCATCGCCGCCCTGCGCGGTCTGGCCGCCGCCCTGGCCGCGCGCACGATCGACCTCGGCCCCGGCGCCGACCGCGCCGCCGCACGCGAACAGTTGCAGGCGCTGCCGGGGCTCGGCCCCTGGACCGTCGAGGTGATCGCGATGCGCGGGCTGGGCGACCCGGACGCGTTCCTGCCCGGCGACCTCGGCGTCCGCCTGGCGGCGGAGCGGTTGGGCCTGCCCGCCTCGCCTGCCGCGCTGGTGCGCCGGGCCGAGGCCTGGCGGCCGTGGCGCGCCTACGCCGTGCAGTACCTGTGGGCGACCGGGGACCACGCCGTCAACCGCCTGCCCGTCACCGCCGCCTGAGCGCCCTACCCTCGATCCTGGAACGGAGCCCGTCATGTACCACGGCATCGTCGACAGCCCCCTCGGGCCCATCACGCTCGTCTGCGACGGCGAGTCGCTGGTCGGCTGCTACCTCGAGCAGCAGCGCCACCGCCCCGCCGAGACGGACTTCGGCGTCCGCGACGACCACGTGGTCGCCGAGGCCGCCGCCCAGCTGTCGGAGTACTTCGCCGGTGAGCGCCGGACCTTCGACCTGCCGCTGTCGTTCGCGCGCGGGACCGACTTCCAGCAGCAGGTGTGGCGGGCCCTGTGCGAGATCCCGTACGGCGAGACGGTCTCCTACGGCGAACTGGCCGCGCGCATCGGGCAGCCGACGGCGTCCCGGGCGGTGGGCCTGGCCAATGGCCGCAACCCGATCGGGATCATCGTGCCCTGCCACCGCGTGGTCGGCGCCAACGGCACACTGACCGGGTACGGCGGCGGCCTGGGCCGCAAGCAGCAGCTGCTCGACCTCGAACGCGGACACGCCCAGCTGTCGCTGGTCTGACCCCGCACGCCGCCCCTCGCCGCGCCAGACCGGTGGAGCGGGCGGGTCTCACGCCCCGTGGGCCAGCGCCTCCCCGGTGATGGGGTCGAACAGGTGCACGTCGCGGTGCCGGACGCCGAGCTCGACCGCTTCGCCCAGGACCGGCCCCGGCGCCGGCACGACGGCCAGGACCGCCCCCGCCGGCGTGTCGAGGGTCACCTCGACGCCGTGGCCGACGAACACGGCGCGGACGACCCGGCCCGCCGTTCGGCAGGCGTGGGTCACGCGCGCCGGCTCGAGCGCCGTGGGTCGGATGCCGACGAGCAGCGGCAGGCCCGCGAGGTGCCGGACACGTGGACCGCCCACGACGGTCAGACGGGCCGCGTGCGGATCGGCACGGTCGTCCACGAGACCGGGCAGCAGGTTCATGGGCGGCTCACCGACGAAGCCGGCGACGAAGGTGTCGGCCGGCCGCGCGTACACCACGTCGGGCCGGTCCACCTGCCGGAGCCGCCCACTGTCGAGGACGGCGACGCGCTCGCCGACGGCGCTGGCGATGCGCTGGTCGTTGGTCGCCAGCAGCATGGTGACGCCGTAGCCGTTCTGCACCGCCACCAGCTCCCGGGCGAAATCCTGCCGGCGGTGGGCGTCGAGGCGTGCGAACGGCTCGTCGAGGAGCAGCGCCCGCCCGCGCCGGACGAGTGACCGGGCGAGCGCGACGCTGCTGCGCTCGCCGGCGGCCAGCTGGTTCGGTCGGCGCGGGAACAGGTGGCGGATCGCGAAGGCCCGTCCTTCGGCGCGCGTCCGTTCCTCGACTTCCTCCCGTGGGCGACGGCGCAGCACGAGCGGGAACCCGACGTTGTGCTCGACGTCGAGGTGCGGCAGCAGCGGTGCGTCCTGTGGCACGTAGACCACGTCGCGGGCCCCGGGGGGCGCGTGCGTGACGTCGTCGCCGCCCAGACGGACGGCACCGGCCGCGGGCGTCGCGAGACCGGCGACACACCGCAGCAGGGTGGTCTTGCCGGCCCCGGAGGGGCCGACGAGCGCGACCCGCTCGCCAGCCCCCACACGCAGGTCGACGTGGTCGAGCAGTACCGCACCGTCGCGGTCGACGGTGAGCCCGTCGAGCTCCAGCGTGTCCATGCCGGCAGTGTCCCCGGGCGGGCCGCCCGACGCCATGGCCGAGGTCGCGCCGGCGCTCGGCCCGCCGGGACGACACGTCCGGCGTCCGCGGGACACGAGCCGGCGGTCAGTGCGAGCGGTCCCGTACGGGGTGCAGCCACCGGAACGCCACGCACGCGTCGAGGCTGGCGGCCAGCCCCTCGCGATAGGTCGGGTACTGCGGCGCGATGCCCAGCTCGGGCCACAGCGCACCCGGATCGACGGGCAGCGACAGGTTCCAGCTGCGCACCGTGTCGACGGTCTGGAGCGCCGGTCGACGGCGGATGGCGGTCACCGGCGCCAGCAGCCCGGTGCCGGCCAGCGCCAGCGTTTCGGGTGCGCGCACGATCCGCAGGTCCGGCATGGCCTCCGCGAGGAACCCGAGGACGTCGTCCCAACCGGCGGGTTCGGCGTCACCCACGGCGCTCGCGCCCTGCCACCCGAGCTCGGCGGCCCGGACGAGGACCCGCGCCGCGTCCGCCACGTGCAGGTGCGCGTACGGCCGTGAGCCGCGGCCGGGGACCAGCAGCAGGCGTCGGTGCACACGGCCGAAGAGCTGGTCGGTGGGACCGTAGACGTGTGGCAGCCGGACGTTGGCGACGTGCATTCCGCGGGCCCTGCCCAGGGCGGCCAGCCTGCGCTCGACGAAGAGCTTCACGCGGCCGTAGTCGACGACCGGCGCGGGCGGCGTCTCGGCGGTGATGAGCTCGTCCGTCGGGCCGTGCACCAGCAGCGACGAGGCGAACACGAACTTCCGCACCCCGGCGTCGGCGGCGGCCTCGGCGAGGTCCCGGGTGCCGTGCACGAACGTGTCGATCAGCTTGCGCGCCGGTTCGAACACCGCCCGCCCCGCGAGGTGGATCACCTCGTCGCAGCCCTCGACGGCGCGCCGCAGCGAGGCGGGCGAGCGCAGGTCGGCGTGCACGAGGTCGGCGTCGAGGTTCGCGAGCAGCGGCCCGCGGGCACGCCGCCGGACCAGCAGCCGCGGGCGACGGCCGGCCTGGGCGAGCTGGCGCGCGACCTCGAGTCCGATGAAGCCGGTCGCGCCGGTCACGAGCGTCGTCATGGCGGAAGGACCGCTTTCGATCGGCGTCACAGGAGATCCGGAGCCGACCGCCCCCACCGGATGGTCGGGTGACCGGGTCGTGAGGTGGGGGGTCAGGTCCGCACACCGGTCTCGACGCCCGGCGACGGCCCGCGGCGGCGCGGCACTACGCTGCGGTCGTGAGCGAGCGACCGACGTATGCCATCACCTCGGTCGACCACGCCCTGCAACTCGCACGCCTGCTGCAACGCGAGGGCTCGCTCGGCGTCCGGGACGCCGCCGCCCACCTCGCCGTCTCACCCTCGACGGCCCACCGACTGCTCGCGATGCTCGTCTACCGCGAGTTCGCCGAACAGGGACCGGATCGTCGCTACTACCCCGGCCCGGTCCTGCAACGCACGCCGCACGCCGCCGCGGCGGTGGCCGTGTTGCGCCAGGCGGCGCGGCCACACATGGTCGCGCTCGTCAACCAGGTCGGCGAGTCGGCGAACCTGACCATCCTGGCCGGTACGGCCGTGCACTTCGTCAGCACCGTGGAGTCCCCGCAGCCGCTTCGTGCCGGCGACCGCACGGGCGCGTCGCTGCCGGCGCACCGGACGTCGGGCGGCAAGGCGATGCTGGCGTCGCTGCCACCGGCCCAGGTGGAGGCCGTCTACGCCGGCGTCACGGACGTGGACGTCACCGCGTTCCTCGCGGAACTCGAGCAGGTCAGGAGGCACGGCTACGCCATCAACGACCAGCAGACCGAGACCGGGCTGAGCGCCATCGGTGTCGCCGTGCGCCTCGTGGGGGACACGGCCTCCGCGGCGCTGTCGCTGGCCGTGCCCAGCGTGCGCTTCCACCCGTCCCGGCTGGGTGATTGGTCCGCGGCCCTGTGGCGGACGGCCGACGCCATCGAGCGTGAGGTCGCCCGCGCCGGCATCGGCCGGCTCACCGAGTGAGGCGTCTCGCGCGCGAGACCGTACGACGTCAGAGCCACGGCCCGAGGGCGGCGCCGTCCTGACGTCCGGTCAACCAGGCGGCCAGCGTCGCCGCCTCTCCGCGCCCGAGCCGGAACGCGACCACGTCCTCGACCAGGGCCCGGTTGAGGTCGTCGGACAGGTCGTCGAACCGGAGCCCGGCACCCAGGTCGACGGCGTGGACGGCGACCTCCCGGGTGCGCAGCCACGGGATCGCGGTCGCCCGCACGGTGCGGCCGCGGGCGGTGCGCACCTCGGCCTGCCACTGGTCGTCGTCGAGGCCGTCCAGGTCCTCGTCCAGGGCCTGTGCCGACTCCTGCACCAGCGTGCGCAGCACCGCCACCGGCTCCGTCGCCGTGGTCCGGATGTCATGGTCGCGCTGTTCGGCGCTGGTGTACATCGGAGTCTCCACACCGGTCCGCGCCCAGGCGACGAGGTTGCGGAGCGCCAGCGCGTTGTGGTGGACGTGCGCGACGACCTCACGCGGCCGCCAGTCCGGCAGCCGCGAGGGACCGTCCCAGGCGTCGTCGGGAAGCGATTCCACGGCACGCAGGAACGTCGCGGTCCCCTCCTCCAGGAGCCCTCGGACGTCGTTCATGCCTTGCGGACCTCGTTGCGGCACCGCCCGAGGTGTTCGATCTCGGTGACCAGGACGTCGCCGTCCTGGAGGTAGCGCGGCGGCGTGCGGGCGTGGCCCACGCCGCCGGGCGTGCCCGTCAGCACGAGATCGCCCGGACGGAGCGTCACGATCTGCGACACGTATTGCACCAGCGCCACCGGGTCGAAGACGAGTTCCGAGGTCCTCGCCTCCTGCACGACCTCGTCGCCGAGGATCGTCCGGAGGCGGAGGTCGGGTGCGACGCCTCCGGGCACCTCGTCGGGCGTGACCAGCACGGGCCCGACCGGCGTGGTCGCCTCGAACGTCTTGCCCTGCAGCCACTGCTTGGTGCGGTACTGCCAGTCCCGGGTGGTGACGTCGTTGGCGACCGTGAAACCGGCGATCGCCGCCGCCGCGGCCTGCTCGTCGGCGCGCCGTACCGCCCGTCCGATCACGACCGTGAGCTCGCCCTCCCAGTCGACGGCCGCCGACTCCTCCGGGAGCACGAGCGGGTCGTATGGACCGATCAGCGACTCCCGGAACTTGGCGAACAGCGTCGGGTGCTCGGGGAGGTCCCGGCCCATCTCGCGGATGTGCGGCGCGTAGTTGAGCCCGACGCAGACGATCTTGCCGGGGTCGGGCACCAGCGGGGCGAACGCAGCGTCCCGGCCGAGCGTGTCCCCGTCGCGGCCGGCTCGCGCCTCCCAGTCCGGATCGGCCAGCAGGGCGCCCACGTCGGTCACGCCGAGGTCGATCCGGTCGTCGCCGTCGAGGCGGACGGCCCGTGTGCCGTCGCTGGTGCGGATGGTGGCCAGCCTCACTGGGCGTTTCCTTCGATCTCGGCCCGGTCCATCCCCAGCCGTTCGAGGATCGGGGCGTCGCTGAAGCGGAACAGGTCGATGCCGTCCTCGGTCTCGGCGGTCAGCGGCTGCCACGAGGGCACCACGAACAGGTCGCCACGCTCGACGTCCCAGGTGGTGTCACCGACGGTGATCCGCCCGGTGCCGTCGAAGACCTGGAAGACCGACGAGCCGGCTTCCCGCCGCGTGGCGGTTCGCGTGTCCCGGGCGAGACGGTGGAACTCGGCCCGCAGCGTGCGCATGACGTCACCGCCGGTGGTCGGGTTCACGTAGCGGATGGCCGCGTGGCCCGGCTCGATCGTCGCCGTGTAGCCCTCGTCCTCGAGTGCCAGCTGCTCGTCGAGCGCCCGGTTCGTGTACTCCCACCGGTAGGCCAGCAGCGGGGAGTTCGGCGTCGGCTGCACGTTGGTGAGCGGACGCAACCCCGGGTGGGCCCACAGCCGCTCGGCGCGCGAGTACTCCGGGGCTTCGCGGGACTCGACCTCGTCCGGGCCGAACTCGAAGAAGGTCGACTCCACGTAGCGGGCGAAGGGGATGTCGAGCCCGTCGATCCAGGCCATGGGCGACGTGCTGAGGTTGTGGTGGCCGTGCCAGTGCCAGCCCGCCTGCGGCAGGAAGTCACCGCGCCGCATGCCCACCGGGTCGCCATCCACGACCGTCCAGACCCCTTCGCCCTCGACGACGAACCGGAAGGCGTGCTGGGTGTGGCGATGGACGGGCGCGTCTTCGCGCGGGTTGAGGTACTGGATGGCGGCCCACAGGGTCGGCGTGGCGAACGGGCGGCCGCCGAGCCCCGGGTTGGCGAGCGCGATCGCGCGCCGTTCGCCGCCCCGCCCGACCGGCACGAGGTCGCCCGCCTGCTCGGCGAGGGCGACGAGATGCTTCCAGCGCCAACGGTGGGCGACGGCGTTCGAGACCGGCGAGAACGGCATGAGGTCGCCGATCTCGGTCCACAGCGGCACCAGCAGCTCGGACTCGAAGCCGCGGTAGAGCTCCTCGAGCTGCGGCGTCCGGTCCGGCTGGTCCGGCGCGTCGACGGCCTGCAACTTCACGGGCGATTCGACGGTGCTCATCACACTGCCCTCGTGGGTCGCGGGGCTCTGACGTCATCCACGCTATGCCAGGCTTCCCCGAAGCGGAACGGTCTGTTCCGCCAGTCAGAACGGCCGGCGGCGGGAGGTAACGGTTGCGGCGTTGACCTGCGACGTCAACGCGTCGGTGTGACGCCAGATCAGCACCGATGCGTGTCCGGCGTAACAGAGCGGTGCGCGCGTCACACAGCCCGGGGAGGGTCGAGGCAACCTCGATGTCGAGCCGGTGACGCATGGTCGAGCCACCGACGCACCGGTGCCCCGCTGGGCCGACCGTGCGTCGCTCGTCCGACCCAGTGCCGACGGTTTGGCGCGCGGTCCGGCCCGGACGTCGCCACGCCGGGAACCTGGCCATGCTCAGGGAGTGGGCGGACGCGCGGTTCGCCCCCGCAGTCGGCATGCTCGAAACCTGGCCATCGTCAGGGAGTGGGTGGGCGCGCTGGCACATGGTCGCGTGACCAACAGGGCGGAACCGCCGTAGGTGCACGACGCCTGTCGCCGCTGGGACCTCAACGGCCGCCGTACGGTCTGGCGCCTCGACATCGACACCTGCCGCCGAGCTCAACGCCAGGTGAAGGGCGGCTCGCTGACCATGCCGTCCCCGACCGGCTCCGCCCGGTCCAGGAGGAGGTCACGGAACCGCTGCAGGATCTCGCCGGTCGGCGCGAACACCGCCGTACCCAGGATCGGGAACCCGCCCCCGCCGGCCTCGACCCGCGACGCGGCGATCGCGGCCAGCGGCAGCCGGTAGACCTCGGCGACCTCGCCCGGATCGGGGGTCAGCACGGCGGCCGGGTCGTCGACCCAGACCACGACGGGGACGATGCGGAAGCCGGAGCGGGTCACGACGGCCGGGAGCCGGCCGAGCACGTCGCCATGGCCGGTCACGAGCCCCAGCTCCTCCTCGAGCTCGCGGCGGGCGGTCTCCTCGACGGTCTCCCCTGCTTCCGTCTTGCCGCCGGGCAGGCCGTACTGGCTCGCGTGCGTGCGCAGCCCCGTGGAGCGGAGGATCATGGGCACCTCGGCGTCCCCGTCGCGACCGCGGACCACGGCGAGGGCGACCGCGGCCCCGGCGTAGTCCCGTCCGTGGAGGACGACGTCGTCGGCGCCGCGGTCGTCGTCGCGCAGGGCCGCCACGAGCCGGTCGCGTAGCGTCCGCCCGTGTCGGTAGCGGGGACGGTCGCGGGCGTCCACGGGGCTCGTCGACCCGCCGAGCACACGCAGCGTGTGGCGGACGTCACGGACCGGGTCGTCACCAGTCACCGGCAGGACCACCGGGACCCCGCCGACCGCGCGCACGGCCTCGAGCCGCGCGGCCAGGCGCTGCTCGGTCACGTACAGGCCGTCGACGAGCCGGTGCGAGAGCTGCTCTGGCGCCTCGCGCAACCGCCCGTCCGCGCGGAGGCGTGCCACCGTCTCCACGTCCTCGCCGAACCCCAGCCGCTCGAAGTGTCGCGCGTAGGCGGGGGCGGTGGCGTAGGAGACGAGCTCGCGCCGGACCCGCTGCTCGGCGTCCGGCGCGGCGCGGAACCAGACGTACACCAGCAGCCGGCGGTCCTCGGGTGGGACGGGCAGTGCGTCGGGCGGCGTGTGGTTGACGATCACGCCGTCCGTCTCCGCGAACGCGAGCTCGGTCATGCGCGGGCCCATCGCACCGAGCAGCACCCCCACCCGGGGGCCGAGGGGCCAGGCGAGGCGGAACGAGCCCCGCCGTTCCCCGTCGAGCACGGCGCGCAGCGTCCGCAGCCGGGCTCGGGTCTCGTCCCGTCCGGGCGTGTGGCTGACGCCGTGCCAACCCGCCACGACCGCCGGCGTGGACACGCCGACGCCCAGCAGGAACGGGGCGTCGGCGACGTCGGCGACCGTCGTGGCGGCCATCGCCATGGCCGGTTCGCTGCGCGATCCCAGGGGCACGACCCCGGTACCCAGGCGCGTTCCGGGACGCCTGGCGGCCACGGCCGCGAGCAGCCCGAAGGCCTCCACGCCGCTGACCTCCGTGGCGAGGACCGGCCCGTCGAGCGCGTCGGCGGCCTCGCCGAGCAGCTCGACCGCCACGCGCGGCGGCACGGCGAGTCCGCCGGGGAGCGCGAAGCCGGTGTCGGGCGGCATCAGCCCGCAGCGGTCGCGCCGGCGCGGGCCCGGAGCTGCTGCAACCGGACGCTGCCGCGTGCGACCGGCTCGCCGTCACGTGCCCGGGTCAGCACGACGTCCCACCACTGCAGGTGCCCGACCTCGTCGACGAGGCTGGCCACCGCGTCGATCCGGCCCGTCCGGTGGGGCCGCAGGAACTCGGTCCGGTTGCTGACGCCGACCACCTCGCGTCCCGCCGTCGCGACGCGGAGGGCGGCACCCCAGGACGCCAGGGTCTCCACGACGGCGCACCAGACGCCACCGTGCACGATGCCGGCGTTCTGCCAGTGTTGCGGTCCCGGCTCGAGGTGACCCACGATGCGGTCGCGCGCGAACTCGTCGAACCGCAGCCCCAGCGTCTCGCGCACGAACGTGTCGTGTCCCAGGCCCGACACGTCGGGACGGTGGACGACCTCGCCGGCCTCCAGTCGCCGCGCGAGTACCGCCAGCGCGGACAGCGGTTGCTCCATGGTCGCCTCCTCGGCTCACCCGCTCCGACCGGGCGACGCCACGCGCATGCGCGTCACGCCAGGCGCCCCCGCAGCTTGTAGCGCTGGATCTTGCCGGTGGAGGTGCGCGGCAGGTCATCGACGAACTCGACGACGTGCGGGAACTGGTAGCGCTGCAGACGCTCCTTGCACCAGGTCTGCAACTCGCCGACCAGGGCCTCGCTGCCCTCGTGGCCTTCGTGGAGGATGACCACGGCCCGGATGCGGGTCAGGCCGTCCTCCTCGGCGGCGACGACGGCGGCCTCCTGCACGGCCTCGTGCTCGATCAGCCGGTTCTCGATCTCGATCGGACTCACCCACAGGCCGCCGACCTTCATCATGTCGTCGACCCGGCCCTCGTAGACGTACGCACCGGCCTCGTCGCGGCGGTAGCGGTCGCCGGTACGGAACCAGGCGCCGACCACCGAACGCTTCGTCTTCTCGTGCTGGTGGTGGTAGTAGGCCAGGGCGCTGTCGCCCTTGGCCCACAGCTCGCCGGCCTCCGTGCCGTCGATCACGACTCCGGTCTCCGGGTCGCGGATCTCCAGCTCGTAGCCCGGCACCGGGAACCCGGACGTGCCTGGCCGGCACTGTCCCGGACGGTTCGAGCAGTAGATGTGCAGCAGCTCGGTCGAACCGATCCCATCCAGGATCTCGGTGCCGGTCAGCTCCCGCCAGCGTCGCCACACCTCCGGCGGCAGCGCCTCGGCGGCCGACGCACCGATGCGCAGCGACGACAGGTCGCGCTCGCGGACGCCCGGGGTGTTGAGCATCGCGTTGTAGAGCGTCGGTACGGAGTAGAGGACGCTGGGACGGTGCCGCTCGATGCGGTCGAGGGCGCGATCCGGCGCCGGGCGGCCGACGAGCTGCACGGCCGTCGCGCCCGCCCACATGGGGAACGTCAGCCCGTTGCCGAGCCCGTAGGCGTGGAAGAGCTTGGTGGTGGAGAACGTGACCTCGCCCTGCGTGAGCTGCAGCACCTGGCCGGCGTAGTTCTCGCAGGTGACGGCCACGTCGTGCTGCAGGTGGACCACGCCCTTGGGCGCGCCGGTCGAGCCGGAGCTGTACAACCAGAAGGCGGGATCGTCGGGGTGGGTACGCACGGGCGCCAGTTCGTCCTCGCCCTCCTCCAGCCAGGCCTGTGCGGCGTGGGCGCCGTCGGGGACGTCCCCGTTCGCGACCACCAGCTCGACGTGTGGGCGCTCGGCCAGATGCGGCTGCACCTTGTCCAGGAGCGCCGCGTCCACCACCGCGACGTTCGCGTAGCTGTCGTCGAGGTAGTACGCGTAGTCCTGTGGCCGGGCGAGGATGTTCACGGGCACGGGGACCGCGCCGAGGCGGATGGCGCCGAGGAAGGCCGCGTGGAACACGGGGGTGTCGTCGAGGACCAGCAGCACCCGTTCCTCGCGGCGTACGCCGAGGTCGCGCAGCCGCGACGCGAACCGGCACGCGTCGACGTACAGCTGCGCGTAGCTGCGCGATTCGTCGTCGCCGGTGATCAGTGCGGCCTGCTGCCCGCGGCCGGCCTCGAGGTTGTGCTCCAACAGCAGGCTGACGTTCGTGCGCAGATCGACGGGCATGGGATCTCCCTCTCCCTCGCCGTGCTGGTCAGTCCCGCACGACCACCGACTTGGCCTCCTGGTAGAAGTCCAGGGCCTCGATGCCGTGCTCCTTGCCGTAGCCGGACTCCTTCAGCCCACCGAACGGCAGCTCGTCGTAGACCTTGGTCCGGCTGTTGACCCACGTGTAACCCGCGTCGAGGGCCTCCATCGCGTACGTGGCCTTGCGCAGGTCCGACGTCCACACCGACGAGCCGAGCCCGAAGGGCGAGTCGTTGGCCCGCTCGACCGCCTCGTCGAGGTCCGACACGCGCCACACGGGCAGGACCGGACCGAAGGTCTCCTCCCTGGCCAGCCGCGAGTCGTGCGACGGCTCCGCCACGACGGTCGGCGCGTGGAACCAGCCCTTCGTGAGGTCCTCGCCGTCGGGGAGGTCACCACCGGCGACGACCTCGCCCCCGGACGCCACGCCGTCGGCCAGCTGCGCGGCCAGCAGGTCGCGTCCCTCCTCGCTGTGCATGGGGCCGATCTGGGTGCCCTTGACGTCGCCGGGCCCGAGCTGCAGCCGGCCGGCCTTGGCCGCCAACTGCTCGACCACGCGGTCGGCCACCGCGTCCTCCACGTAGACCCGCTTGATCGCCAGGCAGGCCTGCCCGCAGTTGAAGAACCGCCCCATACTGGCGGCGCTGATGGCCGCGTCCACGTCGGCGTCCGCGCAGATGATGAGCGGGTCCGAGCCGCCCAGCTCGAGCGTCACCCGTGCGAGGCGGTCGGCCGCGGCGGACATGACGTGCTTGCCCACGGGCGTCGAGCCGGTGAAGGCGACCTTGCGCACGTCCGGGTGGCGGATGAGCGCCTCACCCGTCACCTCGCCGAGACCGGTGACGACGTTGAACACGCCGGCCGGCAGCCCCGCGTCGTGCATGAGTTCGGCGATCCGGAGCGTGACGAAGGGGGTCGTCTCGTCGGGCTTGGCCACCACCGTGTTGCCGGTGATCAGCGCCGGACCGAGCTTGTTGCCGAGCAGCGTCGTGGGGAAGTTCCACGGGACGATGGCCGCCACGACCCCCAGCGGGCGCTTCAGGACGAAACCGCGGGCGCCGTCGTCGAGATCCGGGACCGACTGGCCGCGCAGGTTCCGGGCCAGGCCGGCGTAGTGTTCGAGCGTCTCCACGAACCGGTGCAGCTCGAGGTGTGCCTCACGCAGCGGCTTGCCCTGCTCGGCGGTCAGCATCGGCGCCAGCTCGTCGACGGCCGCCGCGACCCGGTGCGCGCCGGCGAGCAGCAGGGCACCGCGCTGCGCCGCCGGCACCCGACGCCAGGACGCGAAGGCCCGCAGTGCGGCCTGGACGGCACGGTCGACCGCCTCGGGGCCGGCGTTGGGGACGTCGCCGACGACCTGCTGGCGGGCCGGGTCCCGCACCTCGAGCCGCTCGTCGCCTTCGCTCTTCACCTCACGCCCGTCGATGAACAGCTCCGCCATGCGGCTCCCTCCCGATGGAATCGCGACCCGCGCGACGCCCGCCCGCGACGCACCTCGAATCCCTAGACTAACCGGTCAGTCAGTTTCGGTCAACGGAGGACGCATGCCCCCCGCAAGCGTGGAGATCACCCGTCCGCTCGAATGGATGGACACCGATGCCGCCGGCATCTGGCACTACTCGACGACCATCCGGTTCATCGAGCACGCCGAGCTGGAACTGCACCGTCGCCTGGACATCGTCGAGGTCACGTTCGGCAACACCCCGCGGGCACGCCTGGAGATCGACTTCCGCACGTCGGTCCGGTTCGGCGACGACGTCACGACCACGCTGGCCGTGGCCGCCGTCGGCCGCACGTCGATCACCTACGCCTTCACGCTGCAGACGCCGCGGGGCCTGGCCGCGGAAGGACGGGTGGTCACGGTGCTGGTGGGCGGAGACGCCCGACCCCTCGAGGTACCCGAGCACGTGCGCAAAGCCCTGCTCGAGGGTGGGACGGTCTGACTCGGAGCACGCCACGACACCCCGCTGTCGTCACCGGGTCGCCTACCCTCTGCCCGGCTGCGAGGAAGGGCGCACGATGCGGCAGCGGCAGTCGAGATCCGTCCTGCTCGACCTGTACGGCGCCTTCGTCCGTGATCTGGGCGGCTGGATCGCCGTCGCGGACCTCGTGCGCCTGTCCGCGCCGTTGGGCGTCGAGGAGGCCGCGGTCCGGCTGTCGGTGTCGCGGTTCTCGCGCAAGGGCCTGCTGGTGCGGCGCCAGATCGGCGGACGGGTCGGCTACGAGCTGACCGAGACGGCCGCGCAACTGCTGGCCGAAGGTGACGAGCGCATCGCGTCGCTGCTCGAGCCGGCGCGACTGCAGGACGGCTGGGTGATCGCGAGCTTCTCGGTCCCCGAGGAGATCCGGGCCAAACGCCATCAGCTGCGCAGCCGCCTGGAGTGGCTCGGCTACGGCAACCTCGGCGGCGGCTTGTGGATCGCGCCGCGCCGCGAGCTCGAGGCGACCCGCGACATGGTGGCCTCGTTGGGGCTCGAGGCCCACGTCGATCTGTTCCTCGGCGACTACGACGGATTCGACGACGTCCGCCGCCTCGTGACGCGCTGCTGGGACGTCGAGGCGATCCGCACCGTCCACCGCGACTACGTGGCGGAGTTCGCCCCCGTCCTGGCCGCGCAGGAGCAGCACCCGCCGGAACAGGACCCGGTCGGCGCCTTCGTCGCCTACGTCACCGCACTGCACGAATGGCGAAAGCTGCCCTACGTCGACCCCGGGCTCCCGGTGGAACTGCTGCCCGACGACTGGGAGGGCACGGTCTCCGTCGACCTGTGGCGCCGGCTCAGCGGCCGGCTCGAGCCGACCGCCCGCGCGCACGTCCACGCCAACGTCGACGCCCAGACCATGGGGCTGGCCGCCGCGTCGACGGCCGCGCGCGGCGCCTGAGCCCCGACCCGGTCACGTCGTGCGGGCGCGGGCCGGGGCCGGGTGGCTCAGGTGAAGGCGGACAGCCCGGTGAGGGCCCGGCCCAGCGTCAGCGTGTGGATCTCCTCGGTGCCCTCGTAGGTCGCGACCGACTCGAGGTTGGCGGCGTGCCGCATGACCGGGTACTCGAGCGTGATGCCGTTGGCGCCCAGGACACCGCGGGCGGTGCGCGCGATCTCCAGCGCGGCCCGGACGTTGTCGAGCTTGCCGATGCTGACGAGGTCCTTGGTCAGCGTGCCGGCGTCCTTCATCCGACCGAGGCGGTGGGCCAGCATCGCGGCCTTCGTCAGGGCGAGGAACATCTCGACCAGCTTGCGCTGGGTGAGCTGGAAGCCGGCGATGGGCTGGCCGAACTGCTCGCGGGTGCCGGCGTAGTCCAGCGCCGCCTCGAAGCAGGCGCGGGCGGCCCCGACGGCGCCCCAGAGGATTCCGAAGCGAGCCTCGTTGAGGCACGACAGCGGCCCCTTGAGCCCGACCACGTCGGGCAGCACGGCGTCGGCGGGCAGGCGCACGTCGGTGAGGACGAGCTCGGAGGTCACGGAGGCCCGCAGCGAGAGCTTGTGCCCGACGTCACGCGCCTCGAAGCCCGGCGTGTCGGTCGGCACGACGAAGCCGCGGATGCCGTCGTCGGTCTGCGCCCACACGACCGCGACCTGCGCGATGCCGCCGTTGGTGATCCACAGCTTCGCGCCGTCGAGGATCCAGTCGTCGCCGTCGCGGCGGGCGCGGGTGCGCATGCCCGAGGGGTCGCTGCCGTGGTCGGGTTCGGTGAGGCCGAAGCAGCCGATCGCCTCGCCACGCGCCATCGCGGGCAGCCAGCGTTCCTTCTGCTCCTCGCTGCCGTACCGCCAGATCGGGAACATCGCCAGCGATCCCTGGACCGACACGAAGCTGCGCAGGCCGCTGTCGCCCGCCTCGAGCTCCAGGCAGGCGAGGCCGTAGCTGACGGCGTTCGTCCCGGCGCACCCGTAGCCCTGCAGGTGCATCCCGAGCAGGCCGAGCTCGCCGAGCTCCTTGGCGAGCTCCACCGGGAACGTGCCGGCCTCGAAGTGCCGTGGCACCTCCGGCAGCGCCCGCTCGCGCACGAAGCGGCGCGTGGATTCGGCGACGAGCCGCTCCTCGTCGGACAGTTCGGCCTCGAGGCCCAGCGGGTCGAACGGGTCGATGGTGGGCTGGCTCACGACGGACTCCTCTCAGGCGGCGGGATCGCCGGGGACGACGGCGATGGCGACGATCTCGACCACGGCGTCGGGATCGTGCAGCGCCGACACCCCGAAGAGGGCGATCGCGGGGAAGTGACGTCCCATGACCTCACGGTACGCCCGTCCGAGCGCCTTCGGCTCCGCCCGGTAGGTCGCCACGTCCGTGGTGAAGATCTGCATGCTCACGACGTGCTCGGGACGGGCGCCGGCGTCGTCGAGCACCGTGGCGAGGTTGCGCAGGGCGCGGCCGAACTGGGCCACCAACCCGTCGTCGAGGCGGCCGTCGGCGTGGTGACCGGTCTGGCCGCCGAGGTACAGCGTCCGGCCGGGTGCGGCGAGCATGCCGTGCGCGAACCCGACGGGGGGTAGCAGGCCGTCGGGGTTGATCGGGATGTGGCTCATCGTCCGGTCCAGTTCGGTTCGCGACCTTCGCGGTTGGCACGGAAGAACTCGGCGTGGTCCTCGCTGCGCATCAGGAAGGCCTGCACGAACGCCTCCATCTCCACGGCGCTGGACAGGTCCATGTCCTGCTCGCGGGTCAGGAGCTTCTTGGTGGCCGCGATGGCGAAGGTCGGCCCGCCGGCCAGTCGGCGGGCCCACTGCATGGCCTCGTCGCGTACGGCGCCGTCGTCGACGACCCGGTTGGCGAGCCCGTAGCGCTCGGCGGTCTCCGCGTCGACCCGGTCGCCGAAGAGCAGCAGCTCCATGGCGCGGCCGAAACCGATGACGCGCGGCAACAGGTACGCGCAGCCCATGTCCGCGCCGGCGAGCCCCACCTTCGTGAACAGGAAGTGGAAGGCCGCCGACCGGGCGACGATGCGCAGGTCCGCGGCCAGGGCGATGACCGCGCCGGCGCCCGCGGTGGTGCCGTTGATCGCCGCGATGACGGGGATGGGCAGTTCGCGCAGGTTGCGGACGACCGCGCCGGTCATGCGGGTGAAGTCGGTGACCCGGCGGTTGTCGCCGTGCTCGAGCAGCTCGCCGATGATCTGTTCGACGTCGCCGCCGGAGCAGAACCCGCGCCCTTCGCCGGTCAGTACCAGCGCGTGTACGTCGTCGCGGTGCTCGAGCTCGGCGGTGAGGTCGCGCAGGTCGGCGTACACCTCCAGGGTGAGCGCGTTCAGTCGCTCCGGCCGGTCGAACGTCACCACGCCGATCCCGTCGGCGACCTCGAACCGGAAGTGGCGCCAGTCCGAGGTCAGCGGGGCGGAGCTGCGGAACCGGGTCACCAGTGGCCTCCTCCGTCGAGTACGAGTGCGTGGCCGTTGACGGTGGCCGCCGCGTCGTCCAGCAGCAGCAGGATCGCGTCGGCGACCTCCTGCGGCTCGAGCAGCCGGCCCAACCGCGAGGTCCGGGCGAGTTCGGCCAGCGCCTCGTCCTCGCTGCGACCGGTCGCGCGTTCGATGCGGGCCACCGTCGCGTCCGTCATGTCGGTGCGGACGAAGTGCGGGCACACGGCGTTGACGGTCACGCCGGTCCCGGCCACCTCGGCGGCCACGCTGCGGACCAGCCCCTGCGCGGCGTGCTTCGCCGCGGCGTAGGCGCTGACGTAGGGGCTGCCGTCGAGGGCGGCGGTCGAGGTGACGACGACGACGCGACCGCGGCCACGCTCGACCATCGGTGGCACGAACGCCCGCAGCGCCAGGAACGCGCCGGTGGCGTTCACGGCCAGCTGGCGGTTCCACTCCTCGAGCGACGTGCGAGCGAGCGGGGCGGCGCTGGACGTACCGGCGTTGAAGACCAGCACGTCGACCGGCTGGTGCTCGTCGGCGAGCCGCGCCGTCGCCTCCTCGTCGGTGGCGTCGACGACCGCGGTGCGCAGGTGACCGCCGGGGCCGGGCTGCGCGGCGGCCGTCGCGAGTTCCGCGAGCGCGGCCTGGTCCCTACCGGTGGCCACCACCTCGAGGCCCGCCCCCAGCAGGGTCAGCACCGTGGCACGGCCGATGCCACGGGAGCCACCGACGACGACGGCCCGGCGGGCGTCAACGGTCACGGAACAGCTCCCGGGCGATGATCGTGCGCTGGATCTCGGACGCCCCCTCGTAGATGCGCAGGGCGCGGACCTCGCGATAGAGCTCTTCGAGCAGATGGCCGCGTCGCAGCCCGGCGGCGCCGTGGACCTGGATGGCGCCGTCGACGACCTCCTGGGCGACCTCGGTGGCGAACAGCTTCGCCATGGCAGCACTGCGGGTCGGCCGCGCACCGGCGTCGTGCAGCCGGGCCGCGTCGCGCACGAGCAGCCGCGCCGCCTGGATGCGCGTGGCCATGTCGGCGAGGCGGTGCGACACCGCCTGGAAGTCGCGGAGCTCCTGCCCGAAGGCGCGGCGGCTGGCGGCATGGTCGCACGCCGCCTCCAGCGCGGCCTGTGCCATGCCGACGGCGGCCGCACCGACGCTGGGCCGGAACCGGTCCAGCGTCGCCATCGCCACCCGGAACCCGGCGTCCACGTCACCGAGGACCTGCTCGGCGGTCACCGGCACGCCGTCGAACACGAGCCGTCCGATGGCGTGCGGGGCGAGCAGTTCCAGCGGTTCGCCCGTCAGGCCGGGCGCGTCGCCGGGGACCGCGAAGGCCGTCACGCCGCGCGCGCCGGCGTCGGGCGTGGTGCGGGCGAAGACGGTGTACACGTCGGCGTCGGGGGCGTGGGAGATCCAGACCTTCTCGCCGGTGAGGCGGTAGCCGTCGCCGTCCCGCTCGGCACGCAGCCGCAGCGCGGCCGCGTCGCTGCCGGCGTCCGGCTCGGTGAGCGCGAACGCGGCAACGGCCCGGCCGCCGGCGACCTCGGGGATCCAGCGCCGCGCCAGCTCCGGGCGCCCGGCGAGGAGGATCGGGTAGGACCCCAGCCCCTGGACCGCGAGGGTCGTCTCCGCGGTGGGCGACTCGGCCGCGATCGCCTCGCGCAGCAGGCACAGCTCGGTGGCCGCGACCCGGTCCGCCGCGCTGCCACCCAGCGACGACGGGAACAGCCGTGGAGAGACACCGGCCTCCGCGAGTGCCGCCACCAGCCGCCGGTTCACCCGCCCGTGGGGGCCGGCGGTGGCGACCGGGGCCAGCCGCTCGCGGGCGAGGACCCGCAGCTGCGCGACCCGATCCTCCCACGCCGTCACGTCCGGCTCCACCGCCACACCGTCCACCGACGCCTCCTGCCCGGCACCGACCAGCTCCCACGGCAGGTGCCACCGCGCCCACCACTCTACCATCACCTATCACGATGCTCACGGCGGTCACGTTCGTGATATGGTCGCTGCAGGTCGCGATCTCGACACGGGAGCCCGGGACCCGAGGGAGAGGGAGGGAGAGCCTCCAGATGCGGGTCACCTCCGTCGGTGGCGGACCGGGCGGGCTCTACAGCGCGCTGTTGCTGAAGAAGGCCGACCCGTCCCACGAGGTCACCGTCTACGAGCGCAACGCCCCGGACGACACCTTCGGCTTCGGCGTGGTGTTCTCCGCGGCCACGCTGCGCGAGCTCGAGGACGCGGACGACGTCAGCTTCCACCGGTTGTGGCGCGCCGCCGCCCGCTGGGACCCGGTCGAGGTCCGCTACGGCGGCAGCCGCATCCGCGCCGGCGGCAACCGGTTCGCGGCCATCTCCCGTCACCGTCTGCTGCGCATCCTGCAGGAACGCGCCGCGGAGCTGGGCGTGGACGTGCGCTTCCGTACCGAGGTTGACGACCTCGACCGGCTGCTGGACGCGGACCTGGTGCTGGGCGCCGACGGGATCAACAGCCGCGTCCGCGCCCGCTTCGAGGACACGTTCCGCCCGCGGCTGACCCGCGAGGGCAGCAAGTTCATCTGGCTCGGCACGACCCAACGCTTCGACGCGTTCACGTTCATCTTCGAGGAGACCGAGGCCGGAACGTTCCAGGCCCACATCTATCCGTTCAGCGAGGACGTGAGCACGTTCATCGTCGAATGCACGGAACAGACCTGGCGGAAGGCCGGCCTGGACGCCGTCGACCCCGCCAGCCTGTCGCCGGGCCAGAGCGACCAGCACAGCATCGCGCAGCTGAGCGAGCTGTTCCGCGACCACCTCGACGGGCACGGGCTGGTCGCCAACAACTCCAAGTGGCTGGACTGGACCACGGTGCGCAACCAGCGCTGGAGCCACGGCAACGTGGTGCTGCTCGGCGACGCCGCCCACACGGCCCACTTCTCGATCGGCTCGGGCACCAAGCTCGCGTTGGAGGACGCCATCGCGCTGACCGACGCGCTCGCGCGCAACGACGTGACCACGTCGGCCGGGCTGTCGGCAGCGCTGGCCGACTACGAGTCGGCCCGCAAGCCGTCGGTCGAGGGCATCCAGCGGGCGGCCGCGGAGAGCCTCGACTGGTTCGCGCGCTACCGGCGCTACTGGGGCTTCGACCCGCCGCAGTTCACCTACAGCCTGCTGACCCGCAGTTCCCGCGTCGACTACGAGAACCTGCGCCGGCGCGATCCCGACCTCGTCCACCATCTCGACCGGTGGTTCACCCGCCGGGCGCTCGACCGACCGGCGCCGGGGCCGGCGGTGCCGTCCCCACCGGCGTTCACGCCCCTGCAGGTCGGCCCCCGTCGGTTGGCGAACCGCGTCGCACTGCTCGTGCAGGCACCGGGCGCGGGCGACGGCGGGGCACCGACGGCGACGCTGCTCGGCGAACTGCAGGACCTGGCGGACGCCGGTGCCTCGCTGCTGGTCGTGGACGCCGTCGCCGTCTCCGCCGACGGCCGCTCGAACCCCGAGGATCCGGGGTTGTACGACGACGAACACGTCCCGGCGTGGTCATCGGCCCTGGCCGCGGTCCACGAACGCGCGTCCGGCACGCTGGTCGCGGCCCGTCTGCTGCACGCCGGCCCACGCGGTGCCACCGCGCCACGGCACCGCGGCACCGACCTGCCGCTGCCCCCGTCGCAGCGCTGGCCTCTGTACGCGGCCTCCCCAGGCCGCTACACCGTCGCGAGCCCGCCGGCGTCCGCACTCGACCGCACGGGGATGGACCGCGTCCGTGAGGCCTACGTCGCCGCGACCCGCCGTGCCGTCGCGGCCGGCTTCGACGCGCTCGAGGTCCATGCCGGCCACGGCTACCTGCTCGGATCGTTCCTGTCACCGCTGACGAACCGCCGCGACGACGACCACGGCGGACCGCTGGCCAACCGCCTGCGCTTCCCGCTCGAGGTGCTCCACGCCGTCCGTGAGGCGTGGCCCGACGACCGACTGCTGTCCGTGTGCTTCTCGGCCAGCGACCTCCGGCGCGGCGGCCTGCCCGAGGACGAGGCCCTGGAGATCGCCCGCCGGTTCCGCGACGCGGGCGCCGACCTGCTCCACGTCGTCGCCGGGCAGACCACGCCGACCGGACGCGCCGAGTTCACGACGGGCTTCAACACGCCGTGGAGCGATCTCGTCCGCAACGAGGCCGGCGGGCCGGTCCTGACGTCCGGCAACCTGCCGACGCTGGCGGACGTGAACCACGTCCTGATGTCGGGCGCGGCGGACCTGTGCGTCCTGGGGCTGCCGTTCGTGGCGACCCCGAAGTGGTTGGCCGACGACACGAGGAGCGAGTGATGCAGGTCGGGATCGGGATGCCCAACACGCTGCCCGGCACGAGCGGCGACCTGCTCGTCGACTGGGCGCGCCGCGCCGACGCCGGCCCGTTCGCCAGCCTCGGCGTCCTCGACCGGATCGTCTACCAGAGCTTCGAGCCCCTGGTCTCGCTCAGCGCCGCCGCGGCGGTGACACGACGCATCGAACTGGTCACCAGCATCCTCATCTCGCCGCTGCGCGAGACGAGCACGCTGACGAAGCAACTGGCCTCGCTGTACGCGCTGGCGCCCGGCCGGCTGACGGTCGGTGCCGCCATCGGTGCCCGCGGCGAGGACTACGAGCGCTCGGAGTTCGGCCGCGGCACGCGTGGGGACCGCTTGACCGAGCAGCTGGCGACCATCCGCACGCTCCTCGAGGAAGGGGCGATCAACGCCGCCGGGCCGACGCCCAGCCCGCGACTGCTGGTCGGGGGCGGTTCGGGGCCGTCGTACGCGCGCGCGGCGCAGCTCGCCGACGGCTGGATCCACGGCGGCAGCCCCGCCCGCGTCTTCGCCCGCGACGTCGCGGAGATGCGGGCGGCGTGGGCCGACGCGGGCCGCCTGGGCCGGCCGGAGATCTGGTCGATGGCGTACTTCGCCCTGGGCGACGCCGAGCACCGGGGTCGCGAGTACCTCCTGGACTACTACGCGTTCACCGGCGCCTTCGCCCCACGAATCGCCGACGGGCTGCTCACGAGCGCCCTGGACGTGCGCGAGTACCTGCAGGCCTACGAGGACGCCGGTTGCGACCACCTGATCCTGTTCCCCACCGTGCCCGGCATCGAGCAGCTCGAGCTGCTCGCCGAGGTGGTGGGCGGCGGGCGGGTGAACGGCCAGGTCGCGACGGGCGCCGGCGGAGCACAGTGACGGGAGCGGGGCCGCATCGTCGCGGACGGTCGAGCCGGTACCCGTGGAGTGGAGGGGGACGATGATGACGAGCAGCGGATCGGCACACGTCGACACGTTCGCGCGGGAGGGCCTGCCGTCCGAGGAGCAGCTTCCCGATCTTCGGTTCACCATCGAGGACGTGCAGTACCCGCCACGCCTCAACTGTGGCGTGGAGTTGCTGGACACCACCATCGACCGCTTCGGCGGCGGTCGCCCGTGCCTGGTCACGCCCGAGGAGTCCTGGACCTACGGGCAGACCCGCGACCGCGTGAACCGGATCGCCGGCGTGCTCGTGGAGGACCTCGGTGTGGTGCCGGGCAATCGCGTGCTGCTGCGCGGACCCAACAACGCCTGGATGGCGGCGTGTTGGCTGGCGGTGATGAAGGCCGGCGCGATCGCCGTGACCACGATGCCGCTGATGCGGGCCCGGGAACTGGCGCCCGTCCTCGCCAAGTCGCGTCCGACGGTCGCGCTGTGCGACCACCGGCTGGTCGAGGAACTGGCCAGCGCGGCGCCGGACCTGCCGATCTGCACCTTCGGCGGTGACGAGGACGACCTCGCGAACCGCATGCGTGCGCGCTCGGGCGGCTTCACGGCGGTCGACACCGCGGCCGACGACATCGCCCTGATCGCGTTCACGTCCGGCACCACCGGCGAGCCCAAGGGGTGCATGCACTTCCATCGCGACGTGCTCGCGATCGCCGACACCTTCTCCGCGCACGTCATCAAGCCCACACCGGACGACCTGTTCACGGGCTCGCCGCCGCTGGCGTTCACGTTCGGGCTCGGCCAACTGCTCGTGTTCCCGCTGCGTGCGGGCGCGGCCACGCTGCTGCTCGAGCAGGGCACGCCGCCGCGACTCGCCGAGGCGATCGCCCGACACGGTGCCACGGTCTGTGCGACGGCGCCCACCGCCTACCGCGCCATGCTGCAACTCGACGACCTGGACCTGCGATCCCTACGACGGGGCGTGTCCGCCGGCGAGACGCTGCCCGCGTCCACGTGGCACGCCTTCCACGAGCGCACGGGTCTGAAGCTGATCGACGGCATCGGTTCGACCGAGATGCTGCACGTCTTCATCGCCTCGGCGGACGACGACATCCGGCCCGGCTCGACCGGAAGGGCGGTCCCCGGCTACGAGGCGATGATCGTCGACGACGACGGGCAGCCGGTGCCCGATGGCACGGTCGGGCGACTGGCGGTCCGCGGACCGACGGGGTGCCGCTATCTGGCGGATGCACGCCAGGCCGACTACGTCCAGCGGGGGTGGAACCTCACCGGGGACGCGTTCTCGCGCGACGAGGACGGCTACTTCTGGTTCCAGGCCCGCTCCGACGACCTCATCATCTCGGCCGGCTACAACATCGCGGGCCCGGAGGTCGAGGACGCCCTGCTGGCGCACGAGGACGTGGCCGAAGCCGCCGTCGTCGGACTGCCCGACGAGGAGCGGGGGGCCGTCGTGACGGCCTTCGTCGTCCCGCGCGACGGTGTGGAACGCGACGAGGAGCTCGTACGGCGGCTGCAGGACCACGTCAAGCAGACGATCGCGCCCTACAAGTACCCGCGCCGCATCGAGTTCCGGGACGAACTGCCGCGCACGCAGACGGGCAAACTGCAACGCTTCCGCCTCCGTGACCAGGCGACCGACTGACCGGAGGAGACGGCGTGGGCGCACTGCAGGAGCTGCTGGCCGGACTGGGCGACGGACGCATCGAGGCCCTCGACCTCACCGCCCCGCTGCACGGCGACACCCCGATCCTGGCGCTGCCCGAGGAGTTCGGGCAGACCGAACCGTTCCGCCTGCACGAGATCAGCCGCTACGACGAACGCGGCCCAGCGTGGTACTGGAACAACATCACCACGGGCGAGCACACCGGCACCCACTTCGACGCGCCGGTGCACTGGGTGACCGGACAGGACGGCGAGGACGTCGCCGCCGTGCCGCCTTCACGGCTGGTCGGGCCCGCCATCGTGCTCGACCGGTCGCGCGAATCCGCCGCCGACCCGGACCATCTACTGGAGGTCGACGACGTCCGGGCCTGGGAACAGGAACACGGTCCCCTGCCCGCCGGCGGCTGGTTGCTGTACCGCACCGGTTGGGCGGCGCGCGGCGACGACCCGCAGGCGTTCGCGAACGCGGACGACACCGGGCCGCACACGCCCGGCATCTCGGTCGACTGCGCCCGGTACCTGGCCGAGGAAACCGAACTGCTGGGCCTGGGCGTGGAGACGGTCGGGACCGATGCCGGCATCGCGCACGCCTTCGACCCGCCGTTCCCGTGCCACGCCTTCCTGCTCGGCGCGGGCAAGTACGGCCTCACGCAGCTGCGCAACCTCGACCGCCTGCCGGCCACGGGAGCCGTGGTGCTGGCGGCACCGCTGCCGATCGTCGGTGGCTCGGGCAGTCCCGCGCGGGTGTTGGCGTTCGTGGAGCGCGAGGGATGACCGTCACCGTCGCCGAGGCGGTCGGCCGAAGACTGGTCGAGCTCGGCGTCGGTCAGGTGTTCGGCGTCGTCGGCAGCGGGAACTTCCACCTCACGAACGCGATGATCGCGGCCGGCGCCCGCTACCTGGCGGCCCGGCACGAGGCTGGCGCGGCGACCATGGCGGACGCCTACGCCCGCACGAGCGACACCGTGGCGGCGGTCAGCCTCCATCAGGGGTGCGGGCTCACGAACGCCCTGACGGGTGTCGCCGAGGCCGCCAAGAGCCGCACCCCGCTGCTCGTGCTGGCGGCCGAGACCGCCGCCGCGGCGACGCTGTCCAACTTCCGGGTCGACCAGGACGGGCTCGCCGCTTCCGTCGGCGCGGTGCCGATGCGGGTCACCGGCGGACGTGACGCCCTCCAGCAGGCGGTGTCGGCCTACCACGTCGCGCGTGACCAGCGTCGCACGGTGCTCCTGAACCTCCCGCTCGACGTCCAGCAGCAGCCCGTGCCCGAGGAGGCCGCGTCGCCCGCCCCCGTGGCGGCCACACCGCCCGCGCCGGCGGCCGAGGCGGTCGACACGCTGGCGGGCCTGTTCCGGCGCGCGCAGCGGCCGGTGCTGGTCGCGGGCCGGGGCGCGCGCCATGCCGGGCAGGCGCTACGCGAGCTGGGCGCGGCCGGCGGTGCGCTGCTGGCGACGTCGGCCGTCGCCAAGGGCCTCTTCCACGGTGACCCTTGGGACGTGGACGTCTCCGGCGGGTTCTCCACGCCGGTCGCCGCCGACCTCATTCGCGGCGCGGACCTCGTCGTGGGCTTCGGCTGCGCGCTGAACATGTGGACCACGCGGCACGGGCGCCTGCTGTCGCCCGAGGCGACGCTGGTGCAGGTCGACCTCGACCGTTCGGCGCTCGGTGCGCACCGACCGATCGACGTCGGGATCGTCGCCGACACGGCACGTACGGCGCAGGCGGTGACCGCGGCACTGGCCGACGACGGCCGCGTGTCCGAGGGCTACCGCCGCCCGGACGTCGCCGCGCGTCTGCGCGAACGCCGCCGCTGGCGCGACGAGCCGTACGACGACTGGGGTGACGGCACGACGATCGACCCGCGGACGCTGACCATCGCGCTCGACGACCTGCTGCCGGCGGAGCGGGTGATCGGCGTCGACTCGGGGAACTTCATGGGCTATCCCAGCATGTTCCTCGACGTCCCCGACGAGCGCGGTTTCTGCTTCACGCAGGCCTTCCAGTCCGTCGGTCTCGGGCTGGCCACGGCGGTGGGCGCCGGCCTGGCGCAGCCCGGGCGGCTGCCGGTCGCGGCGGTCGGCGACGGCGGGCTGCTCATGGCGGCCAGCGAACTCGACACCGTCGTCCGCAGCGGCCTGCCGATGGTCGTGGTCGTCTACGACGACGGCGGCTACGGGGCCGAGGTGCACCACTTCGCCGACGGAGCGCCGCTCGACACGGTGCGCTTCCCGCCGACCGACCACGCGGCGATCGCACGCGGGCACGGGTTCGAGGCCGTCACCGTCCGGGAGGTCGGCGACCTCGCCCCGCTGGAGGCCTGGCTCGCCGGCCCGCGTGAACAGCCGTTCCTCGTCGACGCGAAGGTGGCCGGCCCACGAGGCGCCTGGTGGCTGGAGGAGGCCTTCCGCGGGCACTGACGCCGACGGCCGCCTTCACGTGCCGAGGCGGGCCTGGATGTCCTCGCGCAGGGCACGCTTGTCGATCTTGCCGACGTTCGTGGTGGGCAGCTCGTCGACCACCTCGACCCGCTCGGGCCACTTGTACTTGGCCACGCCGCGCGCCTCGAGATGCGCCGTCAGGTCCTCGAGCGCGATCTCGGCGCCGTCGCGCGGAACGACGTAGACGCAGGTGCGTTCGCCGAGGACGCGGTCGGGCATGGCGACCGCAGCAACGTCCAGCACGGACGGATGCGCGAGGAGCAGGTCCTCGATCTCCTCGGCGGAGATCTTCTCGCCGCCGCGGTTGATGAGGTCCTTCGCCCGTCCCTCGACGATCAGGTTGCCGTCCGGATCCAGCCGCACGACGTCACCCGTGCGGTACCAGCCCGCCGGCGTGAAGGCCCGGGCATTGTGCTCCGGCGCGCGGTAGTAGCCGCGCAGCGTGTAGGGACCCTGGGTGATCAGCTCGCCCGGTTCGCCCTGCGGCACGGGTTCGCCGTGGGGATCGACGACCAGGATCTCGTCGTCCGGACACATCGGGCGGCCCTGCGTCGTGTACTTCACCTCGGCCGGGTCGTCCGGGCGGGTGAAGTTCAGCAGCCCCTCGGCCATCCCGAAGACCTGCTGGACGTCGCACCCCAGGGCCGGGCCGATGCGTCGTGCCAACTCCGGCACGAGTTTGGCGCCGCCGACCTGCATCAACGACAGCGACGCGAGCGCGTCACCCGCCCCGGCCGCGGCCTCGACCCACCGCAGGGCGAGCGCGGGGACGAGCGCGGTCGCCGTGACGCCCTCCGCCGCGATCAGCGGGAACGCCGCCTCGGGTGAGGGATCGGTGGTCAACACCACCGTTCCCCCGGCGCAGAGCGCCGCCAGGGCGCCGGGGCAGCCGAACGGGAAGTTGTGCGAGATGGGCAGGGCGACGAGGTAGACGGTCCGTTCGTCGAACTCACAGACCTCACCGGCCCGGCGCACGTTGTAGCCGTAGTCGTCGTGGGTCCTGGGGATGAGCTTGGGCAGTCCGGTGGTGCCGCCGGACAGCAGGAAGAACGCGACGTCGTCGGCAGCAGGGGGTGCCGCGTCGGCAGCGGCGCGTGCCTCGGTCGGGTCGACCTCGGCGGCCAGCAGGTCGTCGACCGCGACCCAGCCATGGGGGTCGGCGAGCTCCGGGAGCTCGCCGACGACGAGGAGGTGGCGCAACGGCTGGTCGGCGTCGCGCAGCCGCGGTTCCAGGCGACGCGGGTCGAGCGCCCGGGGGCCGGTGGTGCCCACATAGGCGACGGCCTGCGCGTGGTCGCAGAAGTAGCCGATCTCGTGCTCGCGGTGCGCCGGGAGGGCGAAGACCGGGATCACGCCGATCCGGAACGCGGCGAACGCGACGACCAGGAACTCCGGCACGTTGGGCAGGTGCAACACGATGCGCTCGCCCGGCCGCAGGCCCAGCCCGCGCAGACCGAACGCGACCCGGTCGACGGCCGCGTCGAACTCCGCGTACGTGTAGCGCCGCCGACCCGCGACCACGGCGGTGCGGCCGGCGGCGGCCCGGGCCCAGTCGCGGAGCAGCCCGCCCAACCGGTCACCACGCCAGTAGCCGGCCTCCCGGTACCGCCGCGCGAGCTCGGGAGGCCACGGCACACAACCGTCCAGCACAGTTCCTCCGATCCGCGGACCCGCCTCAGACCCCCAGCGTCGACCGCAGCAGCGCCGGGTCGTCGCGCAACTGCTTCGGGCGCCCTTCGAAGACGATCTCGCCACGGTCGATCACGTAGAGACGATCGGCGACCGACAGGGCCATGGGCACGTTCTGCTCGGCGAGCAGCACGGTCTCGCCCTCCTCGCTGAGCGTCATCAGTGTGTCGCGCACCACCGTGACCATCAGCGGGCTGAGGCCCTCGCTCGGCTCGTCCAGCAGCGTGATGGAGGGGTTGCGCATCAGGACGCGCCCGAGCGCCAGCATCTGCTGCTCGCCGCCGCTGAGGTGGGTCGCGATCAGCCTGCGCCGGTCGGCGAGGTTGGGGAACAGCTCGTAGATGCGCTCGAGCGTCCACGTCCCCGGACGCTGCCCCAGCTTCAGCTGCTCCTCGACCGTGAGGTCGGCGAGGATGCGGCGTCCCTGTGGCACCAGACCGACACCGGCCCTGGAGCGGTGCAGGGAGGAGGTCCGGGTCACGTCCTGCTCGTCGACCTCGATGGTGCCGGCCGTCGGGGCCAGCAGCCCCATCAGGCAGTTGAGCGTGGTGGACTTGCCCATGCCGTTGCGGCCGAGGAGAGCGACGATCTCGCCCTCGCCGACGTGCAGGTCGATGCCGTGCAGGACCTCCGCCTGTCCGTAGCCGGCGTGCAGGCCCCGGACGGTCAGGCGAGGGCGCCCCCCGGTGCGGGTGTCGTCCTTGGCCTCGTCGAGGCTGCGGCCGCCGGTGTAGATGCGCTCGACCTCCGGGTCGCCGCGCACGTGTTCGGGACTGCCCTGCGACAGGACCTTGCCGAGGTGCAGCACGGTGGTCGTGTCCGCGATCCCCAGCGCGAACTCCAGGTCGTGCTCGACGATGATCATCGTCAACTCACGGTCGAGCGCCCGCAGCAGGTCGGAGATGCGCTCGCGCTCGACCTGTGCCAGGCCGGCCAGCGGCTCGTCGGCCAGCAGGATCTGGGGCTGCTGCACGAGGGCCATGGCGATCTCGAGCTGCCGGTGCTCGCCGTGCGAGAGCGAGTCCGCCGGCTCGTCGGCCCGGTGTTCGAGTCCCACCAGCGTCAGGGTCTCCATCGCCCGCTCGCGCAGGCCCGGGGTGCGGTCGAGTCGACGCCACGCCTGCCAGCGGCCGGAGTCGCGGCGTGCCAGCGCGGCCAGCATGACGTTCTCCACGACCAGGTCCTCGGCGAAGTAGCCGCTGGTCTGGAACGTCCGGCTGATGCCGGCCCGGGCGATCCGGTCGGGACTGAGGCGCGTGATGTCGCGGCCGTCGAAGCTGACGGTCCCGCGTGAGGCCGGCAGCTCCGAGCTGATGACCTTCAGCATGGTGGACTTGCCGGCGCCGTTGGGGCCGATGATGGCGTGACGCTCGCCGCGTTCGAGCGTGAGGTTCACGCCGTCGAGGGCCACGACGCCGGCGAAGTGCTTGGAGACGTCGGCGAGCTCGAGCAGCGGCATCTAGTCGCCCCTCCCGGCATCGGCGGCGGCCGATCCTCGCCGCACACGCGACCACAGCGAGCGGGCCCCCGACTGGATCGATCGTCCATAGTTGGTGAGGACGGCCCCGATGAGCAGGAACCCGACCATCATCTCCCACAGCTCGGTCACGTCCGTGAAGAACGATTCGAGCTGGACGAACACCACCGCCCCGATCGCGGCACCGAGCAGGCTGCGCCCACCGCCGAGCAGCACCATCAGCACCAGCACGCCCGACGTGACCCAGAACAGCTCGCGGGGGGACACGAAGCCGCGGTGGTGCACGTGCATGGCGCCGCCGAGGCCGGTGATCGCCGCCGACGCCAGGAAGACGAGGTAGCGGTAGAGGAACACCGGATAGCCGACGGCTCGGGTCTTCAACTCGTTCTGACGCGCCGCCGCGACGACCCGTCCGACTGGCGCGCGTGCGAGGCGGTTGCCGATCCAGATGACGAAGACGAGCAGGGCGACGGCGAAGACGTAGAAGGTCTCGCGTCCGCTGACCCAGTCCGGGCGCAGGATGCCGGCGATGCCGTCCGAGCCGCGCGTCACCTCGACCCACTGCTCGGCGACGGCGTACAGCACCTGCGCGAAGGCCAGGGTCAACATGACGAAGAAGATGCCGTGGCTGCGCAGGGCCAGCGGACCGGTGATGGCCGCGTACAGGACGGCCGCGAGGACCGGGATGGTCAGGGTGAGCAGGGGGTTGTTCATGCCGTTCGTGGCCAGGAACGCCACCCCGTAGCCGGCGAGCCCGAAGAAGGCCGCGTGTCCGAGCGACAGCAGGCCGGCGTGGGCGATCAGCAGGCCCAGGCCGACCGCCGCGATGGCGCGGATGATCGACTCCGTCGCCAGGTACAGCGTGAAGCCGCCCTGCACCAGGGGCACGACGACGACCAGGGCGACCAGCGCCGTCAGCAGGCCGAGGCGGACCGGTTCGGGGACACCGCGCCGGCGGGTCGGGATGTCGGCGGTGCCCGCGTCGCGGACCGTGTCGGTCGACGCCATGTCAGGCGCTCCTGGGCGTGAACAGCCCGGTCGGACGGAAGGCGAGCACGAGCGCCATCAGCGTGAAGACGAGGAAGATCGCCGCCCGCGGGACGAACAGGCGACCGAAGATCTCCACGAGCGCCACCAGCAGCGCAGCCCAGTAGACCGTCTCGAGCTTGCCGAGCCCCGCGATGACCACGACGATCAGCGCCATGATCAGCATCTGGAAGTCGACGCCCTGTGCCAGCGCCTGCATCGGCGCCGCGACGACACCGCCGAACGCGGCCAGGCCGACCCCGGCGACGAAGGTCATGGCCAGCACCCGGCGCGTGTGCACGCCCAGCGTCTCGGCGATCTCGCCGTCCGCCGCGGCCGCGCGGATCTTCACGCCGGCGTCGGTGTAGTTGATCAGCGCCCAGAGGCCGACGGCGACCACGATGCCGACGACGATGACGAACAGGCGGTAGCGCGGGAAGGTGAACAAGCCCAGGTCGGCCGTGCCGCGCAGCAGTTCCGGTGCCTGCACGGTGAGGATCCGCGCACCCCACACCTCGCGGATCCCGTCGGAGATCACGAACGCGAGGCCGAAGGTCAGCAGGATCTGGTGCATCTCCATGCCGTGGCCGTAGAAACGGCGCATGACGAGGCGTTCGGCGACCAGTGCCACGGCCATGGCGACGAAGGGAGCGAGCAGTACGGCGAGCCAGAAGTTGTCCAGCGAGCGCAGGATCGAGTAGCCGGCGTAGCCGCCCAGCATGTAGAAGCCGCCGTGGGCGAGGTTGAGCACACGACCGACACCGAACGTCAGCGAGAGCCCGAGCGCCAGCAGGTAGAGGATGGACGCGTACGCCCACGCATGCAGGAACTGGCTCAGGTAGAGCGACACGTGACCTCCGAGGGCAGACGGTCCCGGTCACGTCCCGGTGGGGCGGCGACGGACGCCGGTCCCACCGGGACGCGAGCCGAGAGGCTTGGTCACGCGCCGGGGTCGGCGAACTCGCCGAGGTCCTCGAGCATTGTGTTGTGCACCTCACCATCCATGTCGACCACCTCACGCAGGTAGACGTGGTGGACGACGTTGTGGGTCTCCGGGTCGATACGGAAGGGCCCGCGCGGCGAGTCGAACTCCACCTGCAGCATGGCGTCGACCGCCGCCGCACCGTCGCTGACGTCGCCGCCGAGCGCCTCGACGGCCTCGACGATCACGCGGGCGGTGTCCCAGCCCTGCACGGAGTACACGCTGGGTGCCCGGCCGTACTCCTCCTCCCACATCTGTACGAACTCCTGGTTCTCCGGGTTGTCGAGGTCGTAGGCCCAGTGCAGCCCACTGCGGACCCCGAGGGCCGCCTCACCGATCTCGGCGAGCACGTCCTCCTCGACCATGAACCCGGAGGCGACCAGCGGCAAGTCCTCCTTCAGGCCGCTCTGGTCGTACTCCTGCACGAAGATCAGCCCGTCGGTGCCCGCGAGGAAGCCGTACACCCCGTCGGCGCCGGAGGCACCCAGCCGGCCGATCGCGGAACTGAAGTCGGTCGACCCGAGCGGGGTGTAGACCTCGTCGACGACCTGGCCACCGGCGGCCTCGAAGCTCTCGCGGAAGCCGCGCATGTGCTCCTGACCGGCTGCGTAGTCGGACGCGATGAGCGCCACGGTCTCACCCACGTTGTCGTAGTACCACTCGCCGACCGCGTAGTTGTTCTGCCAGTTGGAGAACGACGTACGCACGATGAACTCGCTGCGTTCGCCGCGGGCGAGGTCGTCACCACCTGCGTTGGAGACCACGAACGGGATCTGCGACTGCTCCACGAAGTCGGCGACCGCGTAGGCTGAGCCCGTGGAGATCAGCCCGGTGAGGATGTCCACCTCTTCGGCCTCGACGAGCCGACGTGTGCGCTCGAGCGCCGTGCCGGTGTCGGCCGTCTCGTCCTCGATCAGCAGTTCGATCGGCCGGTCGCCGGCCTGGTTGCCGACGGTGCCGAGGTACAGCTCCATCCCGTCGATGATGTCCTCGCCGAGCTGCGCGTACACGCCGCTCGTCATGATCACGACGCCGACGCGGAGCGGGTCTCCCGTCGCCTCGGCCGCCTCGCCACCTTCGCCCTCGGCCGTGCCTTCGGGCTCCCCGGCCGGTGCCGCACCGTCGTCCTCTCCGCCGCAGGCGGTCAGCAGCAGGGCCGCACTCAGCCCGACTGCCGCGAGCTTCCTCAGCTTCACGATGGCCTCTCCCGTCGCTTCCTCGACCGTGGATGCCCCTCCCAGAGCGCCGAGGTCCCCGGCTGTGGGCCGCCGACCTCGTCACGGTGCTTCGATTATGACATCTTGCGGACGCCCGTCAACCGGCATGTAATACGCCGGTCGCGCGAATGGAGGCAGCGTGAGCGGTTCTGGCACGTCGCCGGAAGGGACCACCGTCCCGATCGGCACGCACGCACTGGTCAACGGCGCCGTCGCCTGGCTCTTCGCCGTGACGGGTCCGATCGCGGTGTTGCTGTCCGTCGCCGCCACCACGGGGCTGGAGCGCGACGTCGTGAACTCGCTCGTCCTCGCGACCCACGTGATCGGTGGGGCGCTGTCGGTCTGGTTCAGCCTGCGGGTGCGGCAGCCGCTCGGGCTCGCGTGGACGATCCCCGGGGCCGCCCTGCTGGTCCCGGCCCTGGCTCACCTGGCGTTCGCCGAAGCCGTCGGGGCCTTCCTCGCCACCGGCGCGCTGCTGGTCGTCCTCGGGACCACGGGCTGGGCGCGGCGCCTGATGTCGTTCGTGCCCCTGCCGCTCGTCATGGCGATGGTGGCGGCGATCTTCCTGCCCTTCGCGCTCGACGTCGTCGGCGCGTTCGGTCGGACGCCTCTGCTCGCCGCGGCGATGACGGGGACCTTCCTGGTCGCCACCGCCGTGGTCGCCGCCCGCGGCCGGGGCCTGCCCCCGGTGCTGCTCGCACTCGTGGCCGGCCTGGTCACGGTCGGCCTCACCGCGCCGTCGCTCCTTCGGGGTGGGCCGGGCCTCGTGCTGGCCCAGCCGGTGCTCGTGCGCCCGGTGTTCTCGGCCCGCGCGATGCTGGAGCTGGTGGTGCCCTTGACGATCACCGTGGTCGCGATCCAGAACGCGCAGGGCTTCGCCATCCTGCGCACGGCCGGCTACGAGCCGCCCGAGGACCGTCTCACGACCGCCTGCGGTGTCGGCTCGCTGCTGGGGGCACCCTTCGGGGCGGTGTCCACCTGCGTCACCGGGCCGGTCAACGGCATCCTCAACGCCTCGGGGCCGCCCGAGAGCCGCTGGGCCGGCGGCGTCGTGTTCGGCACGCTGCTGGTCGTGTTCGGGCTGGCCGCACCGATGGCGACCGACCTGGCACTGCGGCTGCCGGGGACCTTCATCGCGGTGCTCGGCGGGCTGGCGCTCCTGCCGGTACTCACCGCGTCGTTCCAGCAGGCGTTCAGCGGGGCGAGGTGGCGCCTCGGAGCCTTCACGACGTTCGTGGTCACCCTCTCGGACGTGACGCTGCTGCGCGTCGGTTCGGCGTTCTGGGGGCTGGTGTTCGGGCTCGCGGTCAGCTGGCTCACGGAGCGTGAGGACGTCAGGGCGCTGCTGGCCGAGCGTCGCTGACGACCGTCGAGGCCGGGGGGACCTCGCGGCGCAGGACCACCGCGTCGAGCGCCATGACGTCCCCGTCCGGCAGCACCCGCAGCGGGTTGATCTCCAGGTCGGAGACCGCCGGAGTCGCTGCCACCGCGCCGGCCAGGACGACCAGGACCTCGACGAGCCGGTCCCGCCGCAGGACGGGGCCACCACGCCAACCGTCGAGCAGGCGCGCACCGGGCAGTTCGTCGAGCATCCGCGCCGCCTCGGTGGCGGTGAGCGGCGCGAGGCGGACGCTGACCTGTTCCAGCGCCTCGGCGACGACGCCGCCGAGGCCCAACACGACGACGGGCCCGAACACCGCGTCACGTCGCACGCCGACGAGGAGTTCGGCGCCGTCGGGGGCGAACTCCTCGACCAGCACCCGCTCGGCCCCGCGTTCGCACAGGGCGGCGTAGACCTGCTCCAGACGGGCCGGCGCGTCGATCCCGAGATGGACGCCGCCGACCTCGGTCTTGTGGATCACGGCCGGGTCCAGCAGCTTCACGGCGACCGTCCCGAACTGCTCCAGGGCCGTACGCGCCTCCGCCAGGTCGACACACACCCGCCGCCTCGGCACGCGCACCCCCAGCCCCTCGAGCAGGGTCTTGGCCGTGTCCTCGTCCAGGCGTGACGGCAGCTCCAGTGGCGGCACGACGGCCGGGGCAGTGCCGGTCTCCAGTTCGGCGCGGCCGCGGCTGTCGGCGTCCCACGCGCGCAGCGCCGTGGCCAACGCGGCCGACGTGCGGAACACGGGCGGCAGGTCGTGGTCGTCGGCGGCCAGGAAGCCAGACACGTCGGTCGGGGCACCCGTGGTGCCGACCGCGAGGGGCAGCCCGTCCGGCAGGTCGGACAGGGTCGCGGCGAGGTCGAAGGCGTCCGGTTCGAGGAGCGCGTAGACCGCCACACCGTCGATGCGCTCGTCGGCCGCGACGGTGCGGACCACCTCGCCGAAGCTGGTGGTGGGGCGTCCCGTGTCGACGGGATTGCCCTGGTAGGTCATCGGTGGCAGGTGCTGCGACAGGGCCGCGCGGGTGGGAGCGGACAGGGTCGGCACGTCGACGCCGGCAGCTCGCACGGCATCGGCCAGGAGCAGTCCCGGCCCGGCCTGCGCGGTGACGATCCCCAGGCCCGGACGGGGGCTGGCGGGCAACCGCCGTCGCGCCAGCACGGCGAGGGCGTCGAGCATCGCGCGGTCGTCGTCGACCATCACGGCCCCGGCCTGGCGCAGCGCCGCGCGCGCCGTGCGCCAGGAGGTCGCGAGCGCCCCGGTGTGGGAGGCCGCGAAGTCGCCGACGTCACCACGTCCGACGACGAGCGCGACCACCGGGACGCGTGGGACCAGCCGCCGCACGGCGTCGGCCAGTCGCCGTCCGTCGCGGACCGACTCCACGTGCAGGGCGACGGCGGTCAGCTCCGGGTCGTCCGCCAGGTACTCCAGGACGTCGGCCGCGGTCACGTCCACCCCCGCCCCCAGGCCGACCCCGACCCGCACGCCGAGGCCACGCTCGTGCAGCCCGAAGGCCAGGGCGTGGTTGACGCCCCCGCTGCTGGCGACGACCGCCACGCCGCCGGCAGCGACCCGGGCGGCCCCCGGCACGAACGACGCGACCAGGCCGGCGGCCGGGACGAAGAAGCCGGAGGTGTTGGGTCCGAGCAGGCGTACACGCGTGCGGGCGACGGCCTCCTCGAGCTCGCGCTGGTGGCGCTCCCCCGGCCCACCGGCCTCGGCGAAGCCGCCGGCGCACACCAGCACGGCCCCCGCTCCCGCCGCGGCCGCGTCGGCGACGACGCCTGCCGTGGCCGCGGCCGGCACGCACGAGACCACCAGGTCGATCGGCCGACCCAGGGCCGCGCCCGCGGCAGCGACGGTGGGATGCAGGCCCCGCTCCGGAGCCGGGTTGCGGGCGTTGACACCGGCGACCGGCCGGTCGCCAGCCGCCAGCGTGGCGGCCATGACCGAGCCGAGCTTGGCCGGATCCGACGACGCCCCGACCACGGCGACGGCACGCGGGTCGAACAGGCGTGAGAGCGGCGTCACGCCGCACCGCCGGCGCCCAGGACCAGATCGGCCCGCCCGGACAGCACCAGCGTCTCCGCGGCGTCGTCGTCGACGTCCGTCACCAGGGCCGTCGGCACGCCCGCTTCCATGCGCGCCCACTCGGACACGAGCGTGCGCGTCAGCGGGTCGCCCCCGTCGACGACCAGCAACGGACAGCCCCGCAGGTCGGTGCGCAACCACTCCTCGAGGGCCCGGCGGTCCGCGACCTCGTCGGGCAGGCGAAGGTGCCGGGCGGCGTCCGGGGGCGCGTTGGCGTCACCGTCCAGCGCGACGAGCGGCAGCACGCGGTCGGCGACGCAGATCCGACCACCGGCGGCGTCGAGGCGGCCGCGACGGCGCGGGACCGTCCCGGCGGGCGTCTCCAGTGGGGTCTCCAGCGGTGGTGCGCCGTGGCGCTCGCGCCACCAGTGATCGACCTCGGCTACGAACTCGGGGTCCCGGCGCCGCAGGCGCTCCCGGGTGATGCTGCGCGAGAGGAAGTGGAACGTGAACTGCGTCGCGTCGAGCGCCCGGTGGTAGCGACCGAAGTGCTCCCACCACGACAGGCTGGGGCCCGCCGCGCCCTGGACGTGCTCCACGCGGGGTCGCCGCTCGGCCTCGTAGGCCGCGAGGGCGGCTGGAACGTCACCGGCATGGTCGCCGAGGGTCCGGGCCAGGACGATGGCGTCCTCCATGGCCATCTTGGTGCCCGAGCCGACCGAGAAGTGGGCGGTGTGCGCGGCGTCGCCGAGCAGCACGAGCCGGCCGTCGCTCCAGCGGCCCGTGCGCAGGGTGCGGAAGTTGCCCCACCGGGAGTTGTTGCCGATCAGGCGATGGCCATCGAGCTGCTCGGCGAAGAGCTCCTCGAGGTAGCGCCGCGTGACCTCGTCGCTGGGCCCCGGCGGCTGGGTGACGTCGAAGCGGTCGAGGCCCGCCCGCCGCCAGCTGTCCTCGTCGGTCTCCACGATGAACGTCGACAGGCCGTCGGTGATCGGATAGGCGTGCGCGGCGAACACCCCGTGCGGGCCGTCCTGGTGGACGAAGGTGAGCCCGTCGTAGGGATAGGTGGTGCCGAGCCAGATGAACTTGGCGCTGGCCGTGTCCCAGTGCGGGTCGAAGACGTCGCGGCGCGCCTCGCGCAGGCGGCTGTTCGCACCGTCGGCCGCGACGACGAGGTCGAAGTCGGCGAGCTCCTCGGGACCGCCGACCTCGGTCTCGAACCGCAGCTCCACCCCCTCGTCGCGGGCCTGCTCCTGCAGCAGCCGGAGCAGCGTGCTGCGCACGATCGCGGCCATGCCGTTGCCGCCGCAGCGCCGTCGCTGCCCGTGCACGCGCACCTCGATGGCGTCCCAGTGCTGGCCGTGCGTGAGCAGGGCGTTTCGCAGGACGGGGTCGGCGGCGTCGATCTCGCCGAGGGTCGCATTCGAGAAGACGACGCCGAAGCCGAAGGCGTCCGTCGCGCGGTTGCGCTCGAGGACCACCACCTCGGCGTCGGGTTGCCGGCGGCGGAGCAGGGTGCCGAGCAGCAGTCCGCCGGGACCCCCGCCGACGATCGCGACACGCACTGCTCCGGCCTCCCACCGCTGACGCCGCGGGCCCCGCGACCCGCTCGAACATAACGTGACAGACAACGACCGTGCTGTCAACGTTCAGGTTCGCGAGGTGGTAGCCCGCCTCAGGAGGCGGCGTCGGCCCGCCGCCCTGCACGCTCCACCTCGGCGTCGTAGTACGCCATCGCGGGCGTCCGCAGCAGCTCGTAGCCCTGCAGGAAGACGGCGTGGGCGGTCGTGCCGATCCAGTCCGGCGGCAGCAGCTCCCGGGGCAGGTCCGGATCGACGAACGGGAAGCGCCGGTACTCGCTGACGAGCTGAATGTGCTCGACGAGCGCCTCGGCGCCCGCGAAGACACCGCGTTCGTAGTCCTCGATCCGCGGGCGGTAGCGCGCGACGAACCGCTGGTAGGCCTCCGCCACGGCGTCGAGGTCCCAGCACCGGCGGGCGAGCTCGCGGTCGCGGGCGAGGCTGCCGGTCGACGCCGACAGCAGGTCGACCTGCGCTTCGATCCCGGCCGCCTCCATCGCTTCCTCGAGTTCGTGGAGCCGGTCGTGAGCGCACAGCCACGTGGCGGGTCCGAGGGGACCGAAACCCAGCCACTGCAGGCGTGTACGCAGCCACTGACGCACCTGACGCTCCCGCTCGGGGACGTGGTAGATCACCATCGACCAGGAGCCGTCCCAGGGATCCATGCCGTGCCGGGTGAAGATCCGCTCGCGTCCTTCGTCGAGCTCCTGCCAGCCGAGGTCGGTCAGGTAGTACCAGCTCGCCCGGGCCCGCCGTTCGGAGGCGAGCCAGCCCTGCCGCTTCAGTCGCGACAGCGTCACGCGGGCCGTCTCCTCGCCGACGTCGAACAGCTGCAGCAGCCCCACCAGCGACTGCACGCTGGCGGCACCGTCGCGGTAGCGGGCGTAGTTGGCGTAGAGGTCGATGACGAGGCTGCGAGGACGCACGGGCTCTCCGGCTGCTCGACGGGTTCGGCGCGGACGGGGGCCGGACGGGCGACGACTCTACTTCGCCACGCCCTGCCACCGACCGGGATGCCGAACCGATCGAGCCACGACCGGCTTCCAGTCTGACCAGTCAGTCAGTTGCCGGCCGGATGCACCGTCCGCTCCGCACCGCGGCCGCCCTCGTACGCGCTCGCGACCCTTGACAGGCTGACCGGTCAGTCAGGTAGGGTGGGAGCGACCATCGAGCCGCGATCGGTCCGCACGGCGGCAGACGTCCGCGCCCGCCGGTCCGCGGCGTGAACCGGGAGGAACCCCGTGACCCAGCTGTGGATCGACGGCGCCGCGACCGAGGCCGGCGGCGACGCCCGGCCGGTACAGGATCCCGCGACGCTCGAGGAGATCGCGACCGTCCGCGACGCGACCCCGGAGGACGTCGACCGGGCCGTACGGGCCGCGCAGGGCGCCTTCCCCGCCTGGGCGGCCACCGACGTCCAGAAGCGGGCCGGGATCGTGCGCAAGGCGGCCGACCTACTGCAGGAGCACGCCGACGAGCTCGTCGCCAGCCTCGTGCGTGAGCAGGGCAAGCCGACCCTGGAGGCGAAGGGCGAGTTCAGCCACTTCGTCAACGGGCTGCGCTTCTACAGTGAGCTCGGCTCGAAGGTGCGGGGCGGCTACCAGGAGCTGCCCTCGCAGTTCGGTCGCTCCTACGGCCTGACGATCCGGCGCCCGCTGGGCGTGGTCGCGGGGATCATCCCGTGGAACTTCCCGCTCACGCTGCTGGCGAACAAGCTCGCCCCGGCGCTGGTCGCGGGCAACACGATGGTCGCCAAGCCGGCCGAGACGACCCCGCTGACGACGCTCCGGGTGGCCGAGCTGCTCACGGAGGCCGGCGTCCCCGACGGGGTCGTGAACGTCGTCACCGGTGCCGCGGAGACCGGCGAGGCGCTCGTCACCCACCCGCTGGTCCGACGCGTGGCCTTCACCGGGCAGACCTCCACCGGTCAGCGGATCGCCGAGCTCGCCGGTCGCGACCTGAAGAAGGTGAGTCTGGAGCTCGGCGGCTCCGACCCCACCATCGTGCTGGCCGACGCCGACCTCGACGCCGCGGTGAAGACGATCCAGATCGGGCGCTACTGGAACTGCGGTCAGATGTGCCTGGCGCCCAAGCGCGCGTTCGTCGTCTCGGAGCTGTACGACCAGTTCGTCGACAGCCTCGTGTCACGGGTCGAGCGCTACGAGCCGGGCAAGGGCGACGAGCCGGCCGAGAAGCCCAAGCTCCGGATCGGTCCGCTGCACACCGCCCGACAGCTCGAGGTCCTGCAGGAGCAGGTGGCGGACGCGGTCGATCGTGGCGCCAAGGTGCTGACCGGCGGCGACGTCCCGCAGGACACGCCGGGCGGCCACTTCTTCCAGCCCGCCGTGGTCGTCGACGTGCCACGTGACGCGCGTCTGGCCACCGAGGAGGTCTTCGGCCCGGTCCTGCCGATCTGGCGCGTCGACGACGTCGACCAGGCGATCGAGTACGCCAACGACACCAGCTACGGGCTCGGCTCCTCGATCTGGACCCGTGACGCCGGCGCGATCGACAAGGCCATGAACGGCCTGGAGACCGGCATCACGTGGGTCAACCAGATGCACTACGGCTACGACGAGATGCCGTTCGGCGGGACCAAGATGTCCGGGATCGGCCGGGAACACGGCGCCGAGGCACTCGAGGAGTACGTCGAGATCAAGTCGGTCGTCGTCGGCGGCCTCCACTGACGCCCCACCGTCCGCAGACACCGGTCCCCCAGCGCAGACCGAGGAGTTCGACGCCCATGGCCGTCACCGCCAAGACCGAGGACCGCATCGGCTGGATCACGCTCGACCGGCCACCGGCCAACAGCTACGACCGCGCCTTCGTCGAGGAACTCGGCGCCGCGATCGACCAGTTGGCCGAGGACGACGAGGCCCGTGTCGTCGTGGTCCGCAGCTCGAGCGACAAGTTCTTCAGTGCCGGCGCCGACGTGAAGAACTTCGCCGACGGCGACCCAGACACCAACAACGACATGGTGCGCCTCGCCCACCGGGTGTTCGACCGGTTCGCGGCGATCCCGAAGCTGTCGATCGCCGCGATCAACGGCCACGCCCTCGGTGGTGGCTACGAGATCGCCCTCGCCTGCGACGTCCGCATCGCTGCCGAGGGCCGCTACCGCATCGGCCTGCCCGAGGTCACGCTCGGGCTGCTGCCCGGCACCGGCGGCACGCAGCGGCTGCCGAGACTCATCGGTCGGGGCCGTGCGCTGCTGCTGATGGCGACCGGGACGTCGGTGACACCGGACGAGGCCGAGCGCCTGGGCATGGTGGACCGGCTGGTCCCGGCCGAGCAGCTCGACGAGCACGTCCGCGAGGTCGCCACCACCATCGCCTTCGGGGCACCGCTCGCCATCGCCGCCACGAAGCGGGCCGTGCACGAGGGCGCCGACCGTCCCCTGCACGAGGCCCTGCAGGTCGAGCTCGAGCAGCTGGCCCCCCTGTTCGCCTCGCACGACGCGCGCGAAGGCATGGCCGCGTTCCTGGAGAAGCGTCGCCCCGACTACGAAGGGCGGTGACACCACGGCGTTACGCTTCGTTCGCCCGCCGACCGTCGGCGGGCGAACCAACGCCGGGCAAGGCGCAGCGATGACCGACTCCCCGACCGCCGTCCTGGACGACGCGCCACTGGCCCCCCGCGCCGTCGAACTGGTGCGCTGCACGTACCGCGTGATGGCCCGCCAGGGCAGCCACCGGCTGTCCCTGCAGGACATCGCCGAGGAGGCCGGTGTCTCGAAGGGTCTGCTGCTCTACCACTTCAAGACCAAGGACAACCTGCTGGTCGCGACCATGCGGTGGGCCCTGCAGCGCACCGCCGAGCGCATCCAGCGTGGGACGGCCGACGCCTCCGACGCCCGGGACGCCCTGCGGTCGCTGGTCCAGGCCGTGTTCGTCAGCCCGCAACTCAACCGCGACTTCAACCTGTTCTACCTCGACCTCGTGGAGCACGCCGCCCGCGTCGAGGCGTACCAGGAGTTGCACCAGCTGCTGCGGACCGTCATCAACGACCTGTACGCGCAGGTGATCCAGCGGGGTGTCGACGAAGGCGTGTTCGACGTCGAGGACGTCGACGGTGCCGCCCGCGTCATGCGTGCCCAGATCGAGGGCACGTTCCTGCAGTGGATGCAGGACGACGACTGGCAGGGCACGCACGGTCGCTACCGCGACGAGTGCCACGCCGCCCTGCTCCGCCTGCTCGGCGCCGGCTGACCGCCCGACCGGGCGCGGGAGTCAGCGCTGGCGGGCGAGGAAGGTCGCGACCGCGGCCAACGTCGCGTCGGGCCGGTCGAGGTGCGGTGCGTGCCGGCAGTGCTCGAGCACCACGCGCTGGACGTCACCGGTCACACCCTGCTCGATGAGGTCGACTTGGCGCAGGGTGCCGTACTCGTCGTCCGTGCCCTGCACGGCCAGCACGGGGACGTCCACGCCCGGCAGACGGTCGGTGATGTCCCAGGCGCGGAACTCGGGCGAGAGCCAGATGTCGTTCCAGCCCCAGAAGGTGGCGTCGGGATCGTCGTGGTAGCGCGCCAGGCGCCGGGGCAGGTCCGTGTCGAGGTAGGCGCGACGCGCCGCCTCGATGCCGTGGATGGAGACGTCTTCGACGATCACGTGTGGAGCGAACAGTACGAGCGCCTCGACGTCGGCGTCGTCGCGGCCGGCGTGGAGCAGGGCGATGGAGGCCCCGTCGCTGTGCCCGACCAGGATCGGGCGCTGGACGTCGAGCTCGTGCAGCAGTCGCGGCAGCACCTCGTCGGCCTCGTGGTGCATGTAGTCGACGGCCCGGGGCTCGTGCACCACGGCGGAACGCCCATAACCGTGCCGGGAGTACACGAGCACGGCGCGTCCGGTGGACTCGTGCAGAGCGGCGGGGAACCCACGCCAGAGCTCCAGGCAGCCCAGGCCCTCGTGCAGCAGGACCAGGGGGGCGAGGTCGGTGCCGTGCGGCGTCGCGGACCGGAACTCGTACTCGATCCCGCCGTCGGGCAGCTCGACGCGGCCGACGGTCGCCGCGGCGGTCTCGGTCATGTGCGCTCCTTCGACGCCGACGTCCTCGCCGCCTCCAGGCGCCGGAGGTGCTCGTCGGTGGTGACGAGCAGGCTCTGACCGAGCGTCTCGACGGCGGTGCCCGCAGCCAGGTGCAGCGAGGGGGCGAGGTTGAGCACCCGCTTCGCCGCCGCGTACGCGTCGGGGCTGCGGCGGAGGATCCCGGCCACGCGCTCGAGCGTGTGCGCGAGCAGCTGTTCGTGCGGCACCACCTCGGTGACCAGGCCGGCGCGGTGGGCGGCTGCGGCGTCGAGGTCCTGTCCCCCGAGCACGAGGTCGCGGGCGCGGGCGAGTCCCACCAGGTGGACCAGGCGCACGATCCCGCCGTGGGCCGGCAGCAGGCCCAGGAAGGACTCGCGGTGCAGGAACCGGGCCCGCTCGGAGGCGATGCGCAGGTCGCAGGCCAGCGCGAGTTGGGCGCCGGCCCCGGTCGCGACCCCGTTGAGGGCCGCGACGACCGGCTTCTCGATGCGTTCGACCAGTTCGACCGTGGCGGTCAGTTCGTGGCTCTCGAAGCGGAAGGCGGTCGGGTCGACGCCGGAGCCGAAGCGGCTGAGGTCGCCGCCGGCGGAGAAGGCCGGGTCGGTGCCGGTCAGGACGATGGCGCGGACCTGCTGGTCGCGGGCCGCGGCGACCAGCGCGTCCCGCAACGCGTCCTGGGTGTCCGTGTCGATGGCGTTGCGCGCCTCGGGACGGTGCAGGGTGAGCACGCGCACCCCGGACCGGTCGTCCTGCAGGATCGGGCCGCTCACGCCGGGCCCGTGTCGCTTCCGCGCTGCCGGATGCGCTCGAACGGGCTCTTGCAGGCCTCGCAGAACCACTGCGAGGTCATCAGCAGCGACCCGAAGTCGCGAACCTGGCCGACGTCGCCGGAACCGCACCAGGGGCAGGTCACGGGTTCGATACCTCCAGGCGGCGTTGGAGGGCGTTCCACCGGTCCCATGGCAGCTCCTCCCACGTCCACTCCCCCGGCCCGCCACCGACCGGCAACCGGTAGTCCAGCTCGAGCAGCGTCGGCGCCACGTCGTCGAGGAACGCCTGCCGCATCGCGTCGTTGTCCAGGGTCAGCACGTCGTTGGCCACCAGGTGCTCCACCCCGGCCTCACCGGGTGGGCCGAACCAGCACAGCATCTCGACCAGGATCGGGGTCACGTGCGGCTCCACCTGGGCGCGCCCGTGCTCCCAGTTGGTGGTGAGGTCGGCGAGCCGGCCGGCGGCGAAGTCCCGGTAGAACCGCGATTCGTCGAGCACTCGGCCGATGCGGCGCGCGAGCTCGTCCTGCGTCTCGTGCAGGGACCGCAGCACGACGTTCAGGCCCGTGTCGACCAGCAGCAGCGTGACGACCGCCTGGGCCCACGACCCGAAGGGCTCGTCCAGCGCGCTGACGCGGTACCGGCGGGTCCGCTCCTCCGGTCCGACGATCTCATGGTCGAACAGGAACTGCTGCACGAACGGGAACAGGGCGCGCGCCTGCCCGAAGTGGCCCTGCGCAATGGCCGCCGCGGCGACCGCACTCTCCAGCCCGGGCGCGCCCACCGACCACTGGGCCAGCCACTTGGCCATCCAGTGCTTGTTGTCCCCGACGACCACGAGCAGGTTCGCCAGCCCGTCGGCCGTCGTCCGGTCGAGTTCCTTGACGTCGGTCACGCCGGCACCTCCTCGGTGGCGGGACGCGGCCCGGGCTCGGTCACGAGATCACCGTCGCGCAGCACCCACGTGATCGCCTCGTCGGGGATCAGCACCGCTTCGAGCCAGGCGGGATCCACCTCGACGGGCAGGTCCTCCAGCCGTGGAACACCGTCGTGCTCGAACGACGTCAACCGCTCGAGCGGATCGGCGTACGCCGTCCGGACGTAGAGGTGATAGGTCATGGCCGATGCCTCCCTTCCTCGGCCGCCGGCCGTCATGCCGGCCGGATCAGCCGGTGCACGGCAGAGGTCGGCACGACGAACATGTCCTGCCAGCGGCGCTCGTCGTACAGCGTGTAGGCGAACACGACCGCGTCGCGCTGGCGGTCGGCGCGCACCTGCCCGATGTGCCGCGGTTCCGGCTCACGGTCGTGACGTGCGAAGACCTCGAACGGCTTGTCCGGCTCGACCCTGCTCATCTCGCTCTCCCGGTGGACGTCAGAGGATCGCGACGACACGCAGCGCCTCGACGGCGGCGGGTGTCAGGTCGTCGCGCGACCAGGGCTCCAGCACGTCGTCGACGGTCACGGCCGTGACACCGGGCAGCGCCGCGAGCGCGTCACGGACGTCGTCGCGGATGATCTCCACGCACGGGCAGGCCAGCGACGTGTAGGTCAGCCCGATGCGCACCTGCCCGTCGCGGACGTCGAGTTCCCGCACGAGGCCGAGGTCCACGACGCTGACGGGCAGTTCCGGGTCCTCCACGGCGGACAGGGCCTCCCAGAGGCGTTCCTCGTCCACCGACCCGTCGAGGCGGCCCCGCGGCGGTACCGGCAGCGCGGTCGGCGCCGTCATGCCGACTGCTCCTGCAGTTGCTTGTAGCCGCGCTGGATGCTGCGCACGAACTCCTGGTTCGCAGGGCCACGTGCCCGCCACCGTTGCATGACCTCGTCCCAGCTGATCTGGCCCTTGGCGTGGTCCCAGGCCTTCGCCTCCGCGTCGAACGCCATGGGGAACGCGCAGTCGATCACGTAGGTGTCGGTCTCCTCGTCGTGGTGGGCCGGCACCTCGTAGCCGTGTTCCTCGCAGAACGGGACGACGGCACGCATCCACGTCTGGCGCAGCTGGTCGTTGGTCTGTCCCTTGAGCTTGTAGCCGACCTGGTCACCGTGGCGCTTGAGGTCGTCGGGCAGCCCGAACCACTCCAGGGTCAGGATGAACATCCAGTCGATGGATTCCTGGATTCTGCGGCGTGCGTCGTCGTCCTTGGACAGCCGGGCGATCCAGCGCTCGCCGTGGCGCAGGTGGAAGGTCTCCTCGCGGTCGACCTTGACCAGCGCCCGCTTCCACGGTGCGTAGGTGGTGTGCTCGAAGACGTCGCTGAGGAGCACGAACCCCGCGCGGTCGTAGAACGCGTTCGCGACGATCATGTCGCTCCAGGAGTCGAGCGGCACGTCGAAGGCGTAGGGGTGCTTGTACTCGTGTGGCTGGCGCCCATAGACCAGTTCCTCGACGTCCACGCCCATGTCCCGCAGCATCCGGTAGGCGATGTGGGCGTGGCCCACCTCGTCCTGGACGATGCTGAGCACGGACATGTAGGCGCTGGTGTCGGGCGCGTTGGCGGCGGCGCGCAGGTACGACGGTGCACTGATCAGCTCCGTGTCGGCGGAGACGATCAGGGTGCGTTCGAGCGCCTTGAGGTACTGCTCCGAGGCGTAGTCGGGGCCCTCGATCAGCCGTCCCGCGGCGATGCGCTCGCGGACCTGCTCCTCGCTCAGACGCGCGCTCGTGGTCCCGGTCACGGTGGCTCCTCTCCCGACGACACGCCCAAGTATGACTGACCGGACAGTCAGGCGCAACCGCCCCGGTGGATCGGGTCCATCGGCCCTGCGCACCGCCGTCACCGGACCGCAGACTGACCGCATAGTCAGGAGATCCGGGAGGTCAGGCGGCGATGCGCAACGGCAGCGGCGAGGTCACGGTCCGGGCCACGTCACCCGACGACCGCGCGGCCCTGCTGGCCTACCTGGAGCGCCTTCCGGACGACGACCGACGCCGACGGTTCTTCGGCTCGCGCGCGTTGGAACGCCACCTCGACTCCTGGCTCGCCCTCCCGGCCCGGGGTGGCACGACGCTCGTCGCCATGACGGACGGCGAGGCGGGGCCCCGGTGCGTCGGCGAAGCCGGCTTCGCGCCGCGGGACGACGGGAGCGCGGAGTTCGCCATGTCGGTCGACGTCGAGCATCGGGGCGGCCTCGGCCGCGCGCTGTTCGGCGAGCTGCGCCGGCGAGCCGCGGCGGCCGGGTTCACCGCCCTGTACGGCGACGTCCTGGAGAGCAACGCCCCGATGCTGGGGCTGCTGCGTCGTCGTGGCGGGGCGACCATCGAGCGTCCCGACGACAGCGTCGTCGGCATCGTGGTGGGCACGGCATCGTGCGCGCCACCCTGGCCGGACGCCGGCCCGGGGCCGCGCGTGCTGGTCGAGGCTCCCCGGGGCCGGTGGGCCGGCGAGGCGGTCGTGCGTGGGGCTGGTGCCCAGGTAGCGGTGTGCCCGGGCCCCGAGGACCGGACCCCCGGTGAGCCCTGTCCGCTGCTCACCACCGGATCGTGCCCGCTCGTGGATGGCGCCGACGTGGTCGTGCACGCCCTGCCGGCCGGTCGGCGGGCCAGCGAGACGGTGCGTCGCACCCTCCTGAAGGGGCCGGTGCCGGTCGTGGTACCCGAGCAGGATGCCGGCGACATCGACCCGCGCCGGGTCGTCGCCATCCTCACGTCCTGAGCGGCTCGATCACGCCAGCCCACGGACGTCCACGGAACGCACGGGGCACCGGTCCGTGCGCACCGGCCTCCCCGGACCGTCACGGCGTCTCGGCGCACTGCGAGCAAGGGGCATCGCCGAGTGGCGGCACCGGCGCCAGTCTGCCCGAAGCGGCCACGCGAATCAATGCAATTTCATTGACATGCGAGCCGGAATCGCATTGTTTTTGTTCGCCGTCGCGTCCAGACGGCCGTGGGGGCCGGAGAGGCACCACGTCGGCTGCAGGGGAGAGGGAGCTACCCGATGCATGTCCGTTCTGCGCGACGAACTCGCGCACTCATCATGAGCGTGGCACTGGGGCTGGTCGGCGCGGCACCAGCGGCCGCGTCGACGGCGGCGCCAGCCGCCATGTCCCAGCCCGACAAGCAGTTCACGGTCGAGGTACCCGCCGGGCGCGCCGACACCGTCACCGGCGGCGACGCCCTCGTGCAGGTCGTCGTGCCGCGCACCGTCCCGGTCCATCAGGTCCGGATCACGGTCGACGGACGCGACGTGCGGTCCGCCTTCGAGCCGGTCGGCGACGGTCGCACCCTCCTCGGGCTGGTCGACGGCCTCGCCCTCGGCGAGAACCACCTCGAGGTGCGTGCGAACGGCGAGGGTCGGGGCCGCCCCCAGGCGGAGCTCACGCTGGTGAACCACCCGGCCCACGGTCCGGTGTTCTCCGGACCACACATCCGCCTGTACTGCACCGCGTCCGGCAGCCCGTGGAACCTCGGGCCGGTCGACGAGCACTGTCACGTCGAGGAACCCCGGGTCACCTACCGCTACCGCACCACGACCAACAGCTGGGCGAACTGGCCCGATGACGGCTCGACGCCGGACGACCTCGCCACGACGACCACGTCGACCGGCGAGACGGTGCCCTACGTCGTCCGCCGCGAGCGCGGCACGATCAACCGCGCGGTCTACGAGACCATGATCCTGCACGAGCCGGGAACGCCGTTGCCCGATCCGTGGACCACGACGCCCGGCTGGAACGGACGCCTGGTCTACACCTTCGGTGGGGCCTGCGGCATCGGGCACACGCAGGCGACCAGCACCGGCGGGGTGGAGAACGACCTGCTGCTGCGCCAGGGCTACGCCGTCGCCAGTGCGACCTTCAACGTCTTCGCCAACAACTGCAACGACGTGACGTCGGCCGAGACGGCGATGATGGTCAAGGAACACTTCACCGAGACCTACGGCCCGCCCGTGTTCACCATGGGCTCGGGCGGCTCCGCCGGGACCATGCAGCAGTTGCTCATCGCGAACGCCTACCCCGGCATCCTGGACGGCGTCATCGGTGAGATCGGCTACCCCGACGAGCGCTCGACCACCGTCAGCGGGCACGAATGCCGTTTCCTCACGCAGGCGGCCTCGGCCGCGGGGCTCTCCTCGGCGCAGCAGACGGCCGTCAGCGGTTTCGCCGCGGCATTCACGTGTTTCGGCTACCAGTTCTTCGACAGCGTGGACTGGCCCGCGAGTTGTCCGGGCCACATCCCGCCGGCCGACCGCTACCACCCGACCGGGAACCCGGACGGGATCCGCTGCGCCATCGCGGACTTCGTCTCCAACGTCTACGGGGTCGACCCGGACACGGGGTTCGGTCGCCCGATCGTCCCGGACACCGTGGGCGTCCAGTACGGCCTGCGGACGCTGGACGACGGCACCATCACGCCGGAGCAGTTCGTCGCCCTGAACGAGGCCATCGGTGGCCTGGACGTCGAGGGCAACCGGACGCCGCACCGCACGTCGGCCGACGAGGAGGCGGTGCGGATCGCGTACGAGACCGGACGGGTCAACCAGTTCGACGGCGGCCTGGCCTGGACACCGATCGTGGAAACCCGCGGCTACACCGACCTGGCTGGCGACTTCCACGACCGTTTCCGCTCCTGGACGATGCGTGAGCGGCTGCTGGAGGCCAACGGTCACGCCGACAACCACGTCAGTGTGACGGCGGCCTCGGGTCAGCGCGCGAACGAGGCGCGCGAGGCGGCCCTGGCCAGCATGGATGCCTGGCTGACGGCGCGCACCGCGCTGGCGGCCGAGCGCCCCGACCTCGACGGCATCACGCTGACGCGGCAGTCACGGCCCGACGGGCTCGCGGACCACTGTGTCGCCAGCGACGGCACCCGGATCGACGAGGAGCTGACGCTCGATCCCGACGCCGCGTGCAACCAGCTGTTCCCGTTCCACGCGAATCCGCGGGTGGTCGCCGGCGGGCCGACCACCAGCGCGGTGCTGAAGTGCGAGCTCCAGGCGCTGGACCGTTCGGCCTACGCGGTCGAGTTCACCGACGAGCAGTGGAGCCGGCTCCAGGCCGTGTTCCCCGACGGTGTCTGTGACTGGTCGAGGCCCGGCGTCGGTCAGGTCCCGCTGACGGACACCTGGTTGCGCTTCTGATCCGAGGGTGAGGGGCGCCGGTCGCGGCGCCCCTCACCTGACCCAATGCAGCGGCGTGTTCAGGCGTCGTGATACGGTCACAGGTGGCTTTCCTGCCCTGCGGGAGGATGCTCGGGTCGTTTCGCCACCGTGGTTTCGCCTTCGACCTGAGTGATGGGGAGTGACATGACGGAGCTCATCGACGCGGTGGCGGTCGAGGAGGACGTCCCGGCCGGGGCGGCACCTGGCCAGCCGCGCGCGCTCGGTCGTGCGCGAGCGCAGCGTCTCCTGGTCACGTTGCTCGGTGACTACTGGCAGACCGGGCGCGAGCCGTTGCCCTCCGCCGGGCTCGTGCGGGTCCTGGAGGCCTTCGGGATCGCACCGGCCAACGCGCGAGCCACCCTCAGCCGGCTCACCCAACGGGGCATGCTGGTGCGGTTCAAGCACGGACGGCGGACCAGCTACGCGCCGAGCGACCACACCATGCGGCTCCTACGACGTGGCGGCGAGCGCATCTTCGCCCTCGACGACGGCGAGGACTGGGACGGCACGTGGACGCTCATCGCGTTCTCGCTGCCCGTGGACGACGGCGATCTACGACGGCTGCTGCGCGCGCGACTGCGGTGGTTGACGTTCTGGCCCGTGTACGACGGCACCTGGGTGACCCCGCACGACCGGGTCGACGCCGTGCGCGAGCAGCTGAGCGAGCTCGAGATCACCGACGCCATGGTGCTGCGCAGCCGGGACGTGGAGTTGCTCCCCGACGGGCTCGCCCGCCTCCGCCAGGCATGGCAGCTGGACGTTCTGGCCGACGCCTACCAGACCTACCTGCACCGCTACCAGCCGCTGCACGAGCGGGCCCGTACCGGCGCCGTCGCGCCCGACGAGGCACTGGTGCAGCGCACGGAACTGGTGGACGATTGGCGGCGGCTCGTACGCGACGATCCGGACCTGCCGGCGACCTTCCTTCCCGACGGCTTCCCACGCAGCCGCGCACGGCAGGTCTTCCTCGCCACGTACGCCGCCCTGGCTCGTCCCGCGGCCGACCGGTTCGAGCAGTTCGTGCGCGGCGACGGCTGAGGGCACCGAACCTCGGGCACCAGGTCGATCGCGTGTCCACCGGGCGACGTCAGGGTCCGCCCGACCGGCTCCGTCGGCGTGCCAGGGCTATCGTCGCTGTCGGATGGACGTCACCGCGGAACGCTTTCGGGCACTGGCACGGTCTTCACCGTGGCGCTGGTCCAGCATGCGGTTCGTGCGCACGCGCCGACCGGAGCGTGACCAGTTCGGCGCGGACGTGCGGGCCTGGCTGCGCCGCCCCGACGCACTACGGGTCGAGGACCTCGACGGCCACCTCCTGCAGACCGAGCTCGGGTCCGCCCCACGGACCGTCGCGCTGCTGACGCCCGACGGCGGGCGCGAGCTGCCGCTACGCCGGCCCTCCTCGGTGACACCGGTGTTCGGTGCAGACGGGTTGGTCCGCGAGCGTCCGTCCGACTGGGACGTGGACTACGACGATCCGATGTTCCAGGACTATGCGTGGGTGGCGATGCTCGATCCGGTCGAGCTCGCCGACGGCGACGACGGGTGCCCCGGTACGACGCTCGAGGGACTGCGCATGGTGGAGCATCACGGACGGGCGGCGTGGGAGGCGATCGTGCGCCCAGCCTCGGGGTACGCGCCGCGCTGCTCGTGTTGTGCGCTGCTGTTGTCGGCGGTGAGCGAGCGTCGGTTCGCGGAGGAGGGTGGACCGAGGCCTGGCACGCAGGAGCCCTCGTTCGAGTTCGCGGCTGCGCATCTCGTTCGGCTCGACCTGGCGACCGGCGTGTGCGTGTACGTCGAGCAACTCGGAGGCGACCGGTCAGGCTGGACGGACGACGTACGCATCGAAGGGGTCGACGAACCGATGCCCGACCTCCTGTTCGCCGAGGCGCAGCCGCACTGAGCCGACGGCCGTGGTCCTGGGGGATGGCCCGGTGTTCTGGCATGGCGACGTCCGCGCCGAAGCGCACGTCCACCCGCTGCCGCGCACGGCCGGGTTTCCGGCGTACCACCGAGCTCAGCCGGGCGTCAGCCCGTGCCGGCGGAGAAGGAGGTTCTCGCAGTCGGTGCCGTGGTCGCTTGCACCTTCCTCCTCGCCGTCGTGGCTGTAGCCACGCATCTAGAGTTCGCCGTTGCGCGTGACGGCTGCATCCACGGTCTCGAGTGGCACGCCGCGGTCTTCCATGCAGGCGGTGAAGTCTGCTCGGAAGCGCTCACTTGCCCCGTCGTCGATCCCGGAACAGCCGGACAGCAGGACTGCCGTCGCGATCCAACTGCGCAGTTGGCGCCGACGAGTTTCGCCATCGTCGACCGTCGACTCTCGGCCCCGCCGCAGCACTCGACCAGGAGACCGGATGAGCTTCCAGCCATACCTCGACGACATCGAGCAGAAGACCGGGCTGACGCCGCGCCAGTTCATCGCCCTGGCCGAGGATTAGGGCATTGACGCCCCCGTCCGACCGCTCAGTCGAGGGGCTTCATGAACGACCACAGGCCGCCCTCGTTGTCGCGGGCACTGTAGATCCGGTAGCCATAGGGCTGGTCGACCGGTTCCTGGACGATCGTGGCGCCGGCCGCTCGCGTGCGCTCGCAGTGCGCGTCGACGTCATCGACCAAGACAGCGACCCCCGAGGTTGCCGCGCCGATCGTCGCCGGCGAGGCCAGCCCGAAGTCGGGGTCCTCGCCGTGGAGCCAGATCACACCGTCGCCGGCATGGACCTCGCCGTGGACGGCCCGGCCCTCGGCGGTGCGATCGAGCCTGCCAGGCCCCAGCCCGAACACCTCGGCCAGGAAGCCGTAGGCAGCCTCGAGGTCCCGGTAGACCAGGAACGAGATCCGTCGCTGCATGGTCGTGGCGAACATGGTCATCTCCTCCAGGAGTCCCAGCATCTCAGCATCGAGGGGGGCGTCGGCGCCGTCGGAGCCGACCACGCGGACCAGGCGGTCACGCAGACGGGTGGCCGCTCGGAGCTGCTCCTCGACCGCACCGAGGTGGCGACTCATCGCGGCTCGCAAGCTCCATGCCGGGTCATCCAGCGCTCTGCCGATCTCGTCCAGTGCCAGTCCGAACCGTCGCAACAACCGGATCCGGTACAGACGCTCGAGGTCAGCCTGGCTGTACAACCGATGACCGGCTTCGGTGCGGTCGGAGGCGACGAGGAGCCCGATCTCCTCGTAGTAGTGCAGCGTGCGGACCGTCAGCCCAGCAGCCTCGGCGAGTTCACCGATGCGATGTGCTGCCACCCGAGGACCTCCCACGTCGCGGCTCGATCGACCCTATGACCTCACGCCGCGTCAGGAGCAAGCACCGGCGAGCCAAGGCGGGCGCAGCGCGCGCTGCACCGGGTCCGGTGACCGACCAGCACTCCTGCCGGCTCGAGATGTCCATCAGCTACTGATGCCGCCGGGATCGGCACGAACGTCATCAATGCCTCCCCGAACGAGCCCCTGCACCGTGGAGGAGGCGCTGCAGAGCGCCCTCGGAGGTCTGGTGGACGAGCCAGGCGGTTCAAGCGCCGCGGCGGTCGTCGGCGCTGCCACGAACGGCATGAGTCGCCGCCCGAGCTGCAACCACCACCCACGGCCGACCGACTGGTGGAGTTCATCGCCAGCATTCGCGGGCGAGCTCAGGACCGGGACACGTCGGCGTCCGTGACCGTCGTGCGAAGTTCCTTCTTCAGCAGTTTGCCGCTGGCGTTGCGGGGCAGCGCGTCGACCGTCACCAACGACTTCGGGATCTTGTAGCGCGCCAACCGACCGTCCAGGTAGCGCTCGAGCTCGGGCAGGTCCAGCGAGTGCCCCTCGCGCAGCACCACGTAGGCCCGGCCGACTTCGCCCCACCGGTCGTCGGGCACGCCGACGACCGCCACCTCGCCGACGGCCGGGTGTTCGTACAGGGCGTTCTCCACCTCGGCGGGATAGACGTTCTCACCACCCGAGATGAACATGTCCTTCATGCGGTCGACGATGGCGAGGTACCCCTCGTCGTCGCGTACCGCCGCGTCCCCGGATCGGAACCAGCCCTCATCGTCGAGGGCGACGGCGGTCGCGTCGGGCTTGTTCCAGTACCCGACCATCACGTTGGGGCCCTGGACCAGGACCTCGCCGGTCTCGCCCGGCGCGGTCGACCGGCCCTCGGCGTCGACCACGTCCACGTCCACGAAGAAGCACGGTGTCCCGGCGGAGCCCACCTTGCGCAGGCTGTCCTTGGCGCGCAGGAACAGCACCCCGGGGGAGGCTTCCGTCATACCGTAGCCCTGCATGAAGGTCAGGCCGCGGGCCTGGTAGGTGCGGATGAGCTCCTCGGGGACGGGCGCACCGCCGGCCTCGACCGCCCGCACCGACGACAGGTCGGCGTCCTCCCATCCCGGCACCCGGGTCAGGGCCTGGAACATCGCGGGGACGCCGAACATCCAGGTGACCCGGTGGCGGGCGATGAGGTCCAGCGTCGCGGCCGGGTCGAACGCCCCCACCAGGACGCTGGTACCCCCCTTGACGAAGGTGGGCAGGAAGGTCTGGTTGAGCGCCGCGGTGTGGAACAGCGGCGCGCTGACCAGCGTCACCTCGTCGGTGGAGACGTCGACGTCGATGAGGACGTTGTACGTGTTCCATGCGAGGTTGCCGTGGGTGAGCATCACGCCCTTCGGCTCGCCCGTCGTGCCCGACGTGTACATGATCATGGCGAGGTCGTCGAGGGTGACCGGTTCGTCGACGACGGCGTCATGACCGCCGGCCAGCGCGGCCTCGAAGTCGCGCGCGTCCGGCGTCGCGGCACCGACGACGAGGTGGTGCGCGACGGGTGCCTGCGCCAACAGCGGCCGGGTGAGGTCGTCCAACCGGGCGTCGGTCACCAGCGTGTGCACCTGCGCGTCGCGCAGCATGTAGGCCAGCTCACGGGGCGCCAGTCGCGTGTTGAGCGGCACGAAGACGGCCCCGAGCAGGCCGGCGGCGAACAACGTCTCCACGAAAGCCGGATGATTGGGCCCGAGGTAGGCGACCCGGTCACCTCTGGCGACCCCCGACGAGGCCAGCGCGTTGGCCAGTCGCCGGACGCGCCGGTCCAGGTCGCCGTAGGTCAAGCCCTCGTCGTCGTGCACGATGGCCACGTCGTCGGCGCCGATGCGTGCGCGCCGCCGCGGCCACGAACCCAGCCCTTGATTGCGCATCTGTTCGCTCCCTCACCCCCCGGTCGCCCGCACCGCGGATCGGCCGCGTGGCGGGCCGACGACGTCATCACGTCAAGCCCAGGGCCCGGATCGCATTGTCCTTCAGGATCAGCGGGCGAACTTCCGGCTTCAGGTCCAACTGCTCGAAGTCCGCGAGCCACCGGTCGGGCGTGATGACGGGGTAGTCGGAGCCGAACAGCACCTTGTGCCTGAGCAGCGAGTTGGCCTGACGGACCAGCTGCGGTGGGAAGTACTTCGGCGACCACCCGGAGAGGTCGATGTAGACGTTCGGCTTGTGCGTGGCCACGGCGAGTGCCTCGTCCTGCCAGGGCACCGACGGGTGGGCACAGATGATGGTGAGCTCCGGGAAATCGACCGCGACGTCGTCGAGCTCCATCGGGTTGGAGTACTTCAGGCGGATCCCGCCGCCGCCCGGCAGACCGGCCCCGATGCCGGTCTGGCCGGAGTGGAACAGCGCCGGCACGCCCAACTCGGCGATCGCCTCGTACAGCGGGTAGGCCATGCGGTCGCTCGGCCAGAAGGCCTGCAGCGACGGGTGGAACTTGAAACCCCGCACGCCGTGCTCTTCCACGAGCCGACGGGCCTGCACGACCGCCGCCCGGCCGCGATGCGGATCCAGGCTCGCGAACGGGATCAGCACGTCGGGGTGTCGGGCGCAGCCGGCGGCCACCTCCTCGTTGGGGATCGGCGGGTGGCCCGTCGCCGCCTGCGCGTCCACGGTGAACACGACCGCGGCGATGCGGCGTTGGCGGTAGTGGGCGGCGAGTTCGTCGATGGTGGGCTGCGGGACGCCGGCCTTGAAGTAGGCCGCCTTCCCGGCTTCCAATTCCGGGCTCAGCGAAGGATGGCCGTCGTCGGAGATCTCGGCGTGGGTGTGCACGTCGATCGCGACGAGGGCATCGAGGTCCAGCGTGGTCACGGTGCCTCCGCAGGGGTGGGTGTCACACGAACCGCCGCTCGAGGAAGCGGGCGACGCAGGCCGGCTTGTCGGCGCCGTCGATCTCGAACGCGATGGTGAACGCGACCTGCACGCCGGTCCCGACCTCCGTGACCTCGTCGACGGTCACCACGCCGCGCAGCTTCGCGCCCACCGGCAGCGGCGCCGGGAAGCGCACCTTGTCGAGGCCGTAGTTGACCACCATGGAGAAACCGCGGACGTCGACGACGCTGGTCAGGACCCGCGGGATCAGGGCGAGCGTGAGGAAGCCGTGGGCGATCGTGCCGCCGAAGGGACCCTCGGCGGCCCGCTCGACGTCGACGTGGATCCACTGGTGGTCGCCGGTCGCGTCCGCGAACTGGTCGACCTGCGCCTGCGTCACCTCCATCCAGTCGGTGGCGCCGATCTCCTGTCCCACCAGGGCGCGCAGCCCCTCGATGCCTTCGACGATTCGCGCCTCGGCCATGGTCACTCCTGTCGCTGTCGTGTCTTCGTCGCGTGATCGGTCAGATGCGGCCCAGGACCCAGTCGCCCTGCGCGGCGGCACCGCCGTCGAACTCCACGGCCCCGTCCATGCGCACCACCTCGTCCCACTTGTCGGCGAGGTCCTCGGGCGTCAGGTCCCGGTCGAAGACCACACCTGGCCCCTGCGTCACCGCGACCCGTCCGACGAAGCCCCCGCCGGCGGTGAACACGCCACCGGTGTGCGTGCAGGCGGGCGAGCACAGGTAGGTGACCAGCGGGGCCACCAGGTCCGGATCGAGCTTCGCGAGGGCCTCGGGCGGCAGGATGGCCTCCGTCATCCGTGACGCCGCGAGCGGCGCGACCACGTTGACGTTGATGCCGGCGCGGGCGCCTTCGATCGCGAGCGTCCTCGTCAGGCCGACCAGGCCCATCTTCGCCGCCGCGTAGTTGGCCTGTCCGAAGTTGCCGAACAGCCCGGCCGGCGAGGTGGTGTTGACGATCCGGCCGAAGCCCTGCTCCTTGAAGTGGGGCCACACGGCGCTGGTGAGGTGGAAGGCGCCCATCAGATGCACCTCGAGGACCTCACGCACCTCCTGCTCGGTCATCTTGGCGAACGAACGGTCGCGCAGGATCCCGGCGTTGTTCACCAGGCCGTCGACCTGCCCGAACGCGTCCAGCGCCTGCTCGACGACCGACGCCGCCGAGGCACGCTCGGCCACGGAGGCCTCGACGGCGATGGCCGATCCCCCGCCGGACTCGATCTCCTTCACCACCCCTGCGGCGGACGGGCCGTCGGCGTCACCGGCCGCGAGGTCGTTGACCACGACGCGTGCGCCCCGCTGCGCGAGCGACAGCGCGTGGCTGCGACCGAGGCCGCCGCCCGCGCCGGTCACGATCACGACGCGGTCCTGGAGGTCGAGTGACGTCACGGTGCTTCCTTCTCTTCGGGTCGAGGACGGGGGTCAACGCATGAGTTCGGGCAGCCACGTCGCGATGGCCGGGAAGGTGATGACGAGCAGGATGGCGGCGCACAGCGCGAGCCAGAACGGCGTCAGGCCGCGGAAGACCTTGCTCAGGGAGATGCCCGTGAGGCCGGACACCACGAAGGTGATCAACCCGATCGGCGGCGTGAGCAGGCCGGTCAGCAGCATCATCATGGTGAGGACGCCGAACCACACGCCGTCGTAGCCGAGGTCGATGACGACGGGGTACATCATCGGCGTCATGATGACGAGGATGGCGATCTCGTCCATGATCGCGCCCAGGGCGAAGTAGATCCCGAAGATGAGCGCGACCACCAGCCACGGCGTCAGGTCGATCTCGCTGATGGTGCGCCCGAGCCACATCGGGATGCGGGTGACCGCGAGGAAGAAGCCGAAGACCTGACCGGCGATCATCAGCAGGAAGATCTGTGCGCTGACCTTGATCGTGTCACTGACCGCCGCGTAGAAGCGACGCATCGTCAGCCGGCGCGTGAGCACCCCGTACACGAGTGCCAGGAAGGCGCCGGCCGCGCCCGACTCCGTCGGCGTGAACACGCCGAGGTACAGGCCACCCATGCTGATGGCGAAGATCACCGGCACCGCCCACACCAGCCGGATCGCGCCGCCGACCGACACCTTCGGCGGTGCGGTCTTCGTCGGCGCCAGCGCGGGACGCCGGCGGACGAGTACCCAGGCGGTGAGCATGAGGATCAGCGCCGTCATCAGGCCGGGCAGCAGGCCCGCCATCAGGACCTGCCCGATCGGCTCGGCGGTCAGCACGCCGTACAGCACGAGCAGCGCGCTGGGAGGGATGAGCGAACCGAGGGTCCCGCCGACGGCCGCCGATGCCGCCGACAGCCCGTCGTCGTAGCCGTGCCGTTGCATCTCCGGCACGGCGACGCGCGACATCGTCGATGCCGACGCGATGCTCGAGCCGCTGACGGACGCGAACAGCGTCGAGGCCGCGATCGTCGCCACCGACAGGCCGCCGCGCACACGCCAGAGGAAGCGGTCGAGCGCCACGTAGACGTCGCGGCCGAGGTTGGCGTTCGCCAGCAGCATGCCCATCAGGATGAAGAACGGGATGACGGACAGGCTGTAGAGCGACGCCCCCCGGAAGGCGTCGGCGCCCAGCCGCGCCAGGGCGGCGTCGGGCGTGACGATGTACGCGTAGCCGACGACGGCCACGCCGATCATCGCGAGAGCGACGGGCACGCGCAGCGCGATCAGCAGCAGCATGACCAGGAAGCCGATGAGGCCGATGAGCTCCGTGGCCATGCTCAACGGCCCCGCACGAGGGCACGGACGACGACGAGCAGGTTCGTCAGGATCGCCAGGCCGAACATCGCGGCGCCGGCGACGCCCAGCATCGCCACCGGGAACAACGGCACCCGCAGGATGCCGGTGGTGTAGCCGCCGGCGCTCAGGGACCCCGCGTAGACGTACAGCCGCCAGGTCATGACCGCGACCACGGCCAGGCTGAAGGCGCCCGCGATCGTGCGCAACACGAGTTGACCGCGACGGCCGAACCGCACGTAGAACAGGTCCACCGAGATGTGGGCGTCCTGGTTCTCCACGCGGGCGAGTCCGAGGTAGACCAGGACGACGACGGCGAGCTCGGTCAGTTCGACGGTGCCGCGCAACGGTCGGTTGAGGAAGGCCCGGCCGATGATGTCGGTCACCGTCCAGGCCAGCAGCGCCAGCATGGTCGCACTGGCCGCCACGTGGAGCACCGCGTTGACGCGGGCCAGCCCACGGCCGAGCCGGTCACCCTGCTGACGCCGCAGCTCCTGCAGCGTCACGCCGGTGGGGGCGCCGGCGGCAGCCGCTGCTGCCGCCGGGTCGCCGCCGGGATCGGGGTTGTCAGCCATGGTGCGGGGGCTCGCCCGTCGTCATCGCGGTCACTGGTTCGACTCGTCGGATCGTGGTCAGTTGGCGCCCGTCAGCTCGAACAGCCGGTCGGCCATCTCCTGCCCCGGGACGCCCTCGCCCTCGCGCTCCTGGACCCACTGCTCGAAGACCGGCTGGACCGCCTCACGCATGCGGCCGAATTCCTCCTCGGACAGCTCGATGGACTCCACGCCGTTCTCCGGCCAGTAGGTGGCCTCGGTCTCGTCCGCGGCCGCCTGGTGGTTCTCGGCGAGTCGCATGGCCAGCCCCTCGCCCGTCAGCGACTCGAGGGCGTCCTGCTGGGCGGGCGAGAGCCGGTCCCAGGCCTGCTGGTTCATCGCCAGCACGAAGGCGCCGGTGTAGCAGTTGCAGATCGTGCGGTAGCCGGTGGTCGCGCCGAGGTCGAACACCCGCGTGGCGGAGTTGGCGAGCTTGTAACCGTCGATGACGCCGCGTTCGACGGCGTCGTAGATGTCGGGACCGGGCATGCCGACCGCGTTCGCCCCCATCGCTTCGAGCGCCTGGCTCTGCAGCGGTGCCGGGCTGCGGATGGTCAGGCCCTGCAGGTCCTCCAGCCGTTCCACCGGCGTGTCACGGGTGAAGAGGTCGCCCGTGTCCATCGCCCACAGCGACAGCAGCTTGACGTCGCCGAACTCCTCCTGGAAGGCCTCGAACTCGTTGTACAACTCGGTCGCGACCTCGGTGCCCTCGACGGCGCCGTCGAAGACGAACGGCGCCTCGATGATCTGGGTGATCGGGAAGCGCCCCGGCGTGTAGCCCGGCATGGTCCACCCGAGGTCCTGCGCGCCGGCGACGACGTTCTCGTACACCTGCGGCGCGGGAGCGAGCGCGCCACCCGCGTGGATCTCGATCTCCACGGTGCCACCCGTGGCCTCGCGGACCTCCTCGACCCAGGGCTCCCACACGTTGACCTGCATCGGGTCGGTGGGCGGGAACGGGTGCCCGAACGTGAGCGTCACCGCGTCACCGAAGTCCTCCGGCGCGGCCTCGCCCTCGCCGTCGGCCGCGTCGGGTTCGTCGGTACCCGCGTCCTCGGTCGCCGGCTCCTCCTCGGGCGCGGCGGGGTCGGTGCCGACGTCCGTCCCGTCGTCCCCGTTGCCACCACAACCCACGGCGAACAACGCCAAGGCGGCAAGGACCGCCACCGCTCGCGTCGCCCGCGGACGTCTCGCAAGACCAGTCATGCCTCGTCTCTCCCTGTCGATGACACGGCCGTGGACCGCGTCCGTTTCCGGGGTGCCTCCCGAGTGCGTCCCCGAGCCTATTCAATGCACTGACATGAACATGTGTCAAGCCATTGTCATGCTTTTGCGCGACTGACTGAGACACACCTCGTACCAGCGGACACGGCGGCGCCAGCAGCGACGGCGGGCAGTCCCCCGCTCACTGCCCGGGACCGCTCGGCCCGCTCCCGGTGGGCGTTTGCGGTTGCACGCACACTCGAGCCGACACGGCCGCTTCTCAGGCCTCGACGGGCGCCTTCACGGCCAGCACCGCGACGGGCGCACCGAGCAGCACGTCCTGCGCGTTGCTGCCGAGCACCAGCTTCCCGACGCGCGACCGCCGACGCAGCCCGAGCACGATGAGGTCGACGTCCTGCTCGTCGGCGACCTGCAGGATCGCCTCCGCGGGGGTCGCCGTGTCGACGGGCGCGTGGACGGTCGCGACCAGCCCCGACGCACGCAGCGGGCCGGCCACGGCCTCGGCCCGTGCGCGTGCTGCCTCGAGGTCTGTCGCGAAGCTGCGGCTCGCCTGCGCATCGTTCGGGCTGGCCACGTGGACGACGAGGTGCAGTTCACCGTCGCGGCGTCGGACCTCGTCGGCCGCAGCGTCCACCGCCGCCCGTCCCTCGGGCGTGTCGAGCACCCCCACCAGTACCTTCATGGCACACCTCGTCCCGTGACCTGCCGGGCACCGATCAGGACAGCCGCTCGAACAGTGCGGCCATGCCCTGACCACCGCCGATGCACATGGTCTCCAGCCCGTAGCGACCCTCGCGCCGGTCGAGTTCGCGCAGCAACGTGGTCAGGATCCGCACCCCGGTCGCACCCACGGGGTGACCGAGCGAGATCCCGGAACCGTTGGGGTTGAACCGCTCGTCACCGATCGGGTCGAGCTTCCATTCGTCGGTCACCGCCAGCACCTGCGCGGCGAAGGCCTCGTTCAACTCGATCACGTCCAGGTCGGCCAGGGACAGTCCGGCCCGCCCCAACGCCTGGGCGGTGGCGGGCACGGGCCCGATCCCCATCGTCCGCGGCGGCACCCCCGCGACCGCCCAGGTCACGAGCCGCGCCAGCGGCCGCAGGCCCAGCGTCGCGGCCCGCTCCGGCGTGGTCACGACGCAGACCGCAGCGCCGTCGTTCTGCCCCGAGGCGTTGCCGGCCGTGACCGTCGCACCCTCGTCCTGGCGGCCCATGATCGGCTTGAGCTTCGCCAGCGCCTCCAGGGTCGTGTCCGCGCGCGGGTGCTCGTCGGTGTCGACGAGGACCGGATCACCCTTCCGCTGGGGAATCTCGACCGGCACGAGCTCCTCGGCGAAGCGACCGTCCTGCTGGGCGGCGACGGCCCGCTGGTGCGACCGCAACGCCAGCTCGTCCTGCCGCTGCCGCTCGATGCTGCGCTCACGGCGCAGGTTCTCGGCCGTCTCCAACATCCCGCCGGGCACCGGATGATGCTCGCCGCCCGCGGTGACACGAGCTCTGGCCAGCCGGTCCGACAGCTCGACGCCGCCGGCCTTGACGCCCCAGCGGATGCGGTCGGTGTAGAACTCGACCTGGCTCATCGACTCCGCGCCACCGGCCAGCACGACCTCGGCGATGCCGGTCTGCACCCGCATCGCGGCGTCCACCACCGCCTGCAACCCGGACCCGCACCGGCGATCCACCTGCAGGCCCGGCACCTCGACCGGCAGGCCGGCGTCGAGGGCCGCGACCCGACCGATCGCCGGCGCCTCGCCACCCGGATAGCCCTGCCCGAACACCACGTCGTCGATCGCCTCGGGATCGAGACCCGTGCGCTCCAGGAGCGCGCGGACGACCGTGGCGGCCAGCTGCTGCGCCGGTACGTCTCGCAACACACCCCCGAAACGGCCGACGGGCGTCCGCAGCGGTTCGCAGATGACGGCGTCACGCATGAAGGTCTCCTGGAGCGTGTGTGCGGGAGAGGAAGTCGGTGACCAGCCGGGTGAAGGTCACCGGCTGCTCGAGGTTGGCCAGGTGCCCGGCGCCGGGCAGTTCGACGTAGTCGCCGTCACGGAGGTGGGCTCGCAGCTCCCGGGCATCGTCCGGGGGCGTGGCCTCGTCGGCCGTGCCCACCACGACCAGGCACGGTGCGGTCACCTCGCCAACGACACTCCGCAGGTCCGCGGCAGCCAGGGCATCGCAGCTGGCCGCATAGCCCTCGGGATCCGCACGGCGAAGTCCGGCCTCGACCGCGGCCAGTGCCGGGGCGCCCGACGCGCGGAAGTCCGGGCTGAAGAAGCGTCCGAGGACGAGGTCGACGACCGCGTCCATGCCCTGGGCGCGAACGACGGCGGCGCGTCGCCGCCAGCCCTCCTCGGTCCCCACGCGCGCGGCCGTGTCGGCGAGCACGACCCGGTCGACGCGGTCGGGCGCGTGGACCGCCAACCACAGGGCGACGACGCCGCCCAGTGACAGGCCGCAGACGTCCGCCCGCTGGACGTTGTTGGCGTCGAGGACGGCGAGCGCGTCCTGCCCGAGCTGATCGATCGTGTAGGGCCCGTCCGGGACCCCGGAGCGACCGTGGCCGCGCTGGTCGTAGCGCACCACGCGCCACCGCTCGGACCAGTCGGCGACCTGGGCGTCCCAACTCGTCAGGTCGGTACCGAGCGAATTGATCGCCAGCAGGGGCGGGGCCTCGGGCGGTCCGTCGACCCGGGTGTGCAGGTCGACGCCTTCCGGCGTCCGGATCGTCCGTTCGCTCATGCCGGGTCCAGGGACGTCCGGATGCGGTCGTGGGCGGCCAGGGCGCGGTCCACGAGTGGTCCGGCCAGGGCGGTGACGGCGGCCGGCTCGAGCGCGGCGGCCAACTCCTCTGGCGAAACGGCGGCGTGGACGCGGGCGTCGGCGGCGGCGACCTCGACCAGCGCACGTCCCTCGTCGACGGCCCGTACGGCGAGCTCACCGGCGAGAGCCTGTGCGTCACGTCGTCCGTGGGCGGGGACGAGCACCGTGGACAGGGCCTCGGACGCGGTCAGTCCGTGGTTCGCCGCGAGGTTGTCCCGCATCCGTGAGCCGTCGACGTCGAGGTCGACTAGGGCCGCGGACACCCGGACGACCGCACCGGCCGTGCGCACCAGGGCGGACGGCAGGGCCACCCATTCGGCCTGCCAGGCGCCGGCGGCGCGTTCGAGCTCGTGGTTCGCTGCTGCCGCCAGCAGCACCTGGGCCTCGCCCTGCGCCAGGCGGGCCGCGGCGCGCGCCCCCGTGGCGTGCACGGGGTTGCGCTTGTGCGGCATCGCCGACGACCCGGGTCCTGCGGCCGCGCCCTCGGCGACCTCGCCGATCTCGTTCTGCGCGAGCAGCACGAGATCGGTCGCCACCGTCCCCACGACGGCGGCCACCGCCGACAGCGCGCCCGCCAGTTCGGCGATGCGGTCCCGCTCCGCGTGCCAGGGCAGCTCCGGCACCGTCAGCCGGAGCTCGTCCGCCAGCGCATCGACGACGGCGTCGGCACGCTCGCCCCAGACCGCACGGGTGCCGGCCGCACCACCGAGCTGGACCACGAGCAGACGCGGCCGGAGCGCAGCCAACTGCTGTCGACGGCGGTCGAGCGCACCGACCCAACGGGCCGCGAGCAGGCCGAAGGTCGTCGGTACCGCCTGTTGACCGAGCGTCCGCCCCGCCATCACGGTGTCGCGGTGCTGGCGGGCGAGGACGGCGGCGTGCTCCGCGACCGCGGCCAGCCGACCGTCGAGGAGGTCGAGGGCGTCGCGCAACTGCAGCACCGTCGCCGTGTCGACCACGTCCTGGCTGGTCGCGCCGTGGTGCAGCCAGGACGCTGCCAGCGGGTCGGCCTGCTCGACGAGCGCGGCCACCAGCGGGATCACGGGCGTCGGCGCCCGAGCCGCCTGCCGCGCCAGGGCGACGAGGTCCACCCGATCCGGGTCGCACGCGCGGGCGATCGCTTCGCCGGCCTCTGCCGGCACGACCCCGGCGGTCGCGAGCGCCCGGCCGAGCGCCGCCTCCACCTCGACCATCCGGCGGACGCGTGCCGGCCAACCGACGGCCGCGGCCACCTCGGCGTCGCCGAGACCGGCTTCCAGCAGGCCGTCGGACCAGCCGTGGTCAGCTGCCGGCATGGGCCTGCTCCGTGCGTTCGTGCAGGTCGCGCAGCACCCGGAGCTCCTCGTCGCTCGGCGGCGGGGTGGTCGCCACCTCGTCGGCGAAGCGGACCGGCCAGCCCGTCGCCTCGGCCACCTGTTCACGGGTGACGCCCTCGTGCAGTGACGTGACCACGAGCTCGCGGGTCTGCGCGTCGGGTGCCAGCAGGCACAGGTCGGTGATGACCAGCACCGGACCGGCGGTCGTGAGCCCGGCCGCACGCCGGGCGTCGGGCCCGCTGCCGTGCCCGAGGGAGGTGACGAAGTCGACCGCGTCGACGAAGGTCCGAGGCGAGTGCTTGGCCGTGATCAGCACCTCGCCACACGAGCCGGCGATCTCCGGCGCACCACCACCGCCGGGCAGGCGCACCTTCGGACGGTCGTACTCACCGATGACCGTGGTGTTGATGTTCGCGAAACGGTCGATCTGCGCGCCGCCGAGGAAACCCTTGGAGATGCGCCCGCCCTGGAGCCAGTACTGGAACATCTCCACGACCGGCACGGTGGTCAACGCGGTCTCGCACAGCTCACCGTCGCCGATGGACAGTGGGAGCACCTCAGGCCGCGTCTGCAGCGTGCCCGACTCGTAGATGAGCACGATGTCGGGCGCGTGGGTGAGCCGGGCGAGGTTGCAGGCGGCCGACGGCGCACCGATGCCGACGAAGCAGACGTCGTCGTTGCGCAGTGCGCGGGCCGCCGCGACCGTCATCAGCTCGTCGGAGGTGTAGGCGCTCATCCCGACGCTCCTCTCGGGCCGATCATGCCGGCCGCCAGCACGTGCTCGTCGATCCAGGCCTCGAACGTCTCGCGTTCTCGCGAGATCGCGTCCCATGCGCGGTAGAAGGCGTTGTCCCGGTCGTAGTAGCCGTGCGCGTACGACGGTGCGGCGCCGCGGGGTGCGACCGCCACCGCGTCGACGGCCCACGACGGCAGGATGACGGAGTTCGGGCTGGGTGCGGCGAGGTCGTCGACGACCTCCTCGACTGTGACGACCGACCGTCGGGCCGCCAGGACGGCTTCCTTCTGCACCCCCACGATGCCCTCGACGAGCACGTTGCCCTGCCGGTCGGCCCGCTGGGCGTGGACGATGCTGACGTCGGGCCGGTGCGCGGGCACGGCCGCGAGTTCCTCGCCGGTGAACGGGCACGTGACCGTGCGGATGTTGGGATTCACGCGCCGCAGGTCGGAACCTGCGTAGCCGCGCAGCATCGCGAACGGCAGGCCGGCGGCACCGGCGTGGAAGGCGGCGGCCATGGCCGCGTGGCTGTGCTCCTCGAGCTCGAGCCGGTTCGGCCAGCCGTGCTCGACCGCGTCGCGCAGGCGGTGCAGGGAGCCCACCCCGGGGTTGCCACCCCACGAGAACACCAGCTTGCTGGCGCAGCCGGCACCGATGAGCTGGTCGTAGATCAGGTCCGGCGTCATCCGGATCAGGGTCAGGCCGCGCCGGCCCTGCCGGATGATCTCGTGCCCGGCGGCGAACGGGATGAGGTGTGTGAAGCCTTCCATCGCGACCGTGTCGCCATCGCGCACGTGCGTGGCGATGGCGTCGGCGAGGGAGACGATGTCGGCCATGGGGCATCGCTCCTCAGGCGTCGAAGAAGACGGTCTCGTCCTCGCCCTGGAGGACCACGTCGAACCGGTAGCGGGGCAGGCCGTCCTGCTCACCGTCCGGCCGGGCGAGCAGCGTGTGCCGCCGTTCGGGCGGGATGCCGGCGAGCACCGGGTCGGCGTCGTTGGCGGCCGCACCCTCGAAGTAGATGCGGGTGTGCAGGTGACTGAGCAGGCCGCGGGCGAAGATCTGCACGTTCAGGTGGGGGGCCTGCACCGTGCCGTCACGTCCCGGGACGGTGCCCGGCATCACGGTCGCGACCGCGAACTGGCCGGTCTCCTTCGCGGTGGCGACGCGGCCGAAGCCGATGAAGGAGCTCGGCACGTCGGCCGACCGACCGTCGGCGGGGTGGCGGTAGCGACCGCCGCCGTCGGCCTGCCACACCTCGATCATCGCGTCGCACACGAGGTCGCCCGCGCCGTCGCGGACGGTGCCGTGCACGACGATCGCCTGGCCGGCCTGCCCGTCGGGATCGAGACGGTCGATCGGCTCCTCGGTGAGCGCGTAGTGGAAGAACGGCCCGACGGTCTGCGACGGGGTCTGCGGCAGCAACTCGGGGGTCGGTTCGGTCGCGCTCATGCCAGTGCTCCTGCGCCGCCGGCCTCGAAGGGGGTCGCGTCGGGACCACGCAGGACGATGTCGAAGCGGTAGCCGAGCGCCCACTCCTCCTGGGTGATCGAGTGGTCGTAGTCGCCGATCAGCCGGTGCCAGTGCTCCCTCGGGATCGAGCCCATGATCGGGTCGAGCTCGTGGAGGGGATCGCCGGGGAAGTACATCTGAGTGATCAGTCGCGTCACCAGCGCCGGTCCGAAGAGCGAGAAGTGGATGTGGGCGGGCCGCCAGGCGTTGGGATGGTTGCGCCACGGATAGGCGCCCGGCTTGATGGTCAGGAACCGGTAGGTGCCGTCCTCGTCGGTCAGGCACCGGCCGCGGCCGATGAAGTTGGGGTCGATCGGGGCCGGATGCTGATCACCCTCGTGGATGTAGCGGCCGGCCGCGTTGCACTGCCAGATCTCGACCAGCGTGTTCGGTTGCGGTGTGCCGTCCTCGTCGACGACGCGACCGGTCACGATGATCCGCTCACCCATCGCCTCGGCACCGGTGCCGGCGTTGGTCGTCAGGTCCGCGTCCTCCGGCAGGACGTCCGCGAGCGCCGGCCCGGGCCCGGTCACCTCCGACAACGTGTGCTCGAGCGGCACCGGCGGCTGCTTCGGATGCCGGGTGCGGGTCGAGCCGTAGTCGGGATGGTCCAGCGGCGGGTTCGCCCCCGCGTCGCGTGGGCGGTAGCGGGCGTCGGTCGAGCTCACGATGCTCCCTCGTCGTCGGCGGATCCCGCTCCCAGGACCCGCTTGAGCGCTGCGAACGCGGTGTTGGCGGCCGGGACCCCGGCATAGAGCGCGACGTGCAGCAGCACCTCGCGGATCTGCTCGGGGGTGGCGCCCGTGTTGCGGCTGGCCCGCAGGTGCATCTCGAACTCGCGCTCGTGTCCGAGTGCGGCGAGCAGGGCCAGCGTCACCAGGCTGCGGGTGGGGCGATCCAGCTCCTCGCGGCCCCAGACGTCCGCCCACGCCGCCCCGGTGATGTAGTCCTGGAACGGCGCGTCCAGATCGGTGGTCGCCGCGACGGCCCGGTCCACGTGCTCGTCACCCAGGACCGCACGTCGCACCCGCATCCCGTGCTCAGCGCGCTGGTCGGTCACGGTGGAGCCTTCGTGTCCCGCGGATCTCGCCTCGTCACCCTTGTTCCGTCGATGACCGCCGTGCTAGCGTTGCGTTCGCACTGCGAACCTATGTTCACGGAACGAACGTCATGCAAGCAGTCACCTCGCGAGGTGTCAACCGGCCCGGCGCCCGATGAGCGAGTCGGTCCGGTCGTTCGAGCGCGGGTTGCGCGTGATCCGCAGCTTCACCGCCGAGGCCCCCGAACAGACCCTGGCGCAGGTCGCCCGCGCCACCGACCTGAACCGGGCCACGGCCCGACGGTTCCTGATGACCCTCGAGGAACTCGGCTACGTGCGGCGGGTCGGCGACCGGTTCGCCCTGAGCCCGCGTGTCCTGGACCTCGGCTACGCCTACGTGTCCTCGTTCGGCGTCCCCCAGTTGGCGCTGCCGTACCTGGAGAAGCTGAGCGAGCAGGTCAACGAGGCCTCCTCCGTCGGCGTCCTGGACGACACCGAGGTCGTCTACGTGGCGCGCGTGCCGGCGAAGCGCGTGATGACGGTGTCGATCGGGCTCGGCACGCGGTTCCCCGCCTACCGCACCTCGCTCGGGCGAGCCCTGCTCGCGGCGCTGCCCGACGACGAAGTGGCCGCGATCTTCGACCGCAGCGACCGTCGCGAGCCGACCCCACGGACCGTCACGGGTCTCGAGGCACTACGGGCGCGGCTGGCGGAGGTCCGCGAACGGGGCTATGCGCTGGTCGACCAGGAACTCGAGCTCGGCGTGCGCTCGATCGCGGCACCGCTGCGGGATGCGACCGGCCGCACCGTGGCCGCCGTCAACGTGAGCACCCACGTCAACCGCACCGGCAAGCAGGAACTGCAGCAGCGGTTCGTGCCCGCGCTCCTGCGCGCGGTGGCCGACATCGAACACGCGCTGGCGAACCGTCCGACCTGACCGGCCGCCGGATCCTGGAGGTAGTCATGAGCGAGCGAACGCACCGCACGCAGGTCGCGATCATCGGTGGCGGGCCCGCCGGGTCGCTGCTGTCGCACCTGCTGCGCCGGCACGGCGTGGAATCCGTCGTCCTGGAGCGGCGCAGCCGCGACTACGTCCTGTCCCGCATCCGCGCCGGCGTCCTGGAGCACGGCAGCGTGCAGACCCTGACCGAGGCGGGACTCGGCGAGCGACTCCATCGCGAAGGCTTCGAGCACGAGGGCGTCTACCTCGCGTTCGGTGGCCGCCGACTGCGCATCGACTTCACCGCCCTCACGGGGCGCTCGGTGACGGTGTACGGGCAGACCGAGGTGCAGCACGACCTGTACGACGCCGTCGAAGCGCACGACGGCGCCATCGTCTTCGAGGCCGAGGACGTCGCTCTGCACGACGTCGACGGTGACCGGCCGGTGGTGACCTACACCAAGGACGGCGTCGAACACCGGCTGGAGGCCGACTGGATCGCCGGCTGCGACGGCTACCACGGCCCGTCCCGTGCGGCCATCCCCGCCCACGTGCTGACCACCTACGAACGCGTCTACCCGTTCGGCTGGCTCGGGATCCTGTCGCGGACGCCGCCCGTGTCCGACGAGTTGATCTACGCCAACCACGAGCGCGGCTTCGCGCTGTGTTCCATGCGCAACGAGAACCTGTCGCGCTACTACGTCCAGGCACCGCTCGAGGACTCCCCCGACGACTGGTCAGACGACCGCTTCTGGTCCGAGCTCGTCGCCCGACTCCCGCAGGAGACGACCGAGAAGCTGGTGACCGGCCCGTCGATCGAGAAGTCGATCGCCCCCCTACGCAGCTTCGTCGCCGAACCGATGCGCTACGGCCGGCTGCTGCTGGCGGGCGACGCCGCCCACATCGTGCCGCCCACGGGCGCCAAGGGCCTGAACCTGGCCATGAGCGACGTGGTCTACCTCTGGCGGGCGCTGGTCGACCACTACGCCTCGGGCACCACCACCGGCCTGGACGAGTACTCCGCCACCGCGCTGCGGCGGGTGTGGAAGGCCGTGCGGTTCTCCTGGTGGATGACCACCGTCATGCACCGGTTCCCCGACACCGACGCGTTCGACTTCCAACTCCAGCAGGCCGAGCTCGAACTGCTCGAGGACCTCGAGGTGGCACGCGCCAACCTCGCCGAGAACTACGTCGGGCTCCCGATCTGACTGCTGGCCGGCGTCGGAAAACTGTGGCAGAATCGTATTGGCCGTCACGTGATTGACGCGTATCTGGCGGTCGAGGGAGAACGCACATGGTGATGCCCGCCGACGCCGGCCCCAGCGAGCTCGATCCGCTGGCGCCCGAGGACCTGACCTCGGCACACGAGGAGTTCGCCCGGCTGCGGCAGACCTGCCCGGTCGCGCACAGCGACGCGTTCGGCGGCTTTTGGGCGATGCTCCGGCACGACGACGTCGTCGCGGCCTTGACCGCACCGGAGACCTACATCACTTCGGTCCAGAACGTCGTCCCCAAGGTCGCGTTCACCGGTCGGCGCCCTCCGCTGCACCTCGACCCGCCGGAGCACACCCCCTACCGTCAGGTCATCAACCGGTTCTTCACCCCCGAGCAGGTGCGCCGGTTCGAGCCGACGGTCCAGCGCATCGCCGCCGAACTGCTGGCCCCGTACGTCGCCGCCGGCGGCGGCGACCTGTGCGACGCCTTTACGCACCGCTACCCGGGCCACGTGTTCGCCGAGTTCTTCCGGCTGCCGGTCGACCTCGGCCTGCAGATCCGCGAGGTCACCGCCCGCTACAACCGGGCACTGCAGGAGGCACGCGACGAGCTCGTTAAGTCCACGAGCATCGAGCTGTACGAGATCGCGCGCGAGATCATCCGCATGCGCACCGAACAGCCACTGCCGATCGACGAGGACCTGACGAGCGCCCTGCTCGCCAAGGAGTGGCAGGGCGAACCGCTGCCGTCCGACCTGGTGCTCGGGACGATCCGGCAGATGATCGTCGTCGGCATGATCGCGCCGAGCGTCTTTATCGGCACCATGTTCGCCCACCTGGCCCAGCACCCTGAGCTGCAGCAGCAGCTGCGCGAGGACCGCGCGCTGCTGCCGGCCGCGATCGAGGAGTACCTGCGGTTGTTCACGCCCTACCGGGGCTTCGCACGCACGGCGACCCGTCAGGTGACCGTCCGCGGCCGCACCATCGAGCCGGGCGAACCGATAGCGCTCGTCTACGCCTCGGCCAACCGTGACGAGGACGTGTTCGACGACCCGGACATGTTCGTGCTGAACCGTCCGAACATCGACCGGCACATCGCCTTCGGGCTGGGACCCCACCGGTGTGCCGGCGAGTCGCTGGCACGCCTGATGCTGCAGACCGCGCTCGAGGAGCTGCTCACGACCACCCGGAGCATCGAACTCGACGGCGAGGTGACGATGACCCGCTGGCCCGAGTGGGGCACCCTCGGCGTGCCGCTCCGCGTCGAACCGGCCTGACCGACCGCGCGGCGGCTGTCGACGAAGAGGTCGACAGCCGCCGCGTCACCAAGCGGCCGGGTTCAGTTCACCCAGGGCACGTAGCCACCGATGTGCCTGCCGTCCCACGGCCGCAGGAACTGCTGCGGCGCAGGGCGGAAGAACGCGGCCGTGCCCAAATCCAGCGGCGAGCCGGCGTCGAGCCGCGCCGCCAGGTCGTTCAATCCGGACGGGCTCGCAGCAGCGGCCCACCGCCCCGTCTCGATCCGCTCGACGAGCGTCAGCACCGCAGCCAGACGCTCGGCCTGGGTGAAGCTGCAGTGTCCGGCCCGTTCGACCCACGCCTGACGGAGCAGGGCGTTGGCGCCGGCGGCACGGAACGCCTGGGCGTAGGCGTCGTCGAATGCCGTGGACTCGGAACGGTCACCGGCCGTGTGGAGCGTCAGGACGGGACGACCCCCGGTGTCCCCGGTGTAGGCGACGTTGTCCTCGGCCCAGGCGACCGCATCCGGATCCGCAGCCACACGGGGCGCCTCGGCCAGGACGTCGAGATCGGCGTTCAGGTCGAGTCCGGCCGCTCGGTAGACGCGGTCGACCAGCGGTCGTCCGCCGGAACGGGCCAGTGCCTGTCGGTAGTCGACCCCGTGGTTCCACGAGATGTTGCCGCCGGCAACCGACTCGATCGTGGCCCGGATGCTGGGCCGCACGAAGAGCTGGAAGGTGGCGATCTGGTGCTCGAGCTGGAGGTCGAAGTCGCGGGCCTCCGGCTGTGGCATCGCCGGGTCGGCGAACGTCGCCATCTGTCCAACGGCGGCCGCCAGGGCGAGCCGGGCGCGTCCCTCGGGGGTCGAGGCGGCCTCCTCGACCAGCGCGTTCCAGGCGGCGGTGGCCGCGTTGGCGTTGCCGATCCCGACCAACTCGAGGCCGTCGTCACCGTCGGCGAGCAGCGTCTTGGCGACGAAGGCTGCGTCGAGCTTCTGGTTCCAGCCGGCCACGACACCGGCACCGCCGCCACAGAACGCGACGGTCCCGTCCACACGCTCGGGAGCGGCCTCGACCGCAGCTCGCGCCGTGAACCCGCCGAGCGAGCTTCCGGTGACGACGGTTCGCCGTGGCGCCCCGAACTCCTCGGTGAAGAGGTCCGCCGCCGACAGCAGCGCGGCCACGCTCGACTGCACGCGATCGAGAGTCGGCAGTCGGCTCGTCCCACCGATCGCGTACCCCGCGTCGAGCAGCCACCGGTTCGCACCGGTCGGCGTGGGTGGGACGCTGCCACCCACGAAGCCCATGAAGTCCGGGTCGAGCAGCAGCGTGCCGTTCCAGTCGGGCGGACGGATGAACCCGTAGCGGGTTCCGTCCGGCAGGACGCCCGCGACGCCGGATTCCGAGGCGGTCTGCGCGCTGGCCGGCGCGGCGACCGCGAGCGGTATCAGTGCGAGCGCGACGGCGATGCCCGCCGTCAGGGCGACGCGTAGGCGTCCGAAGATCGAGGGGTGTTCGACGTGCGTTCCCATGGCTCTCCCATCCGTGTTCCCGGCCCCGCTCCAGGTCTTGCTCCAGGTCGTGCTCCCGGCTCTCGCTCCCGGGCCGTGCTCTCAGGTCTCGGCCCACCCCCTAGAGGTAGGGGTCGTGCTCGCCAGTGGCGAGGTCCTCGACGAACCGCGTGAGCGCGGCGGTGACGGCGGGGGCGTTGGTCGAGCCCATGTTGTCGACCGGAAGCTGCAGCGTCGGGATGCCCGCCGCTCGTAGGTCGGCCACGACGAACGGATCGGCGTCGTCGATCGCCACGGCACCGTCGACGCCGTGCGTGCGCGCCTCCTTCACGTGCCACGGGCCGGCCCACCCCGGCAAGCGCAGCTCGTCACCCATCGTGAGGAAGCGGGCCGCCAGGGCGCGCAGCGGATCGTGGTCGCCGACGTAGCGCAGGTAGCCGTCGGCGGCGAGACCGAGGTACATGGACCACACGAAGACGGCACCGTGGCTGGCCTCGAGCTGCTGGTAGAAGCCGAGGTCACCCCACAGCCCGCGCCCCGCCCACAGCAGGCGCAGCCGCTCGCCGTCACAGGCCACCTGCCCCGCCTCGACGCGGGCGCGGACCTCTTCGTGAAGAGCGGCGGCGGCGTCGCGTCCCCACGTCGACCCCCGGTGCCACTGGGGCACCATCGTCGCGGGCATGGTGTCTGCGACCGACACCGGCGCCGGCCTGGTGCGGGCGATCAGGTCGCGTGTCGCCCGGTAGTGCTCGGCCTGCTCGTTGACGAGATCCATGACCGCCCGGAGACGGTCCGGGTCGAACCGCCGGCCCGTCCGTCGCTCGAGCCGACCGACGGCCGCGCGGAGCTCCCCCTCGAGCAGGTCGAGCCGGACCGGCTCGAGGACGTCGTACCAGTGGTGCGGTAGCAGGTCCCACCACGGCTCGTCGACCGACCCCCGCACGTCGGTGGAGCGCTCGAAGGCCAGGAACTCCGCGCCCGTCTCCCCCGCCCAGGCGTCGTAGAGGTCGTAGGTGGCCGGAGTCCCCAGGGTGGCCTCGACGACGTCGGGTGTCGGCAGCCCGCCCCACGGCGCCTCGTCGTCGGGTCCGACGACCGCGGCCGCCAAGCCCTGCGCGCTGTAGGGCTCGACGTCGGTCGGGTAGCCGCGGGCGGCCAGAGCCCGGGCGTAGCGTCCCGTCGCCTGCTTCGCCGCGACGATCGACGACCACCACTGCGTGACCACGTACGGCACATCCATCGCCCGCAGGATCTCCTGCGGTGCGTCCGCGCCGACGACCACGAAGGGATCGCCGTCCTCCACCCGCCGCCGCAGGTCGGCGAACCACTGCCGCTGATGGGTCCCGGCGTCCTCGCCGCTGGCCAGCACGGCCCGACGACGTCGGCCCGGCGCGCGCCGGACGGGTGCAGGGGCCCAACCGACGACCGGCGGGCTGCCGTTGCCGCGCGCGGCGGCCTCGAGTTGCCCGGCCGCCTCGGCGTCCACGCCTCCGGCGACGTCGTCGAGGTGGAGGACGACCACGGACGTCGCGGTGCCGGCGAGCGCGTCGACCAGCCAGGGCACCAGCCACGGTCCCGACTCGTCGACCGGCGACGTCACGTGCACCAGCAGGTGGCTGTCACGATCTCGGGCGATGTCGGCCAGCCACAGGGCCCGGGACCGGCCCGCCGTGCGCCCGGACGGGGAGTCGGCGAGCTGCCAGCGGCGGGCCAGCACCTCCCACGGATCGGACACGCCGTCGCCCCCGCCGGCGAACATTCTCAGGGTCGCGGCCGTCGGCTCGTCCCCGACGACCCGGTAGCCGAGCCGGGCCAGGTCGTCGAGGAGCCGGGGGCCGAACGGCGCGCCCGAGAGGAACACCCGCGTCGCGTCCGGCGCCCCGACATCGTCCCTGGAGCGGGCGGCGTCGCGGGCCGCGAGCGCGCCGGCCTCGGCCGTCTCCTGCTCGATGGCCCGGGCCAGGGCCGTGTCGGTCGGACGGACGCCCGTGAGGGTCCCGAGCCAGGCGCCCGCCGCCTGCAGTCGGCGCCGGTTGTAGTGCGTGGTCGTCGGGTGCGGCAGCGTCAGCAGGTCGAGGAAGTGCAGGGGCGGCAGCCGGCCGGGCTCCCGACGCGCGAGCTCGCGCAGGATCGCGAACGCCCGTGGCATCGGGGCGGGGCCGTGGCCGAGCAGCAGTCCGGCAACGTCGCCGGCGTCGGCCAGTCCCAGCAGGTGGTCGACGACCGCCTCGGCGTCGGGGAGGGTCGGCGCGGACCGTGCGGTCGCAGCAGCCGCCCATCCTCCGGCGAGCGACGGCCCGCCGAGGACCTCGAGTGGCGTCACGCCGGCGGCGACGGGCAGAGCGCGGGGAAGCCGTTCGCCCACGACCGCGACGACGGGGAGGTCGGGCTCCGGCACGGTGACGGGGGACGGCGACGTCATCGGCGCTCAGCCCGTGTCGGGTCGGCGACGACGCTGGCGTCGGCCCGGCCGGCAACACCCCGTCCCCGTCTCAGGATCGCGAGCAGGCCGGCGAGGCCGCTGCAGGCGGCCATCGTCCACCACGCAGCACCCGGGTCTGCCGTCTTCTCGACCAACCCGAACAACGCCGGACCCGCGCTGATGCCGACCGCCGCACCGGCCTGGAGCCAGCCGGTCGCGCGGGCGACACGTCCGGGGTTCGCACGTGCGACCGCGAACATCATCAACCCCGTGTAGCTCCAGCCGAGCCCGTAGGCGAGCAGCAGACCGACGACCGCCGCGGCCCGGCCACCGGCCCCGAGCAGCCCGAAACCCACCGCACCGGCGAGCAGCAGCGCCCCGGCGATGGCGATCGCGGAGTCCCCACGTCGGTCCGCGACGGCGCCGACGAGGACCCGCGAACATAGCGAGACCACGGCCGCCGTGGCGTAGATGGTGCCGGCGGCGGCCTCGGACCAGCCGCTGCGCACGAGGCTCAGCACGCCGAAGGTGGCCAGGCTCGAGACCCCGAACCCGGCGAGCGCGGCGACGGCCAGCAGCCGCACGAGGCGGGCGTTCAACACATGGCGCGACGGTGGAGCGGCACCGACGGCCAGCCGTCCACCGACCTCGGGCGGCGGACGCAGCCCCCACGCGGCGGCCGGGAAGACGACGAAGGCGCTCAGCACCACCCGCCACGAGACCCCGGCGGCGAGCGACAATCCGGCCCCCGCGAGCAGCGACGCCATAGGGATCGAGCTCTGTTTGATACCGAACTGCGTGGCCGCACTCGCGCCGGACAGGGCCGAGCTCAATGCCAGGGACGAGACCGTGAGCCCGAAGCCGTGGACCACGCCCGCGGCCGTCATCGCCGCGAGCAGGGCGGCCGGGGTGGGGGCCACGGCGATCGCAACGAGCACGAGCAGCGAACCGGCCGCCGACACCTGCACGCCGCGGCCGCCACCGAGGCGGTCGGCCAGCCGCCCGCCGAGCGGGGCCGTCACCGAGGAGAGCGCGAAGAACGCCGTCGTGGCGATGCCGAGCAGCTGCGGGGTGAGGCCGGGCAGGTCGACGACGATGCGTGGGTAGAGCGCCGGGACCGCAATGGCCGGCGCCGCGCCGCTAATCGACACCAGCATGCTCACCGGCAGCGGGGAACGCCCGGCGACACCACCACGCCCGTGTCGCTGCAACCTCGCCTCCCGCCACTCCCGCGACCGAAATCTTTGACACAAAAGTGGACCCCCGTCAAGTTTTTGCTTTATGATCGGTGGTCGAGGCGGGAGACTCGCGATGACGAACACCAATGGCAGCGCGGACCGGGCACGGGAGCGGCACGACCTCGACCCACTCGCCCCCGAGACGTTCACCAGCGCGCACAAGCTCTACCGGGAGATGCGGCGGACCTGCCCGGTCGCCCGCAGTCAGAGCTACGACGGCTTCTGGGCGCTGCTCCGCTACGAGGACGTCACGCGCGTCCTGCGCGACGTGGACGGGTTCACGACGTCGGTGCAGAACACGGTCCCGAAGTTCGCCTTCACTGGGCGACGGCCACCGCTGCACTTCGACCCGCCGGAGCACACCGCCTACCGGCGCATCATCAATCGGTTCTTCACCCGCGAGAAGATGGCCCAGCTCGAACCCGTCGTCCGCACCTTCGCCGTCGACCTGCTCGACCGGCTGATCCAGGGCGAGACTTTCGACATCGCCGTCGACTACGCCCAGAAGTTCCCGGCGCACGTGTTCGCCGCGTTCTTCAACCTGCCGCGTGAGCTGTCGGAGCTGATCAAGGAGGTCAGCGCCGCCTACGTCGCCGCCATCCAGGTCGTCGACGACGAGCAGGTGAAGCGGCTCAGCCGCCGCCTGTACGAGATCGCCGCCGAGGTGATCGAGGAACGTCGTCGCGCGCCCATGGACCCGGCCGACGACCTCACGACGGCGCTGCTCGCCGGCGAGTTCGAAGGCGAGCCCCTGCCCCCCGACCTGGTGCTCGGCTGTGTCCGCCAGCTGCTGGTCACCGGCATGGTGGCCCCCAGCGTCTTCATCGGCACGATGTTCGTCCACCTCGCACAGGACCTCGAATTGCAGCGTCAGCTACGTGAAGACCTGAGTCTGGTGCCGGCCGCCGTGGAGGAGTTCCTGCGCCTGTACACGCCCTACCGGGGCATGGCACGGACCTCGCGCGAGGACGTCGTGATCGGCGACACCCTGATCCGCAAGGACGAACCGATCTCGCTGGTCTACACGTCGGCCAACCGCGACGAGGCCGTGTTCGAGGACGGCGAGGAGTTCCGCCTGCACCGTCCGAACCTCAAGGACCACATCGCATTCGGTGCCGGCACCCACACCTGCCCGGGCGCGCCCCTGGCGCGGATGATGTTCACCATCACCCTCGAGGAGGCGCTGCGCCGCAGCTCCCACTTCGAGCGCAACGGCGAGATCGTGATGGCCAAGTGGGCCGAATGGGGCACCAACTCCGTGCCGATGCGCTTCGTCGCCCGCGCCGCGACCTAACCCGCCCAGGCCGCGGCCGGAGCAACTCAGGCCGCGGGCGTCCCCGCGTCCAGCACGCGGACGTGCTGCGGGGCGACGGACAGCCACACGTCGGTGTCGGACTGCCACGAGTCCGAGTCCGCGCTCCAGGTCCGGAACCGCCGGTCGCCGACCTGCACCAGGTACTCGGTGTGGGAGCCGACGAACATCGACGCCTGCACCCGTGCCCGCCAACGGTTGACCGTGTCGGGCTCCTCCAGGGTGAGTCGGCAGCGTTCCGGACGCCACAGCGCCGCCACCTCGGTGCCGGCGTCCAGCGACGTGGGCGAGGGGACGCCGACGACCGCGCCGAGCGCGGTCTCGACCACGACCTCGTCGGCCGAACGCTCGCGCAGGGTGCCGACCAGCTCGTTGGTCGTGCCGATGAAGTTGGCCACGTACCGGGTCGACGGGCGTTCGTAGACCTCCCGCGGCGGCGCGAACTGCTCGACGCGGCCGTTGCGCAGCACCGCGATGCGGTGCGCAAGCTCCATCGCCTCGACCTGGTCGTGGGTGACGAACACGGCCGAGAAGCCGAGCTCGCGCTGCATCGTCACGAGCTCGACGCGCAGCTGTTCGCGCACCTTGGCGTCGACGTTGGACAGCGGCTCGTCGAACAGCACCAGGCCGTCACCGTTGACCAGTGCGCGGGCCAGGGCGACGCGCTGCTGCTGACCGCCACTCATCTGGTTGGGGTACTGCCGTTCGAGTTCGGGGATGCCGACCAGTTCGAGCACACGACGGACGCGCCGGGCGATCTCGTCCTTGCCGACCTTGCCGCCGCGCTTGCTCTCGAGCGGGTAGGCGACGTTCTGGAACGCGGTCATGTGCGGCCACAGGGCGTAGGACTGGAAGATCATGCTCAGTTCGCGGCGCTCGGGCGGCACCTCGATGCCCGACGCGCCGGAGAAGTTCATCCGGCCGTGGATCTTGATCTCGCCGCCGTCCGGGCGCTCGAGACCGGCGATGCTGCGCAGCAGGGTGGTCTTCCCGCAGCCGCTGGGGCCGAGGAGCACGATGAAGTCGCCGGGCGCGACGTCGAGGTCGACGCCGTCGATGGCGTTCACGATCGAGCCGTCGGCGCGCTGGAACCGCTTGGTCAGTCCGCGGACACGAACGACCGGCGCGTCCTCGCCGGCGGCCGGTGCCCCGTCGAGGTGGACGTCGTCGGTGTCGTGGGTCATGGTCGCTCCCGCTGGCCGCTTGCCGATTCGCCGGGTCATCCAACCCCTCCGATCTTGGTTTCGATGCCCCACTTGCTGCGTCGCCGGGTATAGGCCGTCACGAGCACCAGGACCGTGCTGGTGATAAGGACGAGCACCGTGGAGAGGGCGGCGAGCATGGCGTAGGAGCCGCCTTGGTAGACCTCGAGGATCCGGAAGCCCACCACCGGGTTGCGGGTGCCAGCGAGGATCGCCGAGGCCGTCAGGTCCCCCGCCATGCGGATGAACAGCAGGGCCCACCCGGCGACGAGCCCCGGGACCATCAGCGGGAGGTAGACCTTGCGGAAGGTCCGCCCACGACCCGCACCCGACACGTGGGAGGCCTCGGGCAGCTCCTTACCGACCTGGCCGGCGGCGGCGTCGGCGGCCACCGAACCCTGCGGCATGTACAGGGCGAGATAGCCCATCAACAGGATGATCAGCGTTCCGCCGAGGCGGAACGGAGGTCCGGCGAAGACCAGGACCACACCCACGGCGATCACGATGTTGGAGATGGCCGCTGGCAGCTTGATCGAACCGTCGAGCACCCGGGCGAAGGTGCTGCGGGTCCGGGCAACGAACAGGGCGATGACGGCCGCCGCGGTGATGCCGATCAGGCCGCCGCCGACGCCGAGCAGCAGGCTGTTGCGCAGGGCCCGCTGCGTGACACGGTCGCCGAACACGGCCCGCTGGAACGCGTCGGTCGACAGGTCGCCCCAAGCGATGTCGGGCGTCCAGAAGCCGTTGAGCGACACCAGCACCAGGGCGCCGATGGGCAGCACGGCCGCGATCATGACGTAGGCGAGCATCAGCAGCCGGGCCGGCCACCGCCACCGGCCAAGCTCGATGCGCTTGGTCTTGTGACCCTTGCCGCCGACGGTCGCATGGCGGCCCGCCCGCAGCAGCCGCAACTGGACCGTGTAGGCGATGGCGACGAAGAGCACGACGAAGACGCTCAGGCCGATCGCGACGTCGGTCTCCGGTGGGTAGGTGAACGACAGCAGCCGCACGATGCGCACGGCGAGGACGTCGATGCCCGCCGGGGTGCCGACGATGGCCGGCAACGAGAAGATCCCGAAGCCGGTCCACACCATCAGCAGCACGGCGGCACCCATCGACGGCGCCATCGCCGGCAGGGTGACCTTGCGCAGCGTGCGGACCAGGCCGGCGCCGGACATGCGCGACTGCTCCTCGAGCGCCGGATCCATGTTGCGCAGCCCGGCGGACAGCAGCAGGAAGGCGTACGGGACCTGGTAGACCGCGTAGATCGCGATCAGCCCGTACCAGCTGTGGATGTCGAAGGGCCCCTCGGCGAGGTTGATGCCGAACAGCCCCAGGAAATCGCGCAGCCACGCATTGAGCAGACCGGCCCGCGGCGAGAGCAGCAGGACCCACCCGACGGCGCCGGCGACGGGGGGCAGGAGGAACGGCAACAGCGGCAGCGCGTCGGTGGCGAAGCCCATGCGGGCGTCGGTGCGCTCGTTCAGCCAGGCGAACACGGCACCGATGAGCAGCGCGATGACGCCGCTGACGGCGACGGCGACGACGGTGTTGGTCAGCAACCGGGCGAGGTCCGGGACGGCCAGGGTCGCCCGCAGTGGGGCCAGCGTGAGGGCACCGTCGACGTAGAAGAGCCCGAGTACGACGCGACCGAGCGGGATGATCGCCAGGCCGGCGAGGGCGAGCGCGAGGACGACGCTGAAGGTTCCGAAGGGCGACAGGTTGCGTACGGCCAGGCCGAGCCGCTGCAGGGGTGTCGTCGGTCGAATCGTTGCCGTCGCCATGCCCATCCTCTCCCAACGGGCCGACGACCTCGCGGCCTCCCAGCGACCCGCGTACGAAACAGTACGTCGAAGCGTGACGACCGTCAATAGTCCGCCGACATTTACTCGGCGGTGTCGGCCTGCCCGATCGCCCCTTGGCTGCGCAGTGACGCGAGGCGTTCGTCGTCGTAACCCAACAGGCGCTTCAGGACGTCCGCAGTGTGCTCCCCCACCCGGGTCGGGAACATCGGCGCGAACCCCGTGGACGCGTCCGAGAAGCGGATCGGGACGCCCGCGGTCCGCAGGTCCTCGCGCGCCCCGTGCACTGGATGGACCAACGGATCGGTCTCGCCCCGGGCGACCACCTCGGGTGCCGCGACGGCGTCGATCGGGGTACGGACCGGGGCGGCCGGTACGCGCTCGGCCTCCAGCGCGGCCACCGTCTCTGCCACGTCACGATCGCTCGACCAGGCGGCAATGAGGTCCTCGAGCTCGCTCGCATTGGCCACCCGCGCGTCGCGGGTGGCGAACCGTGCGTCTTGGCCGAGTTCCGGGCGTCCCATCGCGCGGAACAGCCCGTTGGCGAGGGGGTCGTGCACGGCGACCAGCGCGACGTGACCGTCGCGGCACGGGAACACGCCGAAGGGGCACAGTCGCTGCAGCGTCGGTCCGGTGCGCAGCGTCATGCCGGCCAACTCCATGGCGCGCCAGTTCTCGACCGCCACGAACGACGTCAGCGCGCCGAGCATCGAGACGTCGACGTGCTGGCCGCGTCCGGTCCGCTCCCGCTGCTGCAACGCGGCGAGGATGCCGATGACGCCGAAGACCGGCGCCAGCAGGTCCGCGACCGGCAGTCCCAGTCGCACCGGCGGTTCGCCCTCGGCACCGCTCGCGTACATCGCGCCGCTCATGGCCTGAATCAGGATGTCCATGGCCTTCGCGCCCTGCGAGGCCCCGGCCCCGAAGCCGCTGAGGGAGCAGTACACGATCCCGCGATTGACCTCGGCCGCCGCGCCGTAGCCGATCCCGAGCCGGTCGGCCGTGCCGGCGGTGAAGTTCTCGACCACGACGTCGCTGGTGGCGACAAGGTCGAAGAAGACGTCGCGACCCGCGGGCTGTTTGAGGTCCACCGCGATCCCGTACTTGCCGCGCGCACGCGACAGGTGCGAGACCGACAGGTCGTCCTCGTGCCGCCGCTCGACCACCACGCCGTCGCGGCCGACGTAGGGGCTGTTGTCGCGGGCGAGGTCGCCGTGCACCGGCTCCTCGAGCTTCACCACCTCGGCGCCGAGGCCCGCCAGAAGCAGCGTGGCGTACGGGCCCGACAGGGCACGCGTGAGGTCGACGACCCGAAGGCCCGCCAACGGCTGCTCCCCGGCCGTCTCGTCACCGTCGGCTGTCGATCCCTGGAACGTCATCGTCGTCAACCTCCCGACATCAACGTTACACAGTTTCCTGCCGGGCGTCGACGTTCTTGACGAATGTTACGAGGCCGATTCTGGCGCCGGCAGCTCGGCGGGCGGCAGCGCGTCGAGGATCTCCGCGAACCCGGCAGCGGCGTCGTCGCCGATCTCCTCGAGACGCTGGCGGAACAGCTCGTAGGCCCGGAGTGCCGGCCAGTCGGCCGGCAGGTAGGTGACCGGGAGCTCCGGGTCGTCGACGAGGATCTGCTGCCACTCGGTGAGCAGCCGGACCTGGGCCGCCAGCGCGGTCGTGCCGGCCCGCCAGTCGTCGCCGCCCCATCGCAGCAGGAAGTCCCGGTACTCCTGCGCGATGACGCCGAGGTCCCACGCTTCGCCGACGATGCGGTGCAGGTCGGTGGGTGGCGCGGGCCGGGCGACGAACACCTCGACGTGTTCGTGCAGGTCCAGGGTGTCGAGCATCCCGGTCGCGTCCACGTCGCCGGGGGCGATCCACAGGCCGTTGCGCAGCAGGCCGAACCCGCTCCAGGCCAGCGCCGTGCGCAAGTTGTGCCGGAAGGCGCGCTGGTCCTCGGGGATGGAAAAGCTCAGCAGCGTCCACACGTTCTCGGGCTGCACGCGCACCGGCGGCGCGAACAGCCGGTTCGCCCCCTCCTCGAGCACCGTCATCAGGCGGCCGGTGAGGGTGAAGTATGCCTTGCGTCCCACGCGGTGGCGGCGCAGGTGGCCACGACGGACCATCCTCGCGAGGGTGGAGCGGGCCGCCTGCGTGGAGACCCCGAGCTGCTCGAGCGCCGCGATGAAGGTGCCCGAGGCGACCGCGAGGTCACGCCCGGCGACGTGGTGTCCCAGCATCGTGAACAGCAGTGTCTGTGGCCGCAGGCCCTCCGCGGCGTACTGCCGCAGCGCCTCCTTGCGGTCCGCCCGGATCCCAACGTCGGTCATCGATGCTCCCTGGCCCACCATCGAACTCTTCCCCGTCGGCGTGTGCTCCTGCCCCGCCCCGCACCCAACGCTAGCGGCGGGCGCCGCCCGGGTGGGCCGCCGCGAACGTGCGGCGGCCCCCCGGGTGGCTCAGTTATTCACGCCCAGCAGTTCGTAGATCAGGTCCTCGTTCGCCAGGGCGGCGTTGTTCGGACGGCGGTAGTCCTCCGGGAGGCCGCCGCCGTACGGCGAGGCGGTGTTGTACGGCAGCGTCAGCAGTTCGTTGCCTTCCTGGGTCATGATGAACCAGGCGAACAGCCGCGCCGCGTTCGGGTTGGCCGCCTCGGTGGAGATGCCGACGGCGATCTCCGAGCCCGTCGTCACCGACGGCGAGCCGTAGGCGACCGGCGCGCCCTCACCGGCGAGGTTGTCGTAGATCGCGCTGACGGCAGGCGTGGCGTAGATGACCTCGCCGGCCCCGACGGCCTGGGCGGAGGGCACGGCGCCCGGCGTGAAGATCGGGTCGTTTTCACCGATCGAGCGCAGGAAGTCGTCGCCGTACTCCTCGCGGATCAGGTCCCAGAAGAACAGGTTCGCGACCGACGTGGTCGGGTCCGAGATCGCGATCCGGCCGCGGTTCTCCGGGTCGGCCAGCACGTCCCAGTCCGCGGGCTCCTCGGCCTCGTTGGTGTTGTAACCGATGACGGTCGGGTTGATCGAGACGATGGCGGAGGCCCCGTCACGGATCACGAACTCCTCCGGGAAGTCGCCGTAGTCGGGCAGACCCGCCTCGGAGAGCGGCGTCAGCCAGTTCTCCTCGAACGCCTCGGTGAGGAACGGCGAGTCGGAGACGAGGATGAGGTCGGCGGCCGGAGCGCCCGATGACGCCTCGGCGCTGTAGCGCTGCGCGAGGTCGGCGCTGACGAGCCGGACGAAGTCGACCTGGATGTCGTAGCGGCTGCTGAACTCGTCCGCGATGCCCTGGGCGATGCTCTCGTCGGGCACGCTGTAGAAGGTCAGGCTGCCCTCGGCCTCGGCCGCCGCCACGAGCTCCTCGAGCGCGGCATCGCCGCCTGCGGCCTCGCCCTCGGCGCCGTCGTCGGCCGTGTCCCCGTCGTCACCCGCGTCGGTCGTGGGCTCCTCCTGGGTCGCGGCGTCCTCGGCCGGTGCGTCCCCGCCGTCGGTCCCGCCGCACCCGGTCGCCGCGAGGGTGAGGCCCACGGCGGCCAACAGCGCGAGCTTCTTGGATGTGCGCATCTGTCTCTCCCTGTCCGACCCGGCGCGTGTCCGCTGCCGTGCCGCTCCCAGTGGGTCCCGTGCTCTCGACTCGCCGCCCGTCTGCCAGGAAGGCGAGGTGGATCGTGTGGTGCTCGCCAGGCTGCTGACGAGGTCGTGCTCGGGATCAGATCCCGAACAGCTTGCGTGCGGTCTCGCCCCGGACGGCGTCCTTGTGCGCCTCGGGCACCCGGTCGTCGATGAGGGCGAGGAACTTCTCCATCCCGCCGAGCCCGCCGTACGGGTAGTCCGAACCGAACAGGACGTTGTCCGGCCCGAAGACTTCGAGCGTCAGGTCGAAGGCACCGTCCGAGAACGCCATGCCGTCGACGTAAATGCGACGCAGGTACTCGCTCGGCACGATGTCGGGCGACTCGCGCTGGTAGTCGAGGCGTCCGGCGATGAAGGGCAGAAAGCCCCCTGCGTGCGACCCGAGGATCGACAGCTGCTGGTAGCGGTCGAGGAAGCCGGTGTTGATCATCCGCTCGATCGCCAGCGTGGTGTCGTAGTGGAACCCGACCGCGTTGCTCATGCCCAGCTGGGCCGCCACCTCGACGCCCGGCGGGGGGCCGGGGTGCACGAGGACCGGCAGGGCGTGCCGGTCGATCTCGGCCCAGATCTCGGCGAAACGCGGGTGGATCAGCGGGTCGTTCTCGATGTTGGCGCAGGTGAACACGCCGACGGCGCCGTGCTCGAGCGCGTAGTCGAGTGCGGCGAGTGCCTCGCTGGGGTACTGCCAGGGCAGCGTCGCGAGGAAGCGGATCCGGTCGGGCCACCGCTGCTGGGCGGCGATCATGTCGTCGTTGGCGATACGGGCCGCACGGGCGCTGACCTCGGCGTCGCCGAAGTTCGCCGACGGGCACGTGAGCGAGACGACGGCGATGTCGACGCCGGCCTCGTCCATCTTCTCCAGCCGCAGCTCCCAGTCGAAGTACGGCGGGTGGGGCGTGTGGAAGGAGTACGGCACCCCGGCCACGTGGATCCGGTCGCGTTCGGGGCTGCGGGCCTTGGTCGGATCCTTGGCCAGGTGGTACCGCGAGGGCGTGCTGCCGAGCAGCTCCACCCACTCCTGCGTGAGCATGTGCGTGTGCACGTCGATGATCGTCATCGCTGTCTCCCAGGCGGCGCGACTCCCGGCGCCGACCGCAAAAACAGTAAGCTGGATCATTGCGCACGTCAAGGAAATGCACTACATCTTTCGCATGGACCAACCGGGAGAGCCGTCCATGCCTGTCATCGATGTCCACACCCACATGCTCGTCGACGGCTACGTCGAACGCCTCGCGGCCCACGGCGGTCGGTACGAGGTCCGGCAGGTGGCCGAGCACCACAACGGCCACCGAGACCCGATCATCGCGATCCGTGACCTCGACTACGGCGTGAACGCCCCTTGGTCGGCGATGTACGACTGGGAGCTCCGGCTGCGCAAGATGGACGAGGCCGGCGTCGACGTCGCCCTGGTCTCGTTGACCGCCCCCCAAGCCAACTGGGGCGACGCGGAGGTCAGCACCGGCACGGCCGCGATGGTCAACGACGCACTCGCCGAGCAGCACGCGCAGAATCCGGACCGGATCCGGTTCCTCGCGACCCTGCCCTGGCCCCACCCCGACCGCGCTGTGGTCGAACTGCGGCGTGCCGCCGGACAGGGCGCCGTCGGCGTCACCGTCCTGGCCAACATCGACGGCGTGACGCTGGCCGCGCCGGAGTTCGAGCCCGTCTGGCGCGAGATCGCCGAACTCGAACTCCCGGTCCTCATACACCCCACGGCACCGCCGGGGGTCGAGCAGATCGCCCGTCATGGGCTGCACAACGCGGTGGGCTTCCACTTCGACACGACCCACGCCCTTGAGCGGCTGGTCGCGCTGGGCCACCTCGAGCGGTACCCGACCCTGCGGGTCATCGGCTCGCACGCCGGCGGCTTCCTGCCCTTCGTGCTCGGGCGCATGGAGATGTACCGCACCGTGTCGACGCGGTCGCCGCGGGACTATCCGGGCCAGCTGTTCGTCGACAGCCTGGCGTTCTCGCCCGAGGCCCTCGACCTGACCGTGCGGAAGATGGGCGCCGAGCATGTGCTGTTCGGTTCCGACTACCCGCACAACGGCGACGTCGACCGGATGGCGCGCTTCCTCGGCATGGTCGACGCCCTGTCCCCCGACGAGCAGGCCGCCGTCCGGGGCGACACCGCCGCGAAACTCTTCACGCGCTGACACGTCGGACGGGCGGCCGCGACCGGCAGGGCGCTACCGAGCCCGGCCGGTCGCGATCGCCGGTGGTCAGGACGCGAGCCGGTAGGTGCCCCGGTCGCGGACGTCCCAGGGTCACAGCGTGGCCGTCGACGTCACCTCGACGAACCAGGCGTCACCGAGCCCCCGGTACTGCTCGGCGAGGGCTGCGGCGCGGGCGTTGAGTTGCCCCCCCGAGGTGCTTGCCCAGCATCCCGTCGCGATGTGTTCGAAAGCACCTCGACGCCCGACATATCCGCGTGGATGAGGAACAGTGCCCGGGGCTCCCGCAACACCTGCGCAAAAAGTAGGCACCCGCAAGACGGTCACGACGAAAATGCGGCAGTTCGCGCGGCCGCTCCCAGTCTGCGCACACCTCGCTGGCCGACGCCAAACGATCAGCGTCGAGTTCCCGACGAAGAATCCACTGCTACACCGTCGTGTTGCTGCGGAGCACTCCCCTGCGCTACCCGCTGGCGCCCGACCTCAGCCGGTCGAACAGGGCGTCGAGGTCCAGCTCGGCCGGCAGGGTGATGGCCAGGTCGTGTTCCAGGGCCGCGCGCAGCGCCGCGACGTCCGTCAGCGGTCGTCGCTCGGTGCGGCCGTCGGCGTGGCGTACGACCAGGCGGAGGTTCGTCAGGGCGATGCGCCGGCCTTCGGCGGCCCGCGCGCCCAACAGCGCCGTGCTGAAGCGCGACGCCGGGTGGGTGGCCGTGTAGTGGTTGACCACCTCGAGGTCGACCCGTTGCTGCGGCTCCAGGGTGAACTCGTAGGCGGGGCGCCAGCCGTCGTCGCGATGGACCTGCAGCGTGAGGAGCTCGCCGTCGCGGAGCAGCCGGCATGGCTCGTGGGCGGTGGCCTGGACCCGGCCCGGCGCCATGGCCAGTGGAGACGTAGGGGTCGGCCCACCGAAGCCGACGTCCACCAGGTAGGCCGCCGGTCCGATCCCGACGCGCAGCACCTGGTGGGTTCGTGGCGGGCACGTGCCGTCAGGACGACCCCAGCGCACCCGTGCGAGCAGTGCAGCGACGTCGTAGCCGAGTGCGTCGAGCACCGTGTGCAGCAGGCCGTTGTGCTCGAAGCAGTACCCGCCGCGCCCGTGGTGGACGAGTTTGTCCAGCAACGCCGCCGGCTCGAGCGAGACCGGTCGGCCGAGCAGCGGGTCGAGGTTCTCGAAGGGAATCGTGCGGGTGTGTCCCTCGACGATCCGCGTCAGCGTGGGCAGATCCGGCGCGACGTCGTCCTGGATGCCGATGCGTCGCAGATAGGCGGCCACGTCGACGGCGGCGGTGCGACGGATGGCAATCGGCATGGCGGCAGCGTAACGCCGGACGGGCAATGGAACCGCCATGAGCCAGACGACTACGGTCGCGCCCCCGCATCGAGGAGATCAGATGGAACGCCTGCTGCTGACCGGTGCCGCGGGGCGCGTTGCGACGCTGCTGCGGCCGCGCCTGGCACGTGACGGACGTGCGGTCCGCCTCCTCGACGTCGTGCCCCTCGACGACCTGCGCCCCGGCGAGGAAGCCGTGCAGGGTTCGGCGGGTGACCCCGAGACGCTGCGCGAGGCCTGCGCCGACGTCGACGCGGTCGTCCACCTCGCCACCGTCGCCACCGGTCGCCCGATGCAGTTCGACGCGGCGCTCGAGGACCTCGCTACGACGCACGCCGTGCTCGAGGCTGCCCGGCAGTCCGGTATCACCCGGGTCGTGTACGCGTCGTCGAACCATGCCGTCGGCTTCCATCCGCGCGGCGAGGAGGACGCGCCGGACTGGCTGTTCCCGCGGCCCGACACGTTCTACGGGGTCGCCAAGGTCGCGTCCGAGGGGCTCGCCTCGCTGTACGTCGACCGCTACGGCATGGACGTGGTCTGTCTGCGGATCGGCACGTGCCGGCCGGAGCCCGACGACGTCCGGTCGCTGGCCACCTGGCTCTCCCCCGACGACGCCGCTCGCCTGGTCGAGGCGGCGGTCACCGCCCCGTCGCCCGGCTTCCGCGTGGTGTGGGGCGTGTCGGCCAACACCCGCAACTGGTGGAGTCTCGCCGAGGCGCGCCGGCTCGGCTACGACCCGCAGGACGACGCCGAGGTGTTCGCGGACGCGATCCTGGCCCAGCACGGCGACCCGGACCCGACCGCGGTCGACCACCGCTACCTCGGCGGGGCGTTCACCACGCGGACCTAGCGGCACACGCCGTCGCTCACGCGACCTGCGGCGAGCGCCCCGGTGACCACTCCTGCCGCAGCAACTCGCGCGCGGCAGCGACCAGCCGGTGCGTGCCCGTCACCAGGATCCGTCCGTCGGGACCGACCTGGCGCTCGGCGGCGGTCAGGGCTCGTGTCACGGAATCGACCGGCGCGAGCGACCGGGGAAGGCCCGCCGCCCCCGGGTGTCCATCGGGTGCGTCGGACGTCACGAGGTACGCCGCGCTGGTCAGCGGAAGCAGCGGCCGGACGAAGCGCTCCAGGTCGCGACCAGGGGATGCGCCCACCACCAACGCGAGGGGCACGCCACGGCCCCACGTCGCCATCGTGTCCGCCAGCGCGCGGGCGGCGTCCTCGTTGTGCGCGACGTCGAGTACGACCTCCGGACGCCCGGCGTACGCCAGGCGTTCCGTTCGACCGGGGACCCGTGCACGCAGTAGCGCCTCCCGCGTCCTCGCCACGTCGAGCGGCCGGTCCGGGCCGAGCACCGCGGCGCCCGCCGCCAACGCGAGCGCGGCGTTGACCGCCTGATGCACGCCCCGCAGCGCGATCCACAGCCGATGTTCCGTCCCGGCGAGCCGGACGGCGAGGTCCTGGCCTGCGCGGGCGTCCCGTCGTGCGACGACCTCGACGTGCTCGCCGTACGTGAGCAGGCGCGTGCCCACCGCCGCGGCCCGCTCCGTGACCACCGCGGAGGCGGCCGGATCCATCGGCCCGACGAGCGCGGTTGCCCCCGGCTCGAAGATGCCCGCCTTCTCCGCGGCCACCTGCGCCGTGGTGCTGCCCAGTTCCGGGTGGTCCAGCCCGACGGACGCGACGACCGCCACGTCCCCGTGGTGGACGTTGGTGGGGTCGAGGCGCCCCCCGATGCCGACCTCGACCACGGCGACGTCGACCCCGGCGTCGGCGAACAGCACGCACGCCGCGGCCGTCATCAACTCGAAGAACGTCACCGGTTCTCTGAGCCGCGCCTCGACGACCGCGACGGCCGCCTCGACGCGGTCGAGCGCCGCCAGGAGCGCCGTCTCGGTGACCGGCTCACCGTCGACGACGATCCGTTCACGGACGTCCTCGAGGTGCGGGGAGGTGAAGGCCCCGACGCGCAGTCCGTGGCCCTCCAGGACCGCGCTGGCGAGGCGCGTCACGGTCGTCTTGCCGTTGGTGCCCGTGACGTGCAGGCAGCGGTAGCGATGCTGCGGGTCCCCGAGCAGCCCGGTCAGTGCACGCATCCGGTGCAGGCCGGGCCGTCGTCCGTAGCGGCGCCGCCCGAAGTGCACCGCCAGGCGATCGTCGAGTTGCGAGGTCACCGGGGTCAGCGCCGCGGGAGGCCTCGGCGGAGGCGGGCGGCCTCGAGGGTGTTCTGCAGCAGCATCGTGACGGTCATGGGGCCGACCCCACCGGGGACCGGGGTGATCGCCCCGGCGACCTCGGCGACCGCGTCGAAGTCCACGTCACCGACGAGCTTGCCGTCGTCCCCACGGTTGGTGCCGACGTCGATCACCGTGGCACCGGGCCGGACCATCTCGGCCGTGATCAGCCCGATCCGGCCGACCGCCGCCACGACCACGTCGGCGCTGCGGCACACCGCGGCGAGGTCCTTCGTGCGCGAGTGCGCCAGCGTGACCGTCGCGTCGTTGCCCTTGAGCGTCAGCAGGTTCGACAACGGGCGACCCACGAGGTTCGAGCGCCCGACCACGACGACGTGCGCGCCGACGGTGTCGACGCCCGCCTCGCCGAGCAGCTCCAGCACGCCGTACGGCGTGCACGACAGGAACGTCGGATCGCCGACCGCGAGCCGCCCGGCCGTGTAGGGGTTGAGGGCGTCGACGTCCTTGGACGGGTCGATCAGCTCCTGCACCGGCTGCGGGTCGAGGTCGTCGGGCAGCGGCAGCTGCACGAGGATCCCGTCGATCGCGTCGTCGGCGTTGAGTTCGCCGACGAGCGCCTCGAGGTCGGCCTGCGAGGTGTCGTCGGGCAGTTCCAGCTGGCGGCTGTACATGCCGGCGGCCTCGGTGGCGCGGTGCTTCATCCCGACGTAGACCTGCGAGGCCGGGTCGTCACCGACCAGCACCGCCGCCAGTCCCGGCTGGATGCCGTGCTCGGCCTTCAGCCTTGCCACGTCGTCCGCGATCCGCGCCCGCACCTTCTGTGCGAGTGCCTTGCCGTCGATGATCCTGGCGGTCATGGCGTTCCTCGATCGAGCGTCGGGGACATCGGTCGACGGAACCGGGGGCCGGAGCGTGCCCGGCCCCCGATCTGGCGTCGGTCAGGCGCGACCGGCGGTGCGCCAGCCCTCGGCGTAGTGCTCGCGGGCCTCCCGCGAGTAGGGCACGGGGCTGACGGTGGCGCGGATCTCGATCTGGCGGTGTGGGCGCTCGGCGCTGAGCTTGCGGGTCCCGCCGTCGGGCTCGCCCCAGACGACCTTCACCTCGGTGCCGACGTCGATCGACGGGTCGATGACCGCCAGCGACAGGAAGGTGCGCTCGTTGAAGGTGTAGCCGGTGAACAGCGACAGGCCGGCGTCATTGCCGTCGTGGAGGACGCGGTCGTAGCTAGCCGATCCGTACACGCTCTGGGGCAGGTCGAGGTACTTGTAGGGCACCTCGTCGCTGAACAGCGAGGCCCAGGTCTTCAGCACGTCCTCGGCGTTCCAGGCGAGCGTCACCTTGCGCCGCTGCGACTCCTTGTCCATCGACTCGAGGGCATCGCGGCCGACGAAGTCGTGGTCGAACTTCACCATGTGGCCGTATCCCATCTCGTACGGCGTCAGGTAGTAGTCCTCGATGTCGTCCGAGACGTAGCTCCCGGCGATGGTGCCGCCACGCCCCTCGAGGCTGTTGGCCGGCAGCCAGTCGCGATAGCCCTCCATCTTCCCGCCGGTGTAGACGGCCGGCAGCGGTGAGGGGATCCAGCCCGACTCGATGGTGTTGGTCGAGTAGGCGCGGGCACCGACCGGGCGGATGCCGAACTCCTCACCGGCCTCGAGGATCGCGTCGCGGACCTCGTCGTACTCCTCGTAGGGTCCCCACACCTCGAGACCCGGCTGCCCGGCCATGCCGTGGCGCAGGGCCGGCAGGCGCCGTCCCGCCATCTTGACGGTGTCGAAGTTGAAGAACTTGATGTCGGGCAGGTCGCCGCCGGTCAGCTTGCGGATGAGTTGCTCGGCCTTCGGGCCCTGGATCTGGAACCGGTACTGCTCGCGGGTGACCGGCTTGCCCAGCGTGATGGACGGCGCGCGCGGGTCACGGGTGATCTGGACGTCGTAGCCGCCCGACTCCGCGTTGTAGTGCAGCCAGTTCGGTGCCGGCGAGCGGCCGACGAACTCGTAGACCTCGTCCTCGAGGTGGAACAGGATGCCGTCGCCGATGACGAACCCGTCGTGGCTGACCGGCACGTACTGCTTGGCCTTGCCGACGGCGAAGTTGTTGAACGTGTTGATCCCGAGGTCGCGGAGCAGGCGCTCGGCATCCGGACCCTCGATGAACATGTTGTCCATGTGCCAGGTCTGGTCGTAGAGGATGCAGTCCTCGGTCCAGGCCCGCTGCTCGTCGATCCAGTTGGAGAACTCCGGCGGCTTGGTCGGGTAGACGTACCGCCCCACCTGGTTGTTTCGCAGCAGTTCCACGGGGTTGCCCGCGCTGCGCAGCAGATCGTTCAGGCTTTCCTTGCTCATGCCACTTCCTCCGTCGTCCGCGGTGTCACCAGTTGCTCCCTCGTACCGGTGGCGGTCCCGAGGCCGACCACCGGCCCTTGCAAGATGCGGCGGTCAGAACACGACCGTCGTGTTGCCGTCCCGGAGGACCCGGTCCTCGGCATGCCACCCGACGGCACGCGCGAGTACCTGCCGTTCGACGTCTGCGCCGAAGCGCTGCAGTTCCTTCGCGCTCATGGCGTGGGAGACCCGGATCACGTCCTGCTCGATGATCGGACCCTCGTCGAGATCCTCGGTCACGTAGTGCGCCGTCGCGCCGATCAGTTTCACGCCCCGCTCCTTGGCACGCTGATAGGGCGAGGCGCCCATGAACGCCGGCAGGAACGAGTGGTGGATGTTGATGATCGGGACCGCGACCTCCTCCAGGAAGTCGCCCGAGAGGATCTGCATGTAGCGCGCCAGCACGACGAGGTCGACGTTGTCCTTGAGGAGCTTCAGCTGCTCGCGTTCGGCCTCGGCCTTCTCGCCCTTCGGCACCGGGACGTGGAAGAAGGGGATCCCAAAGCGGCGCACCTCTTCGCTGAGGTCGGGATGGTTGGAGATCACCATCGTGATGTCGATCGCCAGCTCGTCCCGCCGGTGGCGCCACAGCAGGTCGAGCAGGCAGTGATCGAGCTTGGACACCATGATGGCGGTGCGCTTGCGCCGCTTGATCTCCACCAGCGCGCAGTGCATGCCGAAGCGCTCCTCGACCTCCTCGCGGATCGTCGCCTCGAGCTCGGCGCGCCGCGCCGTCAGGCCGGGCAGATGGAACTCGGTGCGCTGGAAGAAGCGGCCGCCCTCGGGGTCGCTCGAGAACTGGTCGAGCGAGACGATGTTCGCGCCCGCACGGCTGAGCGTTCCCGACACGGCGGCCACGATGCCGGGCTGGTCGGGCCCCTGGATGATCAGGCGGCCGATGTTCGGGTCCTCGAGCTCACGCATCACAGTCCCTTTCCGCTCAGGCGCGCACCGACGCCAACAGCTTCTGCCGCCACGCCTCCGTGCGCTCGAGCTCGTTGAAGGTGAAGATGTGCAACCCGGCCACATGGGTCTCGGCCCGAGCCAAGGCCTTGCCCAGCCGTCGCAGCAGTCGCGTCGGGTTGTACCCACCCGGCAGCAGCAGTCGCCAGACCAGGTTCTGCTGCTTCTGCAGGAACCGCGCCGACTGCCCCAGTCCGATGCCGGCGGAGATCCGCATCAGCTTCTGCCGGTTGACGGGGCCAGGCAGGCCGAGATGGATCGGCACGTCGACGCCGGAGCGTGCGAGCTGCGACGCCCAGGAAGCGATCGTGTCCGGATCGAAACAGATCTGCGTGATGATGCGATCCGCGTGGGTCGCCTTCTGCCGCAACGCGGCGTCCAGTGCGGCCTCCGGGATGCTGGCGTGCCCTTCCGGGTAGCCACCCACACCCAGGCTCTCGTAGCGGAACCCGATGCCGTCCAGCGCGTCGATCAGGGCCTTGGCGCTGTCGAACGGCCCGTGCGGCTCGGGCGCGTCACCGCCGATCACGAACAGGGAACGGACGTCGACGTCGTCGAGGCGCTCGGCGATGCGCCGGAGGTGATCCTCGCCCTGCACCAGCCGGGCCGCCAGATGCGGCGCGACCCGGTAGCCGTCCTGCGCCAACGCGACGGTGAGGTCGAGGGTCGCGTCGAGCCCTCGGCTCTCGGTGGCGGTGACCGTCAGGGGCACGTCCTTGGGGACGTGCCGCTTGACGGACGCCTCCGTCTTCTTGAAGGGCATGACCTCATAGCTGACGTTGCCGATGAGGCCGGCCACGTCGATCGGGGCGGCGACCGTTCGCGGCGCCGGCCGCTCGTCCGCTTCGGACGGTCGGCCACCCGTCAGAGGACCCTCGCTCATCGATGCTCCCGTCTCTGCCTCGACCACGTCGACCGTAGTGGGTGTTCGCCAAATTGTAAACAATTTCGTCAGCCAGACGCGTCGCGCCAGGTGCCCGGCGGGGCAGCGGCGCGGACCAGCGAGCCGCCGGGCATCACCGTCGCCAGGGGCTCGTCGGCGGCCAGCGCCTGCTCGAGGTTGCGGCGGGCCAACCGTGCGTGCTCCCTCGCCACCGCTTCGGCACGCGCCCCCTCGCGGGCGGCGATGGCGTCCACGATCGCCCGGTGCTGTTCCTGGGCGACGGTCATCCAGCGGCGCGCGCCGCGGCCCTGGGCGCTCACGAGGGCATTGGGCGAAGCGAAGGGCAGGGCCAACACGTGCTCGAGCGACCGCTCCAGGACGGCGCTGCCGGCGAGCCCCAGCAGCAGTGCGTGGAACCGTTCGTTCAACGCGACGTAGTCCTCGAACACCCACTCGGTGCCGCCGTCATCGTGGAGGAGCCGGTCGGCCTCCTCGACGACCTCCCGCAGCGGGAGCAGGTAGGCCGGTTCGTCCAGCCGTTCGGCGGCGAACCGGGCGGCCGTGCCCTCGAGCACTCCGCGCAGTTCGATGGCATCCGCGACGTCCTCGACACTGAAGTCCTGCACGACGTAGCCGCCGGATCCGTGCTGGCGCACGAGCCCCTCGTGCTCGAGGCTGATGAGGGCCAGCCGCAACGGCGTGCGCGACACCCCGAGCCGCTCGCACAGCGGGATCTCCGCGAGCCGCTCACCAGGCGCGAACGCGCCGCCGAGCAGCAACTCGCGCAGCGCCAGCAGCGCCTTGATCCGCTGTGAAGCGGGTGGCTCCTGGAGTGAGCTCACGACGGTGGCTCTCCCTGCTCGTCGCTCTGTGCCGGCGATCTCGGCGCCGTCGCTCGCACGCCGGCCGCCGCACACGATCTGGCCAGCGATCCTGGCACAGCCCACGACTGCATGCAAGAGACGAATGGGCGGCAGGCCGTCACGGGCCATGCTCGCCTGTAGAACCCGTCCCAGCATCTCCTATAGAGGCTTTTCCATGCCATCCGTCCCAGCCGTCGCCTGCCGTAAGCATGTGCGATCAACGCACATTCCTGTCGTCATGCATGCAATCAACCTTGGTCTTGGCAGGCGACGGATGGTCGTCAAACAAATTGTTGACAAGATTGTGCCGCTTCCTAGGCTCCGACTAGTACGAACCGCACGGTCCGTAGGGCTACTGGTGGGTGGAGCCCACCAGAGGAAGGGAGAGCAATGCGCGCAGTAACTGCTGTCCGGGCGCGGGCGAGCCGCTGGCGAGGGAGCCTGGCGGCGCTGTCGGCCGTCGGCCTCGTGGCGACAGCGCTGCCGGCCGCGGCAGCCGCAGACACCCCGTGCGAGGACCTCGCCGGCACGACGATCGACGCCGCCGACATCGGCCTGCCCACGTCGGGTGCGCAGGTCACCTCGGCACGGGAGTCCACCCAGGGCGCCACCGCGCCGTACTGCCTCGTCGAGGGCCGGATCGCCCCGGTCGACCCGGAGGCGCCCGACATCCGCTTCCGGGTGAACCTCCCGACGGCCTGGAACGGCAAGGCCGTCCACTTCGGGGGCGGCGGCTACAACGGAACCGTCGTGGCGGGGACCGGGAGCGTCCCCTCGGCCCCGGTCGGGACCGCCACGCCACTGCAGCAGGGCTACGCCACCTTCGGCAGTGACTCCGGGCACAGCAGCACCGTGCACCCGGGCGGTTCGTTCGCCCTGATCGAGGAATCGCTCGTCAACTTCGCCTACGCGGCGCTCAAGAAGACGCGCGACGTCGCGGTGTCGCTGATCGAGGCCCACTACGAGCGCGCACCGGAGCAGACCTACTTCGTCGGCAGCTCACAGGGTGGGCGCGAGGGGCTCACGGTGGCCCAGCGGTTCCCGACCGACTACGACGGCGTGTTCAGCCGGGTCCCGGTCGTGAACTTCACCGGACAGCAGTTGTTCGTCAACGCGCTCGCGGAGCCGATCCTCACGGGCGGCTGGATCGATCCCGCCGGGGTCGACCTGCTCCACGCGACGACCCTCGCGACCTGCGACGGGCTGGACGGGCTCGAGGACGGCATCATCAGCCGCCCACAGAACTGTCACGTCGACTTCCAGGCGCTGCTGTGCGAGGCCGGCGAGGCCACGGGCTGCCTGACGCAGGCGCAGATCGACGTCGTCGAGCAGTTCCACGCCCCGATGGTGCTCGACTACCCGCTGGCGAACGGCGTGCCCGGCTACCCGGGCTTCCCGGTCGGTGGGGAAGGCAACGACTGGCGTCAGTGGGTGATGGGCGCCAACGGCAACCCCGGCTTCACGGTGAGCCTCGGCGCCGACTTCATCCGCTATTTCGTCGCGCAGGACCCCGACTTCGACACCGTCGGCTTCGACCCCAACGCACCCGAGTGGCGCGAGCGGATCCTCGCCGTCTCCGAGATGGTGGACGCCACCGACCCCGACCTGTCGGCCTTCGCGGCGAGCGGCGGCAAGCTCATCCTGCAGGAGAACCTCGGCGACAACGGCCGCAGCGCCCTCGCCGGGCTGGACTACCACGCCTCGGTGGTGGAGACGCTCGGCAAGGGCCGCACCGACAAGTTCTTCCGCGCCTACGCCGTCCCGAAGGCGGACCACGGTGGTGGCGCCGGACCGAACGATGTCGACTGGCTCGAGATCCTCGACCGGTGGGCCGCCGACGGCGAGGCTCCCCGCGACGTGGTGCTGCAGGAGCGCGGCACCGACCGCACCCGCCCGGCCTGCGAGTGGCCGACCTGGTCCCGCTACTTCCGCGGCGACGTGGACGACGCCGCGAGCTTCCGGTGCATGAAGGCGCCGGGCTTCAAGGGCTGACCGGACCGGGCGAGCCGCACGCGGGGCGGGCCGGACGGTCCCGCCCCGCGTGTCTCGCCCGACGCTCAGACCTCGAGGGTCTGGCCGTCGTCCAGCACGGCCACCTCGGCGATCGGGCACTGCTTGGCGAACAGCTCTGGGTCGGCGAGGAAGTGGTCGTAGTGGACCGGCACGGCCACACGCGCGCCGCTCGCCTCGACCATGAGGTAGGCGTCACGCGCGCTGCAGCTGGGCCCGGCGATGGGCGTCGCCAGCACCTCTGCACCGACGCCGCGGAGGTCCTTCGCGTCACCGGGGTGCAGCAGCCGGCCGTCGATGAGGAAGCCGAGGTTGGGCGGCCCCGGTCGGCCGTCGACCAACGGCATGTGCGGCAGGTCGTAGGCCGCCACCGGCACCTCGGCGGCCGCGAAGGTCGTGCCGCCCTGCACGGTGTTCGCGGCGCTCCCGATCATCGAACACACGGACGCTTCGGCGAACACCGGCACGCCTCGCTCGAGCAACGGCCCGACCCACTCCTCGCCGAAGTGGTCGGGGTGCTCGTGCGAGTACAACGCGGCGTCGATGCTGCCCAACTCGTCGAGCGCTCGCGTGCGCGTCACGTGGTAGCCGGCGTCCAACAGCAGGCGGGCGCCGTTGTCGGCTTCGACGACGAGGCAGGACTGCCGATACTTGGTGATGCGCACGGTTCTCGCTCCTCAGCGGCGGGCGTCGGACTCCTCACGACGGTACGGCTGGTGGTGCGTCACCCCCAGATCTCCTGGGCCGTCTCGACGACCAGCTCGAGCTTGGCGCGCTGCTCGTCGAAGGTGAGGGCGTTGCCCTCCACCGTCGACGAGAAGCCGCACTGCGGGGACAGGCACAACTGCTCGAGGGGGACGAACCGGCTGGCCTCGTCGATGCGGCGCTTGAGGTCGTCCTTCGACTCGAGCGCGGGTCGCTTCGTCGTGACGAGCCCGAGGACGACCTGCTTGCCGGGCGGTACGTACCGCAGCGGCTGGAAGCCGCCGGAGCGTTCGTCGTCGTACTCGAGGAAGAAGCCGTCGACGTCGAGGTCGTTGAAGAGCGCCTCGGCGACGAAGTCGTAGCTGCCCGATGCCGCCCACGACGACCGGAAGTTGCCCCGGCACAGGTGGGTCGTGACGCGCAGGCCCTCAGGGCGATCGGCCACCGCTTCGTTGAGGTGCCGGATGTAGTGCTCGTGCTGGTGTTCGGCGTCGCCGCCCAGGTCGGCGATCCTGGCGCGCTGCGTCGGGTCGTTGAGATAGGCCAGGCTGGTGTCGTCGAGCTGCAGGTAGCGGCAGCCGCGTTCGGCCATCGCCTGCAGTTCGTGGCGGTAGGCGCGGGTCAGATCCGCCCAGAACTGCTCCTCGTCGGGGTACACGTCCGGATCGATGGCCGCTCGGCCGCCCCGGTAGTGCACCATGCTTGGCGACGGGATCGTCAGCTTCGCGACCATGCCGGCCTCGTCGGCCAGCGACTTCGTGAAGTCGAAGTCGTCGGCGAAGATCGGCTCGTCGAGTCCGACCGGTCCGGTGACCGCCAGTGCCGCGGCGGTGAAGTCGAGGCCACCCTCCTCGTTCTCGAAGTGCACCTCGATCTTCCCGTCCGCCTGCGTGATGCCGCCGAGCCGGTAGATGAAGTCCATGTGCCAGGAGGTCCGCCGGAACTCCCCGTCGGTGGCGGCCGACAGCCCCACGCCGCGTTGCAGCGCGACGACCTCACGGATGGCGTCGTCCTCGACAGCACGCAGTTCCGCGGCGTCGAATGCTCCGGCCGCGTGTCGCTGGCGCGCCTCGAGCAGGCGTGGTGGGCGCAGCAGGCTGCCGACGTGGTCGGCACGGAACGGCGGCGGTCGGTCGTTCATCTCGTGGTGGCCTTTGCCTCGACGCCGTTCACCTTAGGGGGCGAGGACGTGTGCGACGCCCGTCCCGTCGGCGGCCGATGGCACGCGGCGGGTCAGATCGGCGACGCCGGCACCTCCTCAGCTTCGTCTTCGTGCTCCGGCGGGACCAGCGCCCTGGCGAGGACGGCGCTGGCGAGCAGGGCGCCGGCGGCGATGGCGAGCGTCGCCCGCTCCGGCAGGAAGCCGAGCAGGGCAACGGCCGGCAGCACGGCGGCGCCGACGACCTCGGAGCCGAAGACGGGCCAGACGACGGCACGGCCGGGATCCCCACGCAGCACGGCTTCACCCGGGATGATCGAGAGCGCCAGCGGGAGGGCACCCAGCGCGAGGCCGCCGAAGGCGAACAGGACCGCGGGCGCCCAGACGGGGGCACTCCCGCCGGCGAGCAGCAGGCTGAGCCCGAGGCCGGCGGCGCCCCCGACGGCCGTGCTGGTGCCGAGGGCCAACGCCCGGCCGACCCGGTCGGAGGCCATCGGGACGAACAGCGCCGCCAGCCAGCCGCCGATGCCGAAGGCACCGACGATCGCACCGGCGGTGTCCGGCGTCACGTCGAGGGACGCGACCACGACGCTCGGGCCCGTCTGGCTCACCACGTTCAGCCAGCAGGCGAAGAGGATGCCGAAGACCGTCGCCAGGGCGATGTTGCGTCGACCATGGCGCGCCAGAACGGTGCGTGCCTGCTGCCGCCGCTGCGCCGAGGTGGTGTGCTCCGCCTCGGGGGTGCTCGGTGTGACGACCCAGAATGCCGCGGTCGCGACCAGGAGCAGCACGGCGGCCGTGAGCAGCGCCGCACGCCAGTCGGCGCGGACGGCCACCCCCAACACGACGATGGGTGCGAGCAGACTGCCCAGGAGGCGGGTCGCGGAGAACATGATGCCCGCGTCGAGGCCGCGCCGCCGGCGGGGCGCCCAGGCGAAGATGAGCCCGGTCAGCGGCGGCGCGACGGTCCCGGCGAAGACGCCCCCGAGGAACCGCAGGAGGATGAAGGCCGGCCAGCCGCCCACCAGAGCGGAGCCGACGTGGACGATGGCCGCACCGCCGGCCCCCAACGCGATGCGGGTCCGGTCGGAGAGCCGGCCACTGAGCCAGCGACCGATGCCCATGGCGACGGCCCACCCGAGCCCGATGGCGAGCGGGACGAGCGCCAACTGCCGCGGCGCGAGCCCTTCCTGCTGGCGGATGACGACGATCAGGTACAGCGGCGCCAGGCGGTCGAGGAACAGCATGCCGAACACGAGCGCGCCACCGCCAACGGCGCGCACCTCCGAGCGGACCGGTGCCTCCAACGACGCCCCCAAGCCGGAAACGTGGTGGCGACCCTAGCGCGACGCGCGGTATTGTTGACAATCTTGTTGGCAGCTACTTGAGTCGGGTACGGCCCGCTCCCGGAGGCATTGATGGCGCGCACGTTCGTCCTCACCCATGGCGCTTGGCACGGTGCCTGGTGCTGGCAACGCGTGACACCGGCGCTTCGCGCGGCCGGCCACGAGGTCGTGCTGCCGACCTTGACCGGTCTTGGTCACCGCGCCCATCTGACGCACCCGATGATCGGGTTGGACACGCACGTCCGCGACGTGACCGCGGTGCTCGACTACGAACGACTCGACGACGTGATCCTCGTCGGGCACAGCTACGCCGGCATGGTCGTCGTGGGCGCCGCCGCCGCGGCCGCCGACCGGGTCGGCACCCTGGTGGTGGTCGACGGCTTCGTTCCCGAGCGTGGCGAGCGCGCCGTCGAACTGCTGCCGCCGCACGCCGCGGCGCACTACCGCGAGTCGGCCGAGGAGCAGGGCGGCGGCTGGCGGGTTCCTCCGCGGCCGCTGCAGAACCTGGGTGTCACCGACGAGGAAGCGGCCGAATGGCTGCGTCCCCGGCTGGTCGACCATCCCTTCAAGACCTACACCGACGCCGCCGACTTCGGCGCCTCCGAACTCGACGTCCGGGGCCACTATCTGGCCTGCGAAGGGTGGAACACGCCGTTCGGCTGGGCGGCCGAGCGCGCATCCGGGCTCGGCTGGCGGGTGCAGAGCCTGGACGCGGACCACGAGGTGATCGCCACCGCCCCCGACCTGCTCGTCGACGCCCTGCTGCGCGTCGCCGCCGACGAGCGCGTCACCGCCTGAGCCGAAGGACACAGCCGATGGACTTCCTCGTTCGCACGACCAACAATCTTCCGGTCGACACGCCGGAGGAACGCCGCCGTGAGCTGCAACAGGCCGAGCGCGCCCGCGCCGCCGAACTGCGCGAGGCCGGGCTGCTGAAGAAGCTGTGGCGGGTGCCGGGTACGCGATCGTCGATCGGCTGGTACGAGGCCAAGGACGCCACCGAACTGCACGAGGCCCTGTCCTCGCTGGCGTTCTTCCCGTGGATGGACATCGTCGTGGAGCCGCTGGCCACCCACCCGCAGGAGCAGTGACCGTCACGTCCGCTCCCCCGGGCGCAGGCGACAATTAGGGGGCCGACGTCACCTCGGCGTCGCACTTCCCGCGGCCGTCGTCACCTCAGTGTCGTGCCTCCACCGGCACGCACAGCACCGGACGCCCCGCCGCGAGCAGCAGGTCCTGGGTCGTGCTACCGAGCAGCAGCTTGCCGACCCGGGACCGCGCCCGGATCCCGATGACGAGCAGCGACGCCTCGGCGTCGGCGACCGCCTCCAGCAGCGCCGTGCTCGGGTTGTCGTCGCCGCTGGTGACGACCAGCGCCCGGCAGGAGACGCCACGCTCGCTCACGGTCGTCGCCGTGGCCTCGAGCTGCGTCCGGACGTCGGCCGCAGCAGTCATCTCCTGATCGACGTCGTGCTCGAACCCCGGGAGCTTGACGTGGCGGACCAGCACCAGGTCGCGCCCGGCCTGGCGCGCCTGCTCCTGCCCGGCCTCGACGAGGGCGTCCTGCGCAGGACCACCGGGCGTGCAGACGACGATGCTCATCGAAGACTCCTCTCAGGCTGGCGCGAGCGCGGGGGGCACACGGCTCAGCCCATCAGGTCGGGCAGGACCAGCACGATCTGGGGGAAGAAGATCACCAGCAGGGCAGCCAGCACCAACGCGAACCAGAATGGCGCCACCGAGCGGAACACCTTCTCCAGCGGGACCTCGGCGACACGGCTGACGACGAAGCTGATGATCCCGACGGGCGGCGTCAGCAGCCCGGTCAGCAGCATCATGATGCTGAGCACGCCGAACCACACGCCGTCGAAGCCCAGGCCGGTCACGATCGGGTACATGATCGGGGTCATGATCACGAGGATCGCGATCTCGTCCATGAACGCGCCCAGCACCACGTACAGGAGCAGGATCGCCGCGGCCACGACCCAGCCCGCGACCTCGAGGTCACCGATGAAGCCACCGAGCGCCCGGGGGATGCCGGTGGCCGACAGGAAGAAGCCGAACATCCGGCCACCGATGACGACGAGGAAGATCATCGCGCTCAGGCGCACCGTCTGGCTGACCGCCTCGACGAACCCCTTCCAGGTCAGCCGCCGTGACAGCAGGCTGAACGCCAGCGCCAGGAAGGCGCCGACGGCGCCGGCCTCGGTGGGGGTGAACACGCCGACGTAGATCCCGCCCATGCTCAGGCCGAAGATCGCCGGCACCGACCAGACGCGCAGCAGGAGCTTGGACATCGGGCTGCGCTGCACGTGGCCTTCGACCCCCGGCGCGAGCCGCGGACGCCGGCGCACCAGCAGGTAGGCGGTGATCATCAGCAGGATCGTGGTCATCAGACCCGGCAGGATCCCGCCGATGAGGAGCGCGCCGATGTTCTCCTCGGTCAGGATGCCGTACAGGACGAGCACGGCGCTCGGCGGGATCAGCGAACCGAGCGTGCCGCCGACGGCGATGCAGGCGGCGCCCAGACCTTCGTCGTAGTTGTAGCGGCGCATCTCGGGCATGGCGACGAGCGACATCGTGGACGCGGATGCCGTCGCCGAGCCGCTCACGGCACCGAACAGGCTCGAGGCGCCGATGGTGGCCAGGGCGAGCCCGCCCCTGAGGCGCCAGAGCAGGCCGTCGAGGAACCGGTACAGGTCACGTCCCAGCGCGGCCTGCGCCATGAGCAGTCCCATGAGGACGAACAGGGGGATGACGCTCAGTGCATAGCTGGCCGTGCTGGAGAAGGCGTCGGAGCCCAACCGGGCGAGCGCCGCGTCCGGCCGGACCACGAGGCCGTAGCCGACCACGGAGACGGCGATCATGGCGATGCCGACGGGCACGCGCGCGAGCAGCAGCAGGACGAGGACCGCGAAGCCCAGCAGGCCGATGAGTTCAGAGGACATGGATCAGCGCTCGTCGTCGGTGTCGGGCAGGTCGATGGCCACCGGCCCCTCCGCCGGATCGGGGTCGTCCGGCGCCCGGGTGCGCGTCACGCCGGTGACCACCACACCGACGGCGTAGATCACCAGTCCCACCACCGCGACCCACGCGACCCAGTAGAGCGGAATGGCGAGGGCACTGGTCGTACGCCGCGAGGCCGCGAGGATCCCGGTGTAGTCGTACAGGCGCCAGGCCATCACCACCACCGTGGCGAAGCTGACCGCGGCGGCGAAGAGGCCGAGCACGACGCGGCCGCGACGGCCCAGCTTCTCGTACACGAGGTCCACGCGGATGTGGTCCTCGCGGACCTGGGCGTACGCGAAACCGAGGAAGACGATCCCGACCATGGCGATCTCGGTGAGCTCCACGGTGCCGCGCACCGGACGGCTGAAGAGCCACCGCCCCAGGACGTTGCCCACGATCAGGAGCATCAGGCCGACGATCAGCGCCCCCGAGACGTAGTGGAGGACCCTGGTCAGGCCAGCGAAGCGTGCGACGAAACGCTGCATGGCGGGCCCTCTCCCGTTGACGCGGTGCAGGGGGCGGGCCGGCCGGCCGGCGCCCCCTGCACCGCAGTTTCGGACGTGTGCTAGTTGACGCCTGCCAACTCGATCATCCGGTCGTACATCTCCTGCGCCGGGACGTCGTCCGGCATGGAGTCGATCCAGCTCTGGGGCACGCCCGCGGTCGCGTCGCGCCACTCCTGCAGCTGCGCCTCGTCGAGCTCGTGGATCTCGAAGCCCCACTCCTCGAACTGGTCGACGGCCTCGCCGCCGACGCGGTCCATGTCCTCGGCCAGGGCCATGGACAGGTTCTCGAAGGCGGTCTCCTCGAACACGGCCTGCTGCTCGGGCGACATGCTCTCCCAGGTCGCCGGGTTCATGACCACGAACATGGTGCCGACGAAGAAGTTGCCGCGGGTCACGTGGCCGAGGACCTCCTCGAGCCCGAAGGTCGGGACGCCGGAGTGACCGATCAGCAGACCGTCGATGACGCCGCGGTCGAGCGAGTCGTACAGCTCGGGCGCCGGCATGCCGACCGCGGACCCGCCGAGCGTCTCCACCAGCGCGTTCTGCATCGGGGCCGGCGTGCGGATGCTCAGGCCACGGACGTCGTCGGTGGACTCCACGGGGCTGCTGGTCGTGAACAGGTCACCGACGTCGTGTGCCCACAGCGCCAGCACCTGGACGTCGCGGTACTCCTCCTGGAACTCGGGGAACTCCTCGTAGAGGTCCCACAGCACCTCGGTGCCCTGGACGGCCGAGTCGAACACGAATGGCAGTTCGATGACCTGGGTGATCGGGAACTGACCCGGCGTGTAACCGTGCAGCGCCCAACCCATGTCGGTGACGCCCGCCGCGGGGTGCTCGTAGTTGTCCGGCGGGCCCGACAGGGCGCCGGCCGGCTGGACGTCGAACGTCACCGTCCCGTTGGTCATCTCGGTGACCTCGTCCATCCACGGCTGCAGCACGTTCACCGCGAGGTGGTGCTGATCCGGGAACGGGTGCCCGAAGACGACCTCGACCTCCGGCGCGTCGGCGAATGCGTCCGGGTCGGCGGCTGCGCCGTCGTCGCCGGTCGCTTCCTCGCCACCGTCGGCGGGTTCCTCCGCCGCTTCGCCCGTGTCCGTCGGCTCGTCGTCACCGCCGCAGGCCACCAGCACGAGACCCAGCGCCGCCGTGACGGCCAGGGCCCGACGGCCTCTGCCCACCTTGCTGTGCATCCTCACTGCTTCTCCTCCCGAACCCTTGGTGCGCGACCGGGCGCCGGACCGACGCCTCGGAGTCCGCCACGCACGGTCATCGCATCCCTGTGCCGCGTCGGCTGCGCCGACGAGCTACGACCTCCGTCGTTGTCCGGGCAACCTGCCGCATCGTGACAGGATTGTCAACATTATTTCCAACCAAACGCGCCCGGCGTCGGTCAGCCGCTCGCACGTACGAGATGGCCGCTCTCGCGCTCGGCCAGCGCCTGCAGGGCGTCGATGACGCTGAACAGGTGCCCGCGCATCACCGCCTCGGCGGCGTCGGCGTCGCCGGCGACGATCGTCTCGATCACCTCTCGGTGCTCGGCGAGCCCAACGCTGGGTCGTCCGGGCAGCAGCGCGACACTGAAGTGGTAGCGCACGCTCTGGTAGCGCAGCCGATCGAGCAGGTCGGCCACCGTCTGCTGGCGCGCCACCTCGCGGACGTAGCGGTGGAGGTCCTGCGTGGTGGAGCTGTAGCGCATCACGTCCTCGGCGGCGACGGCGGCCGCCATCACGTCGCCGAGACGGCGCAGCTCGTCGCGTTCCCGAGGCGTCGCGTTCACCGCGGCCTTGGCCGCACAGAGGCCTTCGAGCACCGCGCGTGCCTCGGTGATCTCGATGGCCTCGTCGAGGCTGATGCTGCGGACGCGGGCACCGCGGTTGCGTTCGCGCTCGACCAGGCCCTCTCCCTCGAGGCTCATCAGCGCCTGACGCACCGCGCCGCGGGTCACGCCGTAGCGTTCGGTGAGCTCGGCTTCCACCAGCCGCTGGCCCGGCCCGAGCGTCCCACGCATGATGTCGTCGCGCAGGCTCGCAACGAGCGTCCGGCCTCCGTCGTTCGCCATGATCTCCCTCAGTCGTCCAGGCGGTCGACGTAGGCGACCCCGAGTTCTTCCAGTCGTTGCCGCAGGCCGTAGAGGTCGAGCCCCAGCTCGCCGGCAGCGAGTCGCTGCCGGGTCGCTGCCTCCCGCTCGAGCCTGCTGCGGGCAGCCTCGTTCGCGGCGGCGGCGCTCGCGAACGGGACGACCACCACACCGTCGTCGTCTGCGACCACCACGTCACCGGGGTTGACCAGGCCACCAGCACAGACCACGGGCACGTTGACCGAGCCCGGGGTGGCCTTGACCGTACCTTGCGCCGATACGGCCCGGGCCCAGACGGGGAAGCCGAGCTCGTTGAGTTCGGCGACGTCACGGACGCCGGCGTCGATGACCAGCCCGACACAGCCGTGCGCGCGCAACGAGGTCGCGAGCAGCTCGCCGAACATCCCGTCCGTCGATGGCGAGGTGGTGGTGACCACCAGCACGTCGCCGTCCGCCACCTGCTCGACCGCGGCGTGGATCATCAGGTTGTCGCCCGGATGGCAACTGACCGTCACGGCCGAGCCGGCGATGCGGACACCGCGCTGGATCGGCGACAAGTGCGTGCCCAGCAGCCCGATACGTCCCATCGCCTCGTGCACGGTCGCGACGCCCACCTCCCCGAGTTCGGCGATGACCTCGGGGTCGGCGCGTTCGATGCTGCGGACGACGAGGTTCCTGCGCATGGGCCCTCCCGGGCGTCAGTCGAGTTGGTCGGTGACCTGCGGGAAGACCCGCATGTAGGCCTCGGCCATGGCGTCGGTCTTCAAGCCGAGGTTGGGACCGGAGTTGCGCCTGGCCTGCACCCCGCGCCGCTTGGCGACGTCGGTGTAGTAGTTCCAGAGGTGCTCCTGGCCTTCCATGCAGCGCATGGCCGCGAGCTTGGTCTCCCACACCTCGGTGATGTCGAGCAGCACCTCGGGCCGGAACTCGCAGTACTCGGTCTGGTGGGGCTCGAAGAGGAACACCGGCGGGGCGCCCAACACCTGCTCGCCGGGGTGGTAGCCGGGGGCCTGGGCGATGATCCGGGCCTTCTGCGCCAGCCGGCTGGCCAGTGGATGGTCGGTGTTCCAGGGGTCGACCGTCGTGTGGGTGAGCACCACCGTGGGCTGCACCTCGCGGTAGATGCGCACCAGCTGGTCCAGCAGCTCGTCGGTCTCCACGATCGGGTAGTCGCCCACGTCGAGGGTGCGCAGCTCGGCGCCGAGCACCTCGGCCGCCGCGGCCGCTTCGCGGTGCCGCGCGCCCTTGACCTGGTCGAGGTCCATCCCCTGGCGCCAGTAGCGTGCGGATTCACCGCGCTCGCCGTACGACAGGCAGACGATGGTGGCACGGCCGCCGCGGGCGGTCGTGAGCGCGGCGGCGCCACCCGCCCGCCAGACGAAGTCCGCGGCGTGGGCGCTGACGATCAACAGGTTCGCGGTGTCGTTGGTCATGGCGGACACCGTAGATCGGGCACGACGGATTGTCCACAATGTTGTTGACTTTCACGCCTTCGGACACCAAGATCGTGAGGCCGACGTCGGCTGGAGGGCGAGAGCGCGACCATGACGAGCGTGAAGCGTGACTACGACGACATCCCCGGCACCTACGTGTTCGACGGCCGCCGTGCCCGGCAGGGTTACGCGCTGAACAAGTTCCTCAAGACCCTGGACGACCCCGAGGTCCGCGAGGTGTTCCGGCGCGACGAGGCCGGCTACCTCGACCGGTTCTCGCTGTCCGAGGAACAGCGCCGGGCCGTGCTCGAGCGTGACTGGAACGGCCTGCTGGAGTTGGGCGGCAACGTCTTCTACATCTGGAAGCTGTGCGTCTTCGACGGCTGCTCGATGCAGTACATGGGCGGACAGATGTCGGGGATGAGCGAGGACGAGTTCCGTCAGATGATGCTCGACGGAGGAAGGCGACAGGATGGCTGAAGTGATCGCTGGCGTCGCCAGCTCGCACGTGCCGCCCATCGGTGCGGCCATCGACCGCGGCAAGACCGACGAGCCGTACTGGGCACCGTTGTTCGAGGGCTACGAGAAGGCCCGCGAATGGATGGCGGAGAACACCCCGGACGTGTGCGTCCTGGTCTACAACGACCACGCGAACGCCTTCGGGATGGAGATGATCCCGACGTTCGCGATTGGCGTCGCACCCGAGTTCGAGCCGGCGGACGAAGGGTTCGGCCCGCGGCCCGTGCCGACCGTCCAGGGGCATCCCGAGTTGGCGTGGCACCTGGCGGAGTCGCTGATCCTCGACGAGTTCGACATGACGATCGTCAACGAGATGACGGTCGACCACGGCTTCACCGTGCCATTGTCGATCCTGTTCGGGCAGGTCGACGAGTGGCCGTGCCCGGTCATCCCGATCGTCGTCAACGTGACCCAGTACCCGCCGCCGACGGGCAAGCGCTGCTACGCGCTCGGGCAGGCCATCGGTCGGGCGATCGCGAGCTTCGACCAGGACCTGAAGGTCACGGTGCTGGGCACCGGCGGGATGTCCCACCAGTTGGGTGGCGCCCGTGCCGGGCTGATCAACGAGGAGTTCGACCGCGACTTCATGGACCGGATCGGGCCCGACCCCGAATCGCTGCTCGACCTCACCCACACCGACTACATCCGTGCGGCGGGCACCGAAGGCGTCGAACTGGTGATGTGGTTCATCATGCGCGGCGCGCTGGACGAGCGGGTGCATGAGGTGCACCGGCACTACCACGTGGCCGCATCCAACACCGCGACGGGGCTGATCATCTACGAGAATGACTGACACGGTGCGTCCGCGGGAGGGCGCGGCGGTGAACAGCGAGGGCTCGGACCTCGACGCGGTGAACCTCAACAACGTCGACCTGAACCTCCTGGTCGCCCTCGACGCGTTGCTCGCAGAGCGAAGCGTGACCAGAGCAGCGGAGCGTCTCCAGCGCAGCCAACCGGCGTTGAGCGCGGCGCTCAAACGGCTACGGTTCCAGTTTCGCGACGAATTGTTGATCCGCGTCGGCAACGACTATGAGCTGACGCCGCTCGCGGCCCAGCTCAAGCGACGGACCGCCCTTGCGCTCGCCGACGTGCAGCGGGTCTTCGCCACCCGGGCCACCTTCGACCCCACTGCCTCGGACCGCGAGTTCGTCATCGTTGCGTCCGACTATGGCGAGTGCGTCGCCGGCCGCGCGCTGAGTGCCCTCCTCGCGCGCGAGGGGCCTGGGGTGCGGTTGCGCTTCGCGCCCATGTCGGATCCCTGGGTCACCCAGGCCGAGGAATCGCTCCGAGCGGTGGACGGCCTCCTACTGCCCCACGGCTACCTCCCCAACCTGCCCTCGCTGGAGGTCCATACCGACCGGTGGATAGCGATCTGTTCCTCGCGGAACACGGATGTCGGTGACACGCTGACGCTGGAGAACGCGACCCTGGCACCGTTCGTGCTGCCTTTCACGCGGGCGGCCACAAGCATCACGCCCGTGCGCCAACTGATGGCAATGGGTGCGCGTCCCTCGGTCGTCGTGGGGGTCGAACACTTCTCCGCTGTCCCGCAGTTCGTGATCGGCACCGACCGCATCGGGATCATGCAGGAACAGCTGGCGAGGCACTTCGCTCCGAGCGATGAGATTCGTATCGTTGCCCTGCCGTTCGACTCGACCCTCCGCGAAGCCTTCTGGTGGCATCCGTCGATCGACCGTGACCCCGGTCACCGCTGGTTGCGCACACAGATATTGGCGGCCGGTCGGGCGCTCGAGACGTCCCATGAGGCTTAGATCGGGGCGTTCAGCGCAGACCAAACCGATCGCATCCGCTCGGCCGCCTCTGCGGGCGAGGGCGGTGGCTCGTCCGATGGTTGCAGTTCTGCCTTCAGGATGCCGTAGGAGACGTCCTGGACGAACTTGGCTCGGGGGTAGCGGCGCTCTGCATACCCCTGGAGTGCCTCGGGCACCGACGGGTCCCCGGTAAGAAGCTCCGCCAGCACGACGGCGTCCTCGATTGCCATCCCTGCCCCCTGTGCAAGGGTCGGGGCGCTCGCGTGTGCGGCGTCGCCGCCGAGCGCGACGTGTCCCACCGACCAAGGCGGCGCCAAACACACCTGCTCGACAGGCGTGAATGCGATCAGTTCGGCCAGCCCGGGCTCGTCCAGGACCGACAGGCTGTCGCCCAACCCGGCCTCGAAGTCACGGAGTTCCTCGCGAAGGACCGTGGCGTAATCCTTCGAATGAATTCGGGAGGGGTTGTCCTCTGGACGCAGCAGGCCGACGAACATCGAGTCGCTGGAGATGGGGACCATCAGCGCCCGCGGCCCGCCTGGGACCTGGAGCATCCGGAAGCGGTCCAGGTCGGCGGGCCGGCTCATTTCGACGCGCCAGACGACATAGCCGGTGTAGGTCGGACGAACCTCGGGGAACAGCATTTCTCGCATCTGAGAGTGCACCCCATCGAAACCGACAACCGCGTCGTAGGTCTCCCTCGTGCCATCCGAAAAGGCGACATCAACGCGCGCGGAACCCTGCTCGAGCTCGGTGACCGTTGTCGCCATCCGAATCGATGCTCCGGCTGCCCGAGCAACCTCGACGAGGATGCGGTGGATCTCGGGCCTCGGGATGCTGACCGACGCGGGGATGTGCCCACCGCCGAGCAGGATCTGGACGCTTGAGAGCAACTCGCCCTCGACATCGCAGAGGTCGATCCGGTCGTACACCACCCCATGGGAGGTTGTCGCCTCAAGCGCTCCGACTGAATCGAGCGCGCGAAGTGCATTGCCTCCGAGTGTGAGCCCGATGCCCCAGGCGGCATGCTGGGGACGCCGCTCGATCACGTCCACGACCGCCCCCCGCTGCGCGAGAGCGGCAGCCGCCGTAGCGCCCCCCAAGCCGCAGCCGACAACGAGGATTCGACGTGGGTCCTTCATGGACTTCCCTCTCCTAGTCGCTTGCTCCGACGAGCGGTGGTCCTGCTGTTCGCCCCGAGACGCCGCCGCCACAGGACTGCTGGCGCCCTCGCCTGACTTCTCCCCGACTCATGAGGGAGACGGCGCCACCCGGGGGACGATGTTCCGAAGCGACCGCCCCTGGCTGTACCGATGGAGTTGCTCACCAACGAGCTGGTACAACGTCGGGAGAGCGGTACGGGTCATCCCAGCGATGTGCGGGGTGTAGAGGACCCCGGGTGTCGCCCAGAGTGGGTGCTCCGGGGGAAGCGGATCAGGGCTCGTGGCATCGAGAGCCACCCGGATCCGCCCTGCCTGCAGGCTTGCCAACAACGCGCCCTGGTCGATCAGCCCGCCCCGTGCCGCATTTATCAGAATTGCGTCTTGAGGGAGCAGCTCCAGGAAGTGCTGGTCGACGATCCCTCGGGTCTTCCCGGTTTCGGGCAGGAGTAGGACGACGACATCGGCGCGGGGCAGGAGCTCGGGCAGGGACTCGGGGCCATGGACGCCCTCGCGGTGCCGGCTCGCCACCCGACAGATCTCGACGTCGAATGGGGCGAGTCGGCGCTCTACCGCTCGCCCGATGGATCCGTGACCCAAGATCAGCACGTTTTTCCCTGACAACGTGTCTGTCACCCTCCGGCGAACCCGTCGCTCCTCCTGTGCGATGGCCAAGGCAGGAAGTTCTCGCACCGTCGCAAGGAGTACAGCGACGACCCACTCCGACACGGACTGATCGTGGACACCGCGGGCGTTGCAGAGCACGACGTCATCGGGAAGGTGCGTTTCAAGGTGGTCGGTCCCCGCAGTCAGCGCCTGGACCACCGATAGTCCCGACATTGCTCGCATCGCCTCCGCTACAGGCCGGCTGGGAGCAAACGGCGGCACGTACACCTCGACGAGATCCGGCGACGAGGGCAGCGGTCCTGTGCCATCCCACACGCTGAGGACGATGTTGTCGGGCAGCGGCCCGATCAGTTCCGGTGCCGCGTCGTGAGGGACCCATACCTCGATGTTTCGCGTTGCCGCGCCCGTCATGCACATCGCCTTCCCGGTGTCCGAACAGGGACTCGGTCAACGAGACGGCTGAGGCCTTCCGGAGAGTGCGCGAGGCCGAGCACGTAACGGTCCGGTCGGATGATCACTGCCGACGCCCGCAGCCCGTCGAGGAGTTGCCCGATGCCGGGATCGTCGTCGTCGAGGACCACGATGTGCTCGCTCCCGGGAAGATCCGTCGTGGCTGCGCGCAGCAACGATGCGCGTGCGGCCAGCAAGAACCTGGGGCCGACGACATCATCCATCCGACGCCCGTCGGCAAGGCGGGGTTGGGGCGCCAGCGTGCCGGCCGGCGGCGGGTCGTCGGAGTGAAGGCCTGGTCCGAGCTGGGGTTCGATGGGCCGCAACTCTGCGGAGTTCTCCGCGAGTCGTAAGTCACGCGCACGCGCCTCGTCGGCGTCCGTGGTCATGACGATGCCGCCGATGCGGTTTGCCTCCTCGATCCAGGCGCGCGCATGCGCCTTGCGTTCTGCCTCGTACGTATCGAGGAGCGACTCGTCGCTCTCTCCCTGACAGACCAAAGCCAGCTTCCAAGCCAGATTCGCCGCGTCGCGCAGGCCGGACATCAGGCCCTGGCCCATGAAGGGTGGCTGCACGTGGGCGGCGTCGCCAGCGATCATGACTCGCCCGGAACGCCAACGGTCGACTGCCAAGGAGTGGAAGCGGTACAGCGCAGCTCGAACGATCTCGAACTGCCCCGTGGGGATGACGTCGCGCAACAGGCCGATGACGGATTCCGTTGACGTCAACTCGTCAGGATCATCGTCCGGCATCACCATGAACTCGAACCGGGACGGGAACCGTCCCCCCGGGCTGACATAGTGGGGCCGCGTCGGATCGCAGACGATCGTTGGTCGATCCGGCAGTTGGCCGTTTCCACCGGCGGCATCCACGACGAGGAAGGGATGGTCCGGCCCGAGCGGTTGGTAGCGGGATCCGATGTGGTCTCGAACCATCGAGTTCGCACCGTCACATCCCACCACGAAGCGCGTGCGAAGAGCGGCTGTCGTCCCGCGGACGAGGTCACGTACATGGACCACGACGTGATCCGAACGGTCTTCGAGTGCCGTCACCTCATGAGCGGTGCGCAGTTCACCCGTCGCCGTGCTCGCGAGGGCACCCCGCAGCGTCTCCTCCAGGTTCGGCTGCGACATCTGATAGTCCGCCCACCCGGCCGGGTGCAGGGGCGGAGCCGTGTATTCGAGGAGTAGCTCCCCGGAGGCGTCGAGGACGCGTAGCCCTCTGGTGGCGAGCATGTCCTGCTCGAGCCGGTCAGCTGCGCCGAAGGTCTGGAATATCCGCATGCCTTCCCAGTCCACATGCCGCGCTCGCGGCATGTGGTAGACGTCGGTCTCGCGCTCGAGCGCCGTCACACGTAGCCCATGCTGCGCAAGCAGGTTGCTCAGCGTGACGCCGACAGGCCCGCCGCCGACAACGACGACATCGAGGGGCGGTGTCTCCCTCAAGCTTCACCTCCCCCACCTTGGCGTGCCGTGGCCGGCGAGGGGACGCCACTCGAGTCAGCGGCTCGTGGCGACTCGACAGCCTGCGTGTCGGGACGGATCAGCCGCATGACCTGCGTGCGCAGCTCGGTGAAACGGGGAGCGCTCTTGGTCTCGATCTGGTCGCGGGGCCTCGGCAGGTCGACCTCGACGATGTCGGCGATGACGCTCGGTCGTTTTGTCAGCACGAGCACGCGGTCGCCGAGATAGACGGATTCGTCGATGTCATGCGTGACGAACACGGTCGTGACGCCGAGGTCGGCATGCACCTGCAGCATGAGGTCTTCGAGGTCGCTGCGGGTTTGCGCGTCGACGGAGCCGAAGGGTTCATCCATCAAAAGGATGTCGGGCTTGTAGGCGAGTGCCCGAGCGATCGCGACCCGCTGCTGCATCCCGCCGGAGAGCTGCCAGATGTAGTGGTCGACGAACCCTTCGAGCCCGACCTCGGCGAGTGCTGACCGGACGCGATCGCGGCGTTCTGTTGCGCTGGCGACCTTGTTGCGCAGCGGCAGCTCGACGTTTCCGCCGACGCTGTACCAGGGCATCAGTGATCGGCCGTAGTCCTGGAAGACCAGCGCCATGGCCTCAGGCGGCCCGTCGATGGGTGTGCCGTGGAGGCTGACTCCTCCACTCGTCGGGCTCAAGAGCCCGATGAGGCACCTCAGGAGGGTGGTCTTCCCCGCCCCCGATGGGCCGACGATGCACAGGAACTCGCCGGGCTCGACGTCGAAACTGATGCCACCGACCGCTTGGACCTGTGAGGGGCCCTGCCCGTACGTCTTCGTCAAATCACGGATGGTCAGCATCTACACACCTTGAGAGGAACGGGTCATCTGATAGTGCCAGCGAAGTACGCGCCGTTCGATGGCGACGAACACGGCATTGAAGAGGTAGCCGAGCACGGCGAGCAGGATCATTCCACTCCACATCGCAGAAATGCGGAAGCGGGTCTGATAGCTCAAGGTGGCGTGACCGATCCCATTGGTCGCAGCGACCATCTCCGTGACGATCATCAAGATGAACGCGACGGCCAAGGCGATCCGCATCCCAGCAAAGATCTGCGGTGCCGCGCTTGGCAGCAGGAGTGAGACAAGACGCTGACGGGCGGTGAGACGAAACGTGCGCGCCATGTCCTCTAGCGTCTGGTTGACCGACCGCACACCGTCGATCGTGTTGAGCAGAACTGGGAAGAAGCACACGAAGGCGATGAGCGCAATCTTCATCGTGTCCCCGATCCCGAGGAGCAGGACGGCGACCGGGACGAGCGCGACCGGCGGGATGGACCGACTGAACTGCACTATGGGGTTCAGGGCCCGGCCGAGTGCGTGCACGCGGGCGAGGACAACGCCTACCGCGATCCCAAAGACAATAGCCACTGCGTACCCGGTGAACATCCTCCGCAGACTCGGGACCACATCCGACGTCAGACGCTCCTGCATCCAGACGTCCCACAAGCTCTCGAGAATGGCGGTCAGCGGGGGGAAGTAGACGGAGCCACTATCACGCGACCACCACCACCACCCGGCAAGAACCACGACGGGAAGAAGCGCATTGAGAGCGAGCGCGCCAAGCCGTTCTCGAGTCATCATCAAGACCTTCGGTACGGCCGGTGCCACCAGAGAACACGCTTCTCGGCGAACTGAAAGAGTTCGTTCAAGGCGTATCCCAACGCACCGAGCACGACGACGTAGCCATAGACGCCCTCGGAGATTCCCGCGAGCTGCAGGGACCGGAGCGCTCGACCAGTCCCCGCCACCCCACTGATCATCTCGAGGGCGACGGCCACCACTAGTGCGATCGACGAGGCCAGCCGAACGCCCGTACCGACAAAGGGAGATACCTGCGGCAGGATCACGGAGAACAGCCGCTGGCGGCGGGACAATCCATACGCGCTGCCGACGTCATCGAGGAGCGAATCGACTCCTCGTGCGCCGTAGTAGGCCTGAAAGAGAACCGGCCAGACCACCGAGACCGCGACCAGAAGGACCACCATTTCGGTGGTGACGCCGAGCAGCAGCAGTACGAGGGGGAGGTAGATGACCGAGGGGACGGGTCGGAGGAATTCCGATGGCGTGATCAGCAGCTGCTCCAAGTTCCGGCTGAGTCCCATCACGAGACCGAGCAACAGCCCTACCGCGGCGCCGAGGATCAGGCCTCCTCCCCAATGGAGCAGCGTTCGCCCCACCGCGACATACAACTCGGTGCTTCCGAGTTCCCGGATGAGCCACGTCAACACTTCGCTGATCGGCGGCAGCGACCGGCGTGGCAACCACTCGAGGCGACTGGCGACTTCCCAGATGGCAAGCGTTCCCAGCACCGTCGCGATGGGTAGCAGTCGGTTCGCGATGTCTCCGCGAGAGTGGCGCTTCCGCCCGCCCGGGTCCGGGGACCTGCGGTCCCCGGACCCAACGATGGGCGAAGCGCTCTGATCCACGACACTCACCGGAGCAGCACCGCGTCCACGTCGACCGGCTCGTCATACAGGCCGTACCTGGCGTTCTCCTCGTTCTGCACTTCGAGAGCGCGAAGAGCATCAGGGTCGTCGGCCGGGTTCATTCCATCCCACAACGGCAGCGGAATACGCGCGACCGCCTCGGGCGGCATCGGAGTGATGTCCACGATCGTCTGCCGAGCAAGCTCCTCGTCCTCGTTGAGTTCCTCGGACGCGCGTTGCAGGGCGCGACGGAACCGCTCCAACTCCTCACCATGATCCTGGGCGAACTCGCGTGTCGCGAAGAAGAACACCTGCGCGTAGTTGTCGACCCCGTAGACCTCCTCCATGAGCAGCAGGTCGATGAACTCGACAAGGCGTCCTCCCCCGGACAGAGCCATTCCCGTGAACGGGACCACCGAGAGGACGGCATCGACGGTGCCGTCGGCGAGTGCTTGGGGCATGTTCGGGAAGGGGACGGCAAGAACCTCGACGGACTCGTGGTCGATGCCGGCAGCGTCCATCGCGGACCGCCAAGAGATTTCCATGCTGCTGAGAACCTGATGTACGGCCAGCGTTCGTCCCTCGAGATCCTCCAGCGTCTCGATACCGCTGTCCTCCCCAGCGACGATGGCGAGCTGACCACCCTCTGGGCGCGGCACGGTCTTGGCGATGTTGCTCACGAGGGTGAGGGGGATGCCTTCCGCTTCGGCGGCGAAGATTCCCCCCGATGCTGTCTGCGCGAGGTCAAGCTGGTCGCCCAGCAGCAGCGGTACAGCCCCGGCGCTGGTGGGGGCGCCTTCGACGAGTTCGATCTCCAGTCCCTCGTCAGCGAAGTAACCCTGCTCGTAGGCTCGGTTCATGTTGGCGAGATTGGCCAACCACTCGACGCCGACGCGCAGGGTGAACGGCTCGTCCACCACGGCGGAATCGCCGTCATCGGCCTCCTCCCCCGCCGCCTCGTCGCTCTCCTCGACTGGCGACTCGTCCGCTTCCTCTTCCGAGGTCGCAGCGGGCTCGTCGGCTCCCTCGACGGACTCCTCAGCGGCACAAGCGGTCAGCAACAGGAGTGCAACCCCCAGCGCCGGAAACCATTTGCGTGTTGCAGACATTCCCGTGTCCTTTTTGTAGGTCGTCTGGTGAGCGGTTCGCCCCCGGTCCTGTCTCGTTGCTTCAGTCGGCGGGTCGAGCCAAGGCCGGTGGACGGTGAATCAGCGAGATCCCGAAACTGCAGGAGGACGAAGTCGACGGTCTCACGCGGCACGGAACCGAGGAGGGTCTGCTCGTGTCAGTCGAAAGCTGGTCAGCTTCCTCTGAACGAGAGCCACGCGGCGCTTCGTCCGGACGGAAACGTTCGGCGAACGGTCATCAACCGCATCCGCTAGGACCATCACCGGTACCTCCCTCCCATACGCGACCGCAGAGACGCTCTCTCCCAGCGTCTTGGCGTCGGCCGGTTCGAGCATGCCGGCCCCATGGCGCATAGGGAACACTAATTCGTTGATTGGGCCCATCAGTCAGCCTGATGGCGGCACTGCTGTGCCGAGCCTGCGGCTGACAGCAGGGCGGGAGGCCACGGAAGCCGGAGTCGCCCGTTCCGTCGGCGTGAGGCGCCGGCCGAACGCACGCCACCGTCGACGCCTCCTTCGGCGCTCATGAGAGAGGTGACGTCACGGCCGTGACCGCGGGCGTCGACGCGCGGGTGGGATCGCGGGTGCGTCCCTGCCGGCGACGACGATGTTGGTGAGGGTGCCGAGGCCCTCGACGTTCAGCTCGACGACGTCGCCCGGCTGGAGCGCCGGCGGGTCCTTCTGCCCACGTCGACCCCAGAGTTCGGCGAGGCAGCCGCCGTTCCCACATGTCCCGGACCCGAGCACGTCGCCGGCCCGCACCCAGGTCCCCCGGGATGCGTACGCAACGAGGTCTCGGAAGGGCCAGCCCATGTTGGAGGCCAGGTCGCGACCGATCTCCTCGCCGTTGACCGTGACGGTGAGCGCGAGGGCAAGGAAGCCGTCGGCGTCGCGGAACGTCTCGAGTTCGTCCGCAGTCACGAGGGATGGGCCCAGCGAGGAGGCGAAGTCCTTGCCCTTTGCCGGCCCCAGCCCGACCCGCATCTCCACGCGCTGCAGGTCGCGCGCCGACCAGTCGTTGAGGATGGTGTAGCCGAAGATGTGCTCCTCGGCCTCCGCTGGGGCCAGCGTCGTCCCGTCGCGACCGACGACAGCCGCGACCTCGAGTTCGAAGTCGAGCTCACGACACCCCGGGGGGACCGCCACCTCGTCGCCGGGACCGACGATCGCATGCGGGTTGGTGAAGTAGAACGTCGGAGCGGCGTACCACTCCTCGACGACCACGGCGTCCGGCGACACGCTCTTGACGATCCCTTCGACGTGTTCCTCGAAGGCGACGAAGTCCCGCAGGGTCGGCGGCTGCAGCGGTGGGCGAAGGCGTACCTGGTCGAACGGCACGGCCGGCTGCGTGGTCAGGACCGAGGCACCGGCCTCCTTCGCCGCCTCGAGACCCGAGCGCACCAGATCCAGCACGGTCGTCTCGTCGTCGAAGAGGTAGACGCGGCCATCGTCCAGGACGCCTGCGGCCGTCCTGCCCGCGTGCTCGACGGTCACGAATCGCATGCGGGACGCCTTCCTGAGCGGTTGCGTGGCACCGACCGAGAGCCCGGCGACCGGGCGTGATCAGACCGGTGGGGCAACGAACACGCCCTTGTCCGGGTCGTTGAAGGACTGGCGTGCCACGAACTCGGTCATCGGGTTCGCCGTCCCCCACTGGTCGGCAACCTCTGCATTCGCGAGGTCGTACACCTGCGGATGCCAGGTGTCCTCGTCGAGGATCTCGAGCTCGGTCGTGTATTCGACCGTGTTTCCGTGGGGGTCGAGGAAATACGAGAAGGTGTTGTTGCCGGCCAGATGGCGTCCCGGCCCCCAGACCTTCTGGACCCCGCCCCGGAGCAGGCGTCCCGTCCCGCGCAGGTATTCATCGAGTCCCCGCATCTCGAAGGACGCGTGGTGCAGCGCGACGTGAGGACCGCGCGCGACCGCGAAGCTGTGGTGCCAGGAGTTGCACCGCAGGAACCACATCATCTCACCCAGGTAGGGGTGCTTCAGGATGTCGGAGAGCGAGAACTGCAGGTGTCGCTCATAGAACGCAACCGTTCGCTTCGGATCCGGGGAGTTGACCACGACGTGGGAGAGCCGCACCGGGATCGATTCGCCCTCCTCGATCCTGCGATGCTCGCGGACAGCGACGTCGGCGGAAACTTCCACCGTGCGGCCATCGATGTCGAAGAACCGGAACCCGTAGCCTCCTCCCGGCGTGTCGAGGGGGCCGGGCTCGGAGACGAGGTCGATGCCGTCACGACCGAGACGCTCCGCCATCTGGTCGGCTGCTGCTTCGTCGGCGACGCCGAAAGACAGCAGGTCCACCCGCTTGTCGCGGTCGCGCCGCAGCCGGACGATGTACTGCTCCGCGGAGCCCTCGGCGGCGAGGAAGCTCAACCCGTCGTCGGTCGCGACCTCGGTGAGGCCCCACAACTCGGTGTAGAAGCGCTTCTGTCGGTCGAAGTCCGGGACGGCGAGGTCGACGTGGCGAAGATGGGTGATCAGGCGGTCCGGCATCAGGAACCTCCGTGGGCGGTGGCATGACGGTCGACGTTGATGGCCTGCTTTGGCAAGAGGCCGAGATCGCGGGCGTTGCCCGACGCGATGCGTTGCACGTCCGCATCCGACAATCCGGCCTCGACGAGCCGATCGACGGGGTTCTCGACCCCCATGTCGAAGGGGTAGTCGGAACCGAGCAGGACGTGTTCAGCACCGACCACGGCGACCAGGCTCCGCAGGGCGTCGGGGGTGTGGACGAGCGAATCGAAGTAGATCTGTCGAAGGTAGTGCGAGGGTGGCTTTTCGCAGGTCCGCGCGTCGGGCCGCACCTGCCAGCCGTGGTCAGACCGGCCGAGATACGTCGGCAGATACCCACCACCGTGCGCAGCGATCAGACGCAGATCGGGGAACCGGTCGAGCACCCCGCTGAAGATCAGGTGCGAGAGTGCGACGGCGTTCTCCACCGGCTGGCCGACGATGTTCGACAGGTAATAGCGGTCCAGTCGAGCGTCGAGCGAGCACCCGAACGGGTGCAGTAGGACGACGGCATCGAGGGTGCTGGCTCGTGACCAGAACTCGTCGAGCGCGAAATCCGACAACTCGACGGTGCCGCCGTCTCCGGTCGGTGCGTGCGACGAGAGCTCCACACCGACGAGGCCATGCCGGCTGACCGCCTCATCGAGGATCTCCGCGGCCAGGAGGGGGTGCTGCAATGGCACCATTCCGATGCCCACGAGCCGGTCCGGAGCCTGGTCGACGAGCGCGGCGATCGACGCGTTCGCCGCGTCGCAAATTCGACGGGCGAGTTCCGGGTCGGCCCAATAGTGGTACTGGTTCGGCGAGGGCGAGACGATCTGGACGTCGACTCTCGCCTCGTCCATCGCTGCGAGGCGAGGCGCGAGCTCCAACAGCCGCGGGAGCCGGGTGCGGACCATCTCCCCGTTGATCGGCATCGCCTCGTCGCCGTTGCGGATCCGTTCGAGGCGCGACTGAACGTCCAGCATGGGATGGCCGGCGACGATGTCGTCGATTGCTGGCAGGAGTGCGTGGGCGTGCACGTCCACCACCAGGTCGGCGCCGTTGAGCGCCGTCATGCCGGTTCTTTCAGCATGCCCATGGTGCGACCGATCAAGCCCGGGACGTCCGCGTCCTGCGTGCCTTCGATCAGCCACGTGCAAAGTTGCACGGACGCGGCGACGGTCTGCTCGACGCGTGGGCGACGGCGTTCGACGAAGGCAGCGAGGCCTTTGTCGAGCCCGCGCGCCTCGATCTCCTGGCCGAGAACCTGTGCGTCCTCCAGCGCCATCGCCGCTCCCTGCGCCAGGGTCGGCGGGCAGCTGTGGGCCGCATCGCCGATGAGGACCACACGGCCCCGATGCCATGGGCCGTCGATGACGTGGCTTTCGAACCAGGTGTAGTTGATTGCCTCGGCGGCGCTGATGAGCGGTCGGATCTCGTTCCAGGGGCCGCCATACGATGCAGCGAGGTCCTCCATGATCTGGCGTTGCCGATCCGGTGTGAGGTTCGAGCGGTCCTCCGCCTCTTCCACCAGATAGGCGTACATCGAGTCCTCCGCAGTGGGGCAGAACCCCGCGATGAAGCATCGACCTCCGTAGGCGAGCTCGGTGCGCTGGATCGATTCGGGCCGAGGGATGAACACCCGCCAGATCCCCATGCCGAGCGGCTTCGGTCCTGTCTCGATCCCGATCATCTCGCGCACGGCGGAGTTCACCCCGTCTGCACCGACGACGAGGTCATACTGCCCGGTTGCCCCGTCGCTGAAGGTGGCCTGTACGCCAGCGGCGTCCTGCTCCAGGGACGTGACCGTGAGGCCGAAGCGCAAGGATGCGCCCGCCTCTCGCGCGGCGTCGGCCAGGATTCGTGCGAGCGTCGGTCGTTCCATGCCCAGGGTCGCCGGAAGGTCCGGCCCGCCCGTGCGCACGTCCTCGAATTCCGCCACGAGGTGACCGTCGGGCGTCCGCATCCCGAGCGTGGTGAAGGCGTACCCGTGGTCCTCGGCGTCCTCCCACACCCCGAGCTCGCGGAGCACACGCAACGCGTTGCCCTGCACCGTGATGCCCGAACCAGCCCTCGGAACGTCGTCGCGAATCTCGACGACGTCGACTTGCGCCCCTTGACGCGCAAGGAACGTCGCGGCGGCGCAACCGGCGAAGCCGCCGCCCACGACGAGTACGGTGCTACCTGTGGTCATGGGTCTTCTCCATGCGGTGGGTTCAGAGCACAGCAATGGGGTTGACAGGTGAGCCGACGGCTCCGGTGATGGGCAGCGGCGCCGCCGTCAGCCAGAATTCCCAGGTCTTCGCGTCACGACAGTGCGCAGCCAACGCCTCGAAGTCCCACATCTCCCCCACGTAGAGCCCGATGTGCGGGATGGCGACCTGGTGCAGCGGCTGGAAGGACTCATGGAACTCGTTGGGGCGGACCTCGAACCCCCAGGTGTCTGTGGCCACGCCGGCGATCTCCGCGGCATGCAGCCAGTCCGCCGTCAGGAACGACAGTCCTGGGGCATCGCCACCGGCGTAGTCACCCCACCCCTCGCGACGGACGCGGGCCAGCTGCCCCGTCCGGACCAGCAGAACGTCGCCCCGGCCGACTGATGACGTCGGCCCCTGGGCCGCGATCGTCTGGTCGAGGTGCTCCGGAGTGATCGCGAAGCCGTCGGGCAATTCCCCGTTCTCACCGAGTGCACGCCCCACGTCGAGAAGCACACCGCGCGTCGCGATCGCGGACGCTGCGGTCTCGATGCCAGTGAGCCGGTCGCCCATGCTCGTCACCACGTCCCCTGCGCGCCGTCCGTTCCAGGCGCGACCGTGGTCGAAGATGTGACCGAGCCCGTCCCACTGCGTGGAGCATTGCAGCGGCATCGAGATCACGCCGTCGGCACCACCGATGCCGTGCGGAAAGCCCTGGACGCCCGCCTCGGCATCGGTGCCGGTGTCGAGCATCGTGTGCACCGGGTTGGTCCGGCGACGCCAGCCCTTCTGAGGGCCGTCGGCGTCGAAGCGCTGTGAGAGGGAGAACGACACGCCCTCGCGGACGAGGGTGGCAGCCTCGCGGCGCTTGCGGGCATCGATGAAGTTCAACGTTCCGAGGACGTCGTCCTCACCCCACCGGCCCCAGTTGCTGCACCGCTCCGCCGCAGCCGCGACCGCGGCGGTCGGGTCGGCGGGATCGATGGTGAACGCCTGGCGTTCCTGGTCGCTCACTGCGCCACCTCCTCGGCCACGACACGGGTTCGTTGCATACCGAGACCCGTGATGCGGCCCTCCATGACGTCGCCGTCGCGAAGCAGTCGGCCGAGGGCGATGCCGTTGCCTGCCGGGCTCCCGGTGAGCAGGAGATCGCCCGGCAGCAATCGGACCGTTTGTGAGGCCGCGGCCACCAGTGCCGCCACGTCGAAGATCATCTCCTCGGTCGAGGCGTCCTGCATCACGTCACCGTTGAGCGTCAGGGTCACCTGCAAGTTCATCGGGTCGCCCACGAACGCGGCGGGGACCAGGTACGGACCGAGCGGGGTGAACCCCGGCGAGTTCTTCGACTGCAGCCAATCGGTGCCGATCGCCGGCATGTCCCGCCGGAAGACCGCGTCACGGGTGGTGAGGTCGTTGGCGATCGTGTACCCGGCCACGTGGGACAGTGCCTGTTCAGGGGTGACCCGGTAGACCTCTCGGCCGATCACCGCTGCCAGCTCCAACTCCCAGTCGTGCTGGTCGCTGGTCGCCGGGAGTCGCACGTCGTCGTACGGGCCGGTGACCGCACTCGGCAGACCGATGAACAGGTACGGCGAACCCTCGGCGGCTCGGCGGTCCATGATCGCCTCGGCCTCGGCCCGCGCTTCCTCCTCGTCGCGGCCTTCGGCCGGTTCCGCGTGGGCGAGATGCAGGTCGATGACGTGCGTGCGGTAGTTCGCCCCCGACTGCAGAATCTGGCGCGGTTGCACCGGCGCGTGGACCTCGAGCCCTTCGAGCGGTCGTCGCGGGACGCCTGGGTCGGCTGCGAGTTCCCGCAGGATCGGCAGCAGCTCGTCCCACGACTCCAGGAGCACGAGTGTGCTGATCGGGCCGATCAGTCCGAGACGGTCCGTCTGCGTCGAGAGATCGATGACCTCATCGCCTTGGACAAGTCCGGCAAATGCACCCGAATCCCCAGCCGAGAAGGTTCCGAGTCCGAAACCCGCCGGGTCGTTGGTTCGCAGCATGCAACTCTCCTCCCGCTGCGCACGATGCCGCACGCCGGGGCATCAGGGAAGCCGGAAGCGCTGATACTGCACATAGACGAGACGGATACCCGGCCCCACGACCGGCGCAACGCCGACCTTCAGGTCCGTGGCCCCCGGCTCGCGAGTTCTCCGAGACCCTCAACCCCGCCCCCACTACGGGCCCCACTCCGAGCGCGATCTTGCGCCGAACGAACTCGTCGCCCCCCTGCTGACGGCGCTCACAGAAACTCCCTGACCTGCTCACTGAACTTCCCCACCTCTGGGGCCGGCTGAGGTTCCGCAACGGAGCGTGGGCCGTCGTGATGCTGCAGCCGCCAAGCCAGGAGCTCCGCAGCATGAGAATCCAACCACCCGACTCCCCCGAACCCAGGTCACCCCAGAGCCTCCGGACAACCCGGACCGGTTCAGTGCTGACGTATCCGGGTGGCCCAGAGGCTCGGTGGGGCCTGATCTCCGGCATACGCGGACCGGTTCAGTTTCCTCGGTCAGGCGTAGGGGAACCACCAGTCCTTGCGGGTCTGGTCGAAGTCCCAGTGCACGTGCTTGGTCTCGAGGAAGGTCTCCAGCCCCTCGGGGCCGAGCTCGCGCCCCCCACCGGTCATCTTCATGCCGCCGAACGGGCCCGCGTAGTTGTCGGTGAGCGGGTCGTTGATCCAGACGGTGCCGGCCTTGACACCCTCGTAGAACCGCTTGATCAGCAACGGATCGGACGAGCGCAGGGTCGCTCCCAGGCCCATCTCGGACGCGTTGACGCGGTCGATGACCTCGTCGAAGCGGTCGTAGGAAGCCAGCGGGATGGTCGGGCCGAAGGTTTCCTCGGTCATGATGACCATGCCGTCGTCGACGTCGACGAGCACGGTGGGAGCGTAGAAGTACCCGGGCCGGTCGGGGCGCCGGCCGCCGGTGAGCACCTTGGCGCCGCGCTCCACCGCGTCGCGCACGTGGGCGTCGACCTTGTCACGGAAGCGGTCGTCGGCCAGCGGACCCAGGTCCGTGCCGTCCTCGAGCCCGTGTCCGAGGCGCAGCGCCGCGACCTTGTCCGTGAGCGCCTCGGCAAAGTCCTCGCGCATGCCGGCGGGCACGAACACCCGCTCCGACGACGTACAGACCTGCCCCGCGTTCAGCAGGGCCGCGTAGGCGAGCGCGTCGACGGCGCTGCCCAGGTCCGCGTCGGGCGCGACCACGAACGCGTCCTTGCCGCCGAGCTCGAGGTGCAGGTGCTTCATCATCGGCGCCGCCACCGACGCGATGCGCTGCCCCGTCGCGACCGACCCGGTCATCGCCACCACCCGCACGTCGGGGTGCCGGACCAGGGCCTCGCCGGCGTCTGCGCCGTTGCCGGTGACGACGTTGACCACGCCGGGCGGGAAGTGGTCGAAGCAGCGCTCGATCCATTCCAGCGTCACCAGCGACGTCAGCTCCGACGGCTTGATCACCACCGTGTTCCCGGCCGCCAGCGCCGGTGCCAGCTTCCACGAGAGCAGCAGCAACGGGTAGTTCCACGGCACGATCGCGCCGACGACCCCGTACGGCTCCTTGAGCACGAGGTTGAGCTGCGTGCGCGGTTCGGCGGACGGCACGACCCGCCCGAGCCCGTTGCGTCCCAGCTCGGCGTAGTAGCGCAGGGAGGTCAGCGCCCACTCCGCCTCCTCCTCCTGTTCGGGGCGGGGCTTGCCCTGCTCGCGGACGAGCAGCTCCACGAGCTCCTCGTGATGGGCCATCGACTTGGCGTAGGCCTCGTGCAGCAGCTCGGCGCGATCGTTGGCCGCCGTCCACCGCCACCCGTCGAACGCGTCCCGGGCCGCCGCGACGGCGCGATCCACCTCGGCGGCCCCGCCGGCGGGCACCCGGCCGACGACCTCCTCCGTCGCGGGATCACGGCTGTCGATCCACTCGGCCGCGGTGACGTGCTCGCCACCGATCCACATCGCTCGGTCAGTCATGTTCGGCTGGGTCCCCTGTCTCGTTCGCTTCGCTCACTCGTTGCCCCCCAGCCCCGGCTCCGGCTGGGTCCTCCCCTCGCTCGTTCGCTTCGCTCACTCGTTGCCCCCCAGCCCCGGCTCCGGCTGGGTCCCCTGTCTCGTTCGCTCGTTGCCCCCAGCCCCGGCTCCGTCAGGACGAAGTCGGGAAGTGGAGACTGGTCTGGCCCTGGGTCTCGGGCCAGCGCGCCGTCACCACCTTGCCGCGGGTGTAGAAGTGCACCCCTTCGGTGCCGTGGACGTGGGTGTCGCCGAACAGCGAGTGCTTCCAGCCACCGAACGAGTAGTAGGCCATCGGCACCGGGATCGGCACGTTGATGCCGACCATGCCGACTTCGATCTCGTGCTGGAACCGGCGAGCCTCCGTGCCCGAGTCGGTGAAGATCGCCGTGCCGTTGCCGTACGGGTTGTCGTTGACCAGCCGGATCGCCTGCCGGTGGTCGTCGACGCGCACGACCGACAGCACCGGACCGAAGATCTCGTCGCGGTAGACGGTCATGTCGGGCCGGACGTGGTCGAGCAGGCACGGCCCGAGCCAGAACCCCTCCTCCGCGCCCTCGACCGCCAGCCCACGGCCGTCGACCACCACCTCGGCACCTGCGTCGGCACCCGCCGCGACGTACCCGGCGACCCGGTCGCGGTGCTCGAGCGTGACAAGCGGCCCCATCTCCGACGTCGGGTCGGTGCCCGGCCCGACCCGCAGGCCCGCCATGCGCTTGGCGATCGCGGGCACCAGCCGGTCACCGACGTCACCGACGGCGACGACCGCCGAGATCGCCATGCACCGCTCCCCCGCGGATCCGTAGGCGGCCGCGACCGCGGCGTCGGCCGCCAGCTCGATGTCGGCGTCCGGCAGGACCACCATGTGGTTCTTCGCACCCCCGAGCGCCTGCACGCGCTTGCCGTGCTGGGTGGCGGTCGTGAACACGTGCCGGGCGATCGGCGTCGAACCGACGAACGACACCGCCGCCACGTCCGGATGTTGCAGGAGGGCGTCCACGGCCTCACGGTCGCCGTGCACGACGTTGAAGACGCCGTCGGGCAAGCCGGCCTCGCGCCACAGCTCGGCCACCCGCAGCGAGACCGACGGGTCCTTCTCGCTGGGCTTGAGCACGAACGTGTTCCCGCAGGCGATCGCAACCGGGAACATCCACATCGGGACCATCGCCGGGAAATTGAACGGCGTGATCCCGACCACCACGCCCAACGGCTGGCGCAACGACCAGCTGTCGACGCCGGTGGAGACGTTCTCCGAATAGCCGCCCTTCAGCAGCTGCGGGATCCCGCACGCGAACTCGACCACCTCGAGCCCGCGCTGGACCTCGCCGACGGCGTCGGCGTGGACCTTGCCGTGTTCACCGACGATCAGCGACGCCAACTCGTCGCGATGGGCGGCGACCAGCTCGCGGAACGCGAACAGCACACGGGTGCGTTGCGCCAGCGTGCTGGCGCGCCAGGTGGTGTCGAACGCCTCACGAGCCGCGGCGACGGCACGGTCGACGGTGGCGGTGTCGGCCAGCGGCACGTGGCGGACGACCCGCCCCGACGCGGGGTCGAAGATCTCCCCGCGTCGGGCGGATTCGTCGGCCAGCGGCGCGCCCCCGACCCAGTGGGTGAGCAGCTGCGCCATGTCACGCTATCCCTGCGCTCGGGTGAACAGGTCGGTGTAGAGCCGCTCGGCGTCACCGGTGTTCTCGAGGAAGAACAGCCGCTCGCGCACGTCCTCGTCCGGATAGATCACCGGGTCGTCGGTGATCTCCGGGTCGATGAACTCCGTCGCCGCCTCGTTGGGCGAGGCGTAGAAGGTCCAGTTGGTGAGCTGAGCCCCGTTCTCCGCATCGAGGATGAAGTTGATGAACGTGTGCGCGGTGCAGGGGCTGTCCGACGAACCGAGGATGGCCATGTTGTCCGTCCAGATCGTCGCGCCCTCCTCGGGGATGACGTACTGGTAGCGCTCCGGGTCGATCTCCCCGAACGTGTCCAGGAACTGCCCGCTGTAGCCCTGCGAGACGTTCGTGTCCCCGTTGATGACCAGGTCGGAGAACTGGTCCGACTCGTAGCGCACGGTCCAGGCACCGGCCTCCTGGATCAGGTCGGCAGCCTCCTGCAGCTCCTCCTCGCTCTGCGTGTTCGGGTCGTAGCCGAGGTAGTACAGCGCCGCGCCCATGCCCTCGCGCGGGTCGTCGAGGATGGAGACGCCCTGCGGCAGCTGGCCCGCCATCTCCGGGTCGAACAGCCAGCCCCAGGTCGGTTCGGGGTCCGGGCCGGTCGCCTCGGTGTCGATACCCAGGCCCGTCGTGCCCCACTGGTAGGGCATCGAGTACTCGAGGCCCGGGTCGTAGGGCGGCTCGGTGAAGTCCGCGGCGACGTTCTCGCGGTTCGGGATCGCGTCGTGGTTCAGAGGCGTCAGCAGCCCCTCCTCGATCATGATCGCGACCATGTAGTCGGACGGCACGATCACGTCGTAGTCGGCGCCACCGGCACGGATCTGGGCGAGCAGGGCCTCGTTGGACGTGTAGGTGTCCTCGGTGGCGCTGACGCCGTACTGCTCGGAGAACTCCGTCAGCAGGTCGGGGTCCATGTACTCGGACCAGTTGTAGAGCAGCAGGTCGCCATCGACCTCGTCGACCTCGCACTCCGGCGGGGCCGCGGCCTCGCCGCCACCGCCGCCGGCCTCGCCAGCGGGCTCGCCGCCCTCGGGTGTGCCGTCCGCGGTCTCCCCGCCGACCTCGCGGCCACAGGCGGCCAGCACCAGCGTGCTGGCCAGCAGTGCCGCCATAAGGCGATACCTCATCGGTTTGTTCCCTTCCCTCTCGCGTGAACCCGCTTCCCAGGTCTTGCCGACCGCCTCGCGGCTCCCCGGCGGTCGCCTCAGTCCCCCGCACTCTCCCGTCGGCGCGACACGGCCAGCGACAAGAGCACCAGCACGATCGAGCCGACCAGCATCAACACCGACACGGCGTTGATCAGTGGCGTCACCCCACGCCGCAGCGAACCGAACACGTACACGGGCAACGTGGTCGACCCGGCACCGCTGACGAACTCGGTGATCACGACGTCGTCCAGCGACAGCGTCAGCGCCAGCAGCGCACCACCGGCGACGCCGGGCGCGATCAACGGCAGCGTGACCCGCCGGAACGCCTGCCATCGGCTGGCGTAGAGGTCGGCCGCGGCTTCCTCCAGGTCGGCGTCCAGACCGGCGAGGCGGGCGCGCACGACCAGCGCGACGAACGAGATGTTGAACGCGATGTGCGCCAGCATGATGGTGCCGAGGCCGCGACTGAACTGTACGCCGCTGGCGAGGAAGATGAGATCGAACGCCTGCACGAAGAACAGCAGCAGCATCACGGCCATCGTGATGTCCGGGATGATCACCGGCAGGTACAGCAGCCCGTCGTAGGCGCGCTGCCCCCGGTAGCGGTAGCGCTCCATCGACAACGCGGCCATGGTGCCCAGCACCGTCGCGACGATCGTGGACACGAACATCACGATCAGCGAGTTGCGCAGCGCGTCCATCACACGGGCGTTGGCGAACATCTCGCCGTACCAGCGCAACGACGCCTCGGTCCAGATGCCCACCCGCTGGTTGTCGTTGAACGAGTAGATGATCAGCACGACGATCGGCAGGTACAGGAAGGCGAACACCAGCCAGGCGTTGCCCGCGAGGATCCGGTCGACCACCTTCTTCGGCCTGGCCAGCGAGTCCTCGGCGACGTCGGCACCGCCGCCGCTGGGCATCTCCAAGACGCTCATCTTTGATCCTCCGAGACCGCTGAAGGCCCCTCAAAACCCCACACGGGGCCTTCACCGCCGCTCCGTCGATCCTCCGAGACCGCCGGCGCCATCACAGGTTCTTCCCACCGGCGCGGAAGTAGGCCACCGCCGCGAACATCATCAGCACGAGGATCGTGACCGACAGCGCCGAGCCGAAGGGCCAGTCGCTGGCCGTGCCGATGAACTGACGCGCGATGTAACTGCCGAGCATCGTCGACCCGCGCCCGCCGAGGATCTCCGGCGTGACGTATGCGCCGAACGACGGGATGAAGACGAGGATGGAGCCGGCGATCACGCCCGGGCGCGACAACGGCCAGGTCACCTTCCAGAACGCCTGCCAGCCGCTGGCGTACAGGTCGCGGGCCGCCTCGACGAGGGAATGGTCCAGCCGCTCCACCGCCGCGTACAGCGGCAGGATCATGAACGGCAGGTAGCCGTACACCAGCCCGATCAGCACGGCCGTGGGCGTGAAGAGCAACTGCGCGTCCAGGCCGACGGTTGCCAGCAACCGGGTGAACGGCCCGTCGGTGCCCAGCAGCACGCGCCAGGCATAGGTCCGCACGAGGAAGTTGGACCAGAACGGGATCATGACCAGCACGAGCAGCACCGCGCGCGTGCGGGCCGGCCGGGTCGACAGGTAGTAGGCGAACGGATATGCGACCAGCAGGCACAGCAGTGTCGTCAGCGTCGCGATCCACAGCGAGCGCCACGCGATGGTGAGTACCAGCGAATCGGTCATCCGCGTGTACGAGTCGAGGTTCCAGTCCGCCAGGACCGTCGCGCCGCGCACCGACCGGCTCGCGAACGAGTACACGACGACGATGAGCAGTGGGGTGGCGAAGAACAGCAGCAGGTAGGCGTAGCCGGGCAGCCCGACGAGGAAGCCGCGACGGGACTCGGCCTTCTCGGCCTCGCGCTCGAGCCCGGGGCCGGGCGGCGGTGCCGGTTCCTTCAATTCGGGCTGGACGTCCGGCGTGGGGGCGGTGGTCGACATCGAACCCTCTCAGTCGTCCAGGACGGAGATGCTGCTGGGCATCCACCGGGCACGGACGCGGTCACCGACGGCGAAGTGCTCGATGCCGGGGGCGTTGCCCTGGCGCACCCGCATGCGGACCTCGCCCGACCCCTCACCGACGACCTCGTAGGCGATGGCGTTGCCGAGGAACGTCAGACGCTCGACGCGACCGTGGATGGCGTCGAGCGCAGGGTCCTGCTCGTAGTCGGGGTGGCGCAGACCGGCCTGCTCGGGCCGGATCGCGAGCGTGACGCCCGTCCCGGCCGCGGCCGACGTCTTCGCCCGCACGGTCGTGCCGTCGGCCAGGCGCACCGTCTCGCCGTCCACGACCGTCGCGGCCAGCAGGTTCGTGTCCCCGATGAAGTCGGCCACGAAGCGGGTGCGAGGCCGGTCGTAGATCTCGTTGGGGGTCCCCACCTGCAGCAGGCGTCCGCCGTCCATGACCGCGATGCGGTCGGACATCGTCAACGCCTCCTCCTGGTCGTGGGTCACGTACACGAAGGTGATGCCGACGCGCTCCTGGAGCTGCTTGAGCTCGAGCTGCATGGCCTGGCGCAGCTTGAGGTCCAGGGCCCCGAGGGGTTCGTCGAGCAGCAGCACCTTGGGGTGGTTGACCAGGGCGCGCGCCAAGGCCACGCGCTGCTGCTGCCCGCCGGAGAGCTGCTTCGGCTTGCGCTTCTCGCGGCCCTGCAACTGCACCAGCTCGATGACGTCGGCGACTCGCTTCGCGATCTCCGCCTTGTCGAGGTTCTGCATCTCCAGGCCGAAGGCGACGTTCTGCGCCACCGTCATGTGCGGGAACAGCGCGTAGGACTGGAAGACGGTGTTGACGGGCCGCTTGTTGGGCGGCTCGAGCCCCACCTCCTGCCCGAAGATGCGGATGCTGCCGGCCGTCGGGTACTCGAACCCGGCGACCATCCGCAGCGTGGTCGTCTTGCCGCACCCGGACGGGCCGAGCAGCGAGAAGAACTCCCCGTCGGCGATGTCGAGGTGGATGTCGTCGACGGCGGTCACGGCCTCGGCGCCCTTGGGGCCGGGGAAACGCTTGGTCACGCCGTGCAGCGCGACGGCGGCGGAAGCGGACGCGGCGGGAGCCGCGGTCGCGGTGGGGCGACCGGCTTCCGGCGCGGCGCGCCCCGAGACGGAGACGTCAGACACGGCGGTCCTTTCGGGTGATGGCGACGTGAGGACCCGCGAGTGGCGCGCTCACGAGTCGAATCCGATGCCGAAGCGGTCGAGCAGCCCCAGCCACGGGCCGCGCCGGCCCTGGCGGGCGTCCGCCCGCGCGATGGCCCGACGGGTGAGCTGCACGCTGGCCCACCGCAGCGGCTCGGGCGGGAACGGAAAGGGCTGCGTCGAGGTGAATTGCAGCTCCAGCAACGGCGAGTCCGGAGCCAGCAGCTTGTCCGCCAGGACCTGCGCCGCGAAGCGGGTGGTCGCCACGCCGAGCCCGGTGTAGCCCAGGGCGTAGACGACGCGGCCGTCCAGGGCGTCACCGAACGTGACGGTGAACCGGGTCGTGGTGGCGATGGCCCCGCCCCACCAACGCTCGAAGCGGACGTCGCCGAGCTGCGGGAAGGTCTGGCGGAAGTGGCGCGCGAGCAGGTCGTAGGTGGCGCGACGGTGGTCGTAGCGGGGCCCGACCTTGCTGCCGAACCGGTAGATCGCGTCGTAGCCGCCCCACAGGATCCGGTCGTCCGCGGTCAGCCGGTAGTAGTGGAACTGGTTGCCGGTGTCGGCCAGCCCCTGCCGGCGCTTCCAGCCGATGCGGGCCAGCTGCTCGGTGGACAGCGGCTCGGTCAGCAGCACGTAGTCGTAGACCGGCACGAAGTGGCGGGCGGTGCGCCGCAGCACCCGGTGGCTGTAGGCGTTGGTGGCCAGCACGACCCGGTCGGCGACGACCCGACCGATGGCGGTCCGCACGATGACCTGCGGCCCGGCCGGCTCCAGGTCGGTCACCGGGCTGTGTTCGTGGATCACGACGCCGCGCCGGATGGCCTCGGCCGCGAGCGCGCGGACCAGGCGGCCCGGGTGCACCAGCGCACCGGCGTCGGGCAGGTGCAGGCCCGCGAGGTAGGTGGGCGAGTCCACCTCGGCGCGCACGCCCTCGGCGTCCAGTAGCTCGTGGCGCTCACCGAGCTGCGCGTACAGCTCGGCGTCCTCGGCCAGCCCCTCGGCCTGCCACGGGGCGGTGGCGACCTCGATCACGCCGGTGCGCTCGAAGGCGTCCGCCACGCCGAACGTGTCGGCGTCGGCGAGCAGGCCCGCGAAGTTCTGGTTGCCCAGGCGGACCAGTTCCTCGATCTCGTCGGGGAAGTGGAGCCGGCCGTTGGCCAGGCCGTGGGTCAGCGACGGCTCCACGAACCCGCCGTTGCGCCCGGAGGCGCCGTAGCCGACGATGTCGGCCTCGACCACCCGCACGCGCAGGCTCGGATCGCGCTCGGTCAGTGCCAGCGCGGTCCACAAGCCCGTGAACCCGGCGCCGACGATCGCGACGTCGGCCGTCTGGTGGCCCGACAGGGGCGTGCCCGCCACACGTGCGCCGTCGAGCCAGTAGCTCACCTGGCGGTCGGGCGGCGCGGCGGGGCGGGTCACGTCAGGCTCGGCTCGGCAGGTCGGGGAAGGTGCTGGCCACGACCGGGTGGACGACGGCGCCGTCGGCGACGTTCAGCGCGCCCTCGAGTGCGGGATCCGTCGGGTCGGCGACCAGGCGGAGCAGCCGCGGTGCGACGGCGGCCGACAGCGCCGCGGACGCCGTGCGCGGGAACTGGCCCGGCACGTTGGTGACGCAGTAGTGGACGACACCGTGTTCGACGTAGGTCGGGTCGGACAGCGAGGTGGGGCGGGCGGTCGCGATGCAGCCGCCCTGGTCGATGGCGAGGTCGACCACCACCGAGCCGGGCCGCATCGTGGCGATCATCTCCTCGGTGACCACCACCGGCGCACGGGCCCCCGGGACGAGCGCCGCGCCGACCACCAGGTCCGCGTCGCGGACGTGCGCGGCGACGGCGGCCGTCTCGCTGACCTGCGTGGCGTCGATGGTGCCGTCGAGGTGGTGGTCGTAGAGGCGCTGCAGGTCGACGTCCACGCCGGTGACGTGGGCGTCCACGCCTCGCAGCCCCCGGGCGGCCATCGTGCCGGCCACGCCCATGCCGATGACGAGCGTCTTCGCCGGCGGGACCCCGGCAGCGCCGCCCATCAGCGTCCCGGAGCCACCTTGGGCAGCGGAGAGCTTCTCCGCCCCGATGATCGCTGCGGCCCGCCCGGCGATCTCCGACATGGGCGCCAGCAGCGGCAGGAGGCCCCGTTCGGTGAGCGTCTCGTAGGCGTAGGCGTGGATGCCCGACTCCACCAGTGCGCGGGTCAGTTCGGGCTCGGCGGCCAGGTGGAGGTAGGTGAACAGCGTCAGGTCGGGCCGGAAGTAGCCGTACTCGGCCGGCTGCGGCTCCTTGACCTTGACGACGACCTCGGCGGCCCAGACGTCGTCGGGCCCGGCGACGAGTTCCGCGCCGGCCTCCTTGTAGTCGTTGTCCGCGAAGCCGGCGCCCTCGCCGGCGCCGGCCTGGACCAGCACCCGGTGCCCCCGGTCGACGACGGACGCGACCGCCGACGGGGTCAGCGCGACGCGGCGCTCCCGGTCCTTCGTCTCGGTGGGCAGTCCGATGACGCAGGTCTGGCTCATCTCATCTCCTCCCGGGCACGCGGCCGCGGCGACACCGCAGGGTTGCTACGGCACCACTCAGCGCATGGCCTCCATGCGCTTGTCCGCCTCGGCCAGCACCTGGTCGAGGATTCCGATGATCTCGCCGAGGATCTCCCGGTCGGCGACCAGCGGCGGGGACAACTGGATGACGGGCTCGTCGCGGTCGTCCGCGCGGCAGATCATGCCGAGCTCGAGCAGACGGGCCGAGAGGAAGCCGCGCAGGATCTGCTCGGACTCCTCGTCGTCGAACATCACCTTGTGCTCGCGGTCCTTGACCAGCTCCAGGGCCCAGAAGTAGCCGGTCCCGCGCACGTCGCCGACGATCTCGTGGCGCTCGTACAGGCCGCGCAGCTGCTCCTCGAACCAACCCTCGTTGGCGCGCACGTTCTCCAGCACGCCGAGCTCGTCGAACAGCCGCAGGTTCTCGAGCGCGACCGCCGCGGCGACCGGGTGACCGCCCCAGGTGGCGCCGTGGACGAACATGGTCGTCTTCTCGAGCTGCATGACCTTGCCGATGCGCTCGTTGAACGCCACGCCGCCCAGCGGCAGGTACGCCGACGTGACGCCCTTGGCGAAGGTCAGCAGGTCCGGGACCACGCCGTACTTCTCCGCGCCGGTCCAGTAGCCGAGGCGTCCGAAGGCGGTGATCACCTCGTCGCAGGCGAGCAGCACCCCGTGCCGGTCGCAGATCTCGCGCAGGCGCGGCCAGTAGTCCGGCGGCGGGGTGAAGCACCCGCCGGCGTTCTGCACCGGCTCGGCGATCACCAGCGAGACGTTCTCCGGCCCGAGTTCGAGGATCTTCTCCTCCACCGCACCGGCCGGGTCGGGGTGCTGAGGGCGGTAGGCGTTGGTGTTGGGGACGTAGTGGTGCACCGGGCGCAGCGGCTCGAACGGCTCGCGCAGGCCGGCCAGGCCCGTCACGCCCAGCGCCCCCAGGGTGGTGCCGTGGTAGGCGTAGTTGCGGCTGATGACCAGCTTGCGGTTGGGCTCGCCGTTGAGGCGGTGGAACTGCTGCGCCATCTTCACCGCGGACTCGACCGCCTCGGAGCCCGAGTTCACGAAGAAGAAGTGGTTCAGGTCACCCGGGAAGCGCTCGGCCAGGGCCGCGGCCAGGTCCAGTGCCGGCTGGTGCGCGTACGACCAGTTGGTCGCGAACGGCAGCTTGTCCATCTGGCGCTTGGCGGCCTCGCCCATCGAGGGGTGGCCGTAGCCGATCTGGGCGCAGAACAGGGCCGACAGCGCGTCGAGGTAGCGCTTGCCGTTGGTGTCCCAGACGTAGCAGCCCTCGGCCCGGTCAAGCGTGGGGATGGTCGGCTGGTCACCGAGCCAGTCCGACGTGCGGGTGAAGTGCAGCCACAGGTTGCCGTGCCCGAGTTCCGCGGTGGTGCTCATGTCTCGTGCCTGTTCCGGGGCGCCGTTGCCCTCGCTCGTTGCCGTTGGCGACACGTGGGACCGGCGCTCCGGGCGACGGGGGGAACGCCCGGAGCGCCGGTGGTCGTCACACCGTGATGTCGCTCATGACGTGCTTGATACGCGTGTAGTCCTCGAGGCTGTAGACCGACAGGTCCTTGCCGTGGCCCGAGTGCTTGAACCCGCCGTGCGGCATCTCGGCCACGATCGGGATGTGGGTGTTGATCCACACCGCGCCGAAGTCCAGGCCCTTGGCCATGCGCATGGCACGCCCGTGGTCCCTGGTCCACACGCTGGACGCCAGGCCGTACTTGACGCCGTTGGCCCAGCTGAGCGCCTGCTCCTCGTCGTCGAAGCGCTGGACGGTGAGGACGGGCCCGAAGATCTCGTTCTGGGTCATCTCGTCGTCCTGCTGCAGGCCGGCGACGACGGTCGGCTCGAAGAAGAAGCCGTCGCGGGCCAGCGGGTGCCCGCCCGCCACCACCTCGACATGCTCGGGCGTGCGCTCGAAGAACCCGCCGACGCGCTCGAGCTGGGTGGCGTTGTTGAGCGGCCCGTAGTCGGCCTCCTCGTCGTCGGTCGGGGCCCCCGTCCGCGTGTTGCGGGCCTGTTCGGCCAGCGCGGCGACGAGGTCGTCGTGGATGCGCGGGCCGGCCAGCACACGCGTGGCCGCCGTGCAGTCCTGACCGGCGTTGAAGTAGCCGGCACCGGCGATGCCCTCGGCGGCGTGCTCGACGTCGGCGTCGTCGAACACGATCACGGGCGCCTTGCCGCCGAGCTCGAGGTGGGTGATCTTGAGATCGCGGGCGACGGCCTCGGCGACCTCCATCCCGGCCCGCACCGAGCCGGTCACGGACACGAACCGTGGGATCTCGTGGGTGACCAGGCTGCGGCCGGTGTCACGGTCGCCGCAGATGACGTTCATGACGCCCGGCGGCAGGAACTCCTGCATCAGCTCCGCCATCCACACCGTCGAGACCGGGGTGGTGTCGCTGGGCTTGAGCACGACGGTGTTGCCCGCGGCCAACGCCGGCGCGAACTTCCACACCGCCATCATCATCGGGTAGTTCCAGGGCGCCACCTGGGCGCAGACGCCGATCGGCTCGCGCCGGACGTAGGAGGTGTGCCCGGCCATGTACTCGCCGGCCGAGCGGCCCTCCAGCAGGCGCGCGGCGCCGGCGAAGAAGCGGATCTGGTCGACCGCCGGTGGCAGCTCCTCCTCCATCGTCAGCTGGAACGGCTTGCCCGTGTTCTCGCACTCCAGACGGATCAGTTCCTCGCCGCGCTCCTCGAGGGCGTCGGCGATGCGCAGCAATGCGAGGCTGCGCTCGGAGGGCGTGGCGTCGCGCCAGCCGGGGAAGGCCTCGGCCGCCGCCTTGCACGCCATGTCCACGTCCTCGGGGCCCGACTTCGGGGCCGTGGCGAACACCTGCCCGGTGGCCGGGTTCACCAGGTCCATCGTCTCGCCGGAAGCGGGATCCTGCAGCTTCCCGCCGATCAGGTTCTTGACCTCACGCACTGGCTCGACCTCCCGGTTTCGCGCTCGCCTCGCCTGGACGCCTGCCCGGATCGGCGACCGACTCCCGACGGTGCGCAGGTCGACCCGGAGCAGAAGGCATCTGCCATCCCAGGGGCCGACCGTAGAAGCCCGCCGGGACCCCTGTCGTTGGCCGTCCGGCGACGGTCAGCGCCGAGCCATTGGCCACCTGTCGAAGTGTGCCTCATGCCGGCCGTCTCGTTCGCCGTTCGGCCAACCCGGCGTCCGACTTCTGTTGTCTTCGGCCGATGATGATGGTCCCGATGCTCCCTAGCGTCCGCCGCGCGACCGACGGGAGAGGCGTCGCGACGTGACGAGGCTGGACACGCCTGCACGACAACACCGGGCTCGGCGCCCGGCCGCGGAGTACGCTCGGCCGATCGTCGAGACGAGGGCGCCGGTGCCGCTCTGGCCGTCCGAACTGCTGGCAGACCCCAGCCTGGGGCTCGAACTGGTCGCCGGGCGGGCCGGCCTCGACCGCCGCGGGCCGATCCGGTGGGCCCACATCTCCGACACGCCCGATCCCACCCCCTGGCTCGAAGGTGGCGAGCTGCTGCTGACCACCGGGTTGGGCGTCAAGGACAGCCCGCAGTTGCAGGAGCGGCTGATCGCCGGTTTGGCGGCCCGGGGCGTCGTCGCGGTCGGCTTCGGGACCGGCGTGTCGCTCGACGACGTGCCGCCGGCCATGGCAGCCGCCTGCGACGAGCACGGCCTGCCCCTGATCACGGTCCCCTACGAGGTGCCGTTCCTCGCCGTGACCCGCCGGGTCTCGCGCCACATGTTCGAGGAGCACTTCGCGACGTTGCGCAGCGCCATCACGTTGCACCGCCAGGTGCTGGCCGCCGTGGTGTCGGGCCACGGCATCGGCGCGGTCCTCACCACGGTTGGCCGGGCGATGCCGGCGGCCGCCCTGGTCGCCTTCGACTTCGCCGGCGCCGAGCTCGGTCGCCACGATCCCGGAGGGCGGCTGTCGTCGGTCGACCTCGACCAGGCGTGGAAGCAGGTGGTCGCCGACGGCGCGTCCGGCGCGACCAGTGAGCTCCCCGACGGTCAGGCGCTGACCAGCGGCCCGGTGCGGCTCGGCGACGAGCTCGACGCGGTGGTGGTGGCCGTGACCGACCATCCGCTGCTCGAGCACGAGTCGCTGCTGTTCGAGCAGGGGCTGGCGGGCGTGTCGCTCGAGCTGTCGCGACGCCGGTCGGTGCGCGAGGCACAGCGCGCCCGCGTGGACGAGCTGCTGGAGGAGGCCGCTGCGGGACGCAGCACCAGCGGCCTGATCGCCCGGGCGCTGCGGCGGCTGGGTGTCAGCCCGCCCACCGCCTACCGCGTGCTCACCGTCGCCCGCCCTGCCGGTGTCGGCGAGGCGCACCTGTCGATGGTCGTCGAGGACGCCCTGCTGCCGCTCGGCCGCCCGGTCGTCGGCCACCTCGACGGCGAGCTGTACGCGATGGTGGCCGACGCCCAGGACGAGCCCGACGCCGCGGAACGGATCGTGACCGCCATGCGCTCGCGCGGCTGGCCGTCGCCGCGCGTGGGTCGCAGCCGGGTCAAGACCGACCTCGACGCGCTGCGTGCCGCCATCCGCGAGGCACATGTCGCCGTCGTGCTCGACGCGGCCTCCCCGGTCCACGACGTCGACCAGCTGGGCCTGTCGGGGCTGCTCGCCGGCATCCGCGACGACCTCGGCGCGACCGACTTCGTGACCCAGGTGCTCGGTCCGGTCATCGAACACGACCGTCGCGAGTCGACCCGTCTGGTGCAGACCCTGCGGGCCTACCTCGCCCACGGCTGCCGGCCTGGCCCGGCCGCCGCCGAGCTGTGCGTGCACCGCCACACCCTGACCTACCGGCTGGACCGCATCCGCGAACTGACCGGCCGCGACCCCCGGGCCGGTGAGCACCTCCTCGAGTACGGACTGGCGCTGGAACTGCACGCCCGCCAGGTGGACGCCGGCACGGAGGCGCCGTGAGTGCCGGGTACTGGCTGACGACCTCGGGAGACGACCTGACGCCGCGGCCACCGCTCGACGGCGACGGCCGCGCCGACGTGGTCGTGGTCGGAGGCGGTTTCACGGGCCTGTGGACGGCGTGGTACCTGCTGGAGCGCGACCCGACCCTCCAAGTCGTGGTCGTCGAGGCGCGGACGGTCGGGTTCGGCGCCTCGGGCCGCAACGGCGCCTGGCTGTCCCCCAACATCGCCGTCACCCCCGACGAGCTCGCGCGCCGGACCTCGCCGGAGGCGGCCGCCGCCACCATCCGGGCCGTCCGCGGCGCCGTCGACGAGATCGTCGACGTGTGCACACGCATCGGGCTGGACGCGCAGATCCGGCGGGGCGGGGTCCTGCGCATCGCCCGGGGCGGGCACGAGCAGCCCGCCCTGCAGCAGGGTCACGACGTCCTCCGTCGCCTCGGGGTCGACGACGGCGTCGAGGTGCTGGACGCCGACGAACTGGCCGCGCGGATCCGGGTCGCCGACGCCCGCGGTGCCCTGTTCGACCGACACGGCGCCGTCGTCCATCCCGGGCGGCTGGTCCGCGGGCTGGCACGCCACCTCGAGGCCCGCGGCGCGCGCATCGTCGAGGGCACCCGCGTCACCGACGTACGGCCCGGCCCACCGGCCGTCACGGTCGTGACCGACCGCGGCGAGCTGACCGCCGACGCCGTCGTGCTGGCCACCGAGGCGTGGCTGCCGCAGCTGCCGCGCCGAGCCCGTGACGTCATGCCGGTCTACTCGCTGATCGTCCTCACCGAACCGATCGACGACGACCGGTGGGCCCAGATCGGGTGGCAGGGACACGAATGCCTGTCCTCGCACCGCTACACGGTCGACTACCTGTCACGGACCATCGACGGCCGGATCCTGTTCGGCGGCCGCGGCGCCCCCTACCACTTCGGGTCGGCGGTCGCGCCCGCCTACGACCATCACGAGCCGACCCACGCCGAACTGCGCCGCCAACTCGTCGCCTGGTTCCCGGCCCTGCAGGGCGTCGCGATCGCCGCCGAATGGGGCGGGCCGCTCGGGATGCCGCGCGACTGGCTGCCGTCGTTCCGATTCGACGTGGCCACCGGCATCGGCGCCGCCTACGGCTACACCGGCCAGGGCGTGGCGACCAGCAACCTCGCCGGGCGGGTGCTCGCCGACCTCGTCGTCACCGGCCAGACCGAGTTCGCCGACCTGCCGATGGTCGGCCACCGGCCACGACGGTGGGAGCCCGAGCCGCTGCGCTGGCTCGCCGCCCGCTACCTGCAGGGCGCGCTCGCCCGCATCGACGCCCGCGGCGCCCGCACCGGCCGACCGCCCACGGGCCGCTCGCTGGCTGAACGCCTCGTCAAGCACTGATCCTCCTGTCGCCGGGGGCGCGCAGCCGATCCATGTCACAGGGTCCGTGTTGACTGTGGGCCGTGTACTCGACCACCCGGCTCCGCACGCGCCCGTCGTCCACGGGCGGCGCCAGCGTCACGCCGGGCGCCGGACACGTGGCGCCGTGCTGGCCGGCGAACACCAGGGCGCCTACCAGGCGTCGCCGGCCGGCCCGACGCCCGACGTACCGTCGCCGCCGGGTTCGTCGTCGGCGGCCGAGGCACCGTTCGGGCTGCCGGTGCTGGCCGAGCTGCCGCAACTGGCCGGGGTGCTGCAGCGTCTGAAGGCCGCGGACGGCGCGCTGCTGGACGCCGTGGCCGGGCTGGCCGACCTGCTGGGCGACGACGCGGTCGAGCGCACCACCGGTGTCGGTATCGAGCACTGGCTGGCCGCCATCGGCGCGCAGACCCGCATGGACCGCCGGCTGCTGGTGCGCGCCGGCCGGCTGCTGCGGCGCCTGCCGTCACTGCACGCGGCCGTCCGTGCCCACCGGATCTCGTTCGCCCAACTGCGCGGTCTCACGATCGGGCTGCGCACCGCCCGCCGCGAACTCGACCACCAGCTCGACCAGCTCTTGTCGGCCCTGCTCGACGAACTCGACCCCCACGATCTCGCCGCACGCGAACGCGGCGCCGAGGCGGGCCGGTTCCTGCAGCTGCAGCCGCGGCTGGACGCAACCGGCAGCACGCTGCACGCCGAACTCGACGCCGCCGGCCTCGCCCTGATCGACGCCGCCACCACCCCCACCACCAAAGCGATCCAGGCCGCCGGCAACGTCGCACCCGCCTCGACACCCTGCTCGCCCGCCTCACCGGGCACCGCCGGGCCCGCGGCCGCAGAACCCGCCGCCCAGCTCGCCGACACGTCGGGTCCACCCCCGGACTGGCGCGACACGCTGCCCCCGCCCCGCCTGCTCATCCGCCTGCCGTTCGAATCGCTGCTCGACGACCGGCTGCCCACCGACCTGCTCACCACCCCGACCGGCGGCCGGCTACGACTCACCACGGCAACAGCAGCCGGCCGTCTGCTGGAGCGTGCCGGCGCCCAGCTGCGCACGATCATCATCGACGACGACGGCGAAGTCCTCGGCATCGGCCGTGCCTCACGCCGACCGCCCGGCTGGTTCGGCGACATCCTCACCGCCGTGCACGACACCTGTACCGGCCCGGGCTGCGACCGCCCCGCCAGAGGCGCCCACATCGACCATGCCGCCCCCTGGTGGCCGGCCGGCCAAACACGCCGGCCGGTACGACCGACCTCGACAACCTCGGCCCGCTCTGCGCCCGCACGAACCGCGACAAGGAAACGGCGGGCTGGCAGGTCTCCCAGCGGCGCGGCGGCACCCGGACCTGGATCCACACCCGCTCCGGACTGACCACCACCACCCTGCCCGCGACCTGGCGCCAGCCAACGACCCCCGCCGACGACCACCACCCCGCCCCGAACCACCCGGCCACCACCGCCCCGGGCCGGCCGACGCTGCCCCGCCTCCACCCGCACCCGGCCACGGCGACGGCCCCGACCCCTGCCCTTCTGACGCGCACGGGCGTACGGCGGGTTCCACGTGCGGCTGCCAAGTCGTGTCGTCACGGCGGTTGGTCGCGGCATGACGACGATCAGCGTCGACGCTTCGTTCGCCGCGGGCGTGACCGACGTGCCACCGACCGCGTCTCGCAGAGGTTGCTCGATCAGATGGTGTCCATGAAACGGCCGCCGAGCAGGGTCAGCCCGACGGATACGGCGTTGAACGCGGCGTGGCCGACGATCGGCACGATCAGGCTGCCGAACCGGTGCATGGACCAGGCCAGCGCGACGCCCAGCGCGAGCAGGCCGGCGCTGTAGATCGGCTGGGTCACCTCGACGTGCACGGCCGCGAAGATCAGGCCGGACACCAGTGCGGCCGGCCACAGCCCGACCCGGCGCTTGAGCCCCTGGAACAGCACGCCGCGGAACACGACCTCCTCGACCAGCGGGGCCATCACGACGGCCGCCACGATCGCGAGGACGGTGGAGACGCCGCCCGCGGTCAGGTCCTGCAGCAGCTGTTGTTCGGGTGGGTCGACCGGACCGATGAACTGCAGCACGACGGCGATGATGACGTTGACGCCGATGAACCCGCCGATGCCGACGACCAACCCGACGGCCCAGTGGATACCGGACGGCCGGACCGGCCCGAGCAACCGCCACGACAGCCGGCCGCGGGCGGCGAGGTAGGCCAGCGCACCCGCGAGCCCGACCCCCTGCGCGACGACGACCAGCAACAACATGGTCGCGCCGCCGTTGCCGTCGACGATGCCGAGGAACATCGCCGGCAGGACCACGAGGAATTGCGCGACCAGGCTCCACAGGACCAGCAGCGCCCCGTCGGCCGCGGAGAACGGCACCGGGAACGCCTCGGCGGCGCGGCTGCCGTCGCGGCGGCCGCCACCGGGCCAGGCCGGGTCGCCGCCCGGCGGTCCCGAGGGCGGCCCCGCCGGTCCCGGCGGCCAGCCGGGACCTCCCGGCGGCCCACCGTGCGGACCGGGACGGCCGCCGGCGGGACCGGGCGGCGGGACGGGCGGCTGGCTCATGCGGGGCTCCTGCGGGAACGGCGGGCGGCGGCGAGCAGGACGAACAGGGTGGCAGGCGCGACGAGCGCCAGCAGCACCCGTTCGGTCCCGCCACCCGCCTCGTCCTCGTCGGCGGCGCGTTCTCGTGCGGTCGCGACGGCCTCGGCACCGACGCGGAGGGTGTGCGGGCTGCCGTCCTCCTCGCCGGCGGCGTCGCGGCCGACGAGGGTCAGGGTGTAGTCGCCTTCGGGCACGGGCTGCCCGTCCGTGTCCTCGAACCGCCAGGTGGCGGCGTGCACGCCGGGGTCGGCCGCGCCGAGGTCGCGGACGAGCACCTCGGACCCGTCCTCGTCGCGGACCACCAGGCGCAACAGGACCGGCTTGTTCACCTCGGTCTCCACGACGGCCGCGTCGCCGAGGTCCAGGCCGGCGGCGGGCCGGGTCGCGGCCACCTCGAGGTCGGCGTCGTGCCCGTCGGGTGGCGTCAGGGCCCAATCCTCGCCCTGGCGCTCGACGGTCCAGGCGCCCAACGCGATCTCCTCGACGACCGTGTCGCCGGCCAGGATCCGCATCGTGGCGCTCGGGCGCAGCGTGAACGTGTCGCCGACGTCCATGCCGACCCGGATCCGCGAGGGCAGGTCGTCGGACGCGGTCGGGGTCAGTCCGTCGTAGTAGGCGGCGAGGATGTCCTGGTGGTCCTCGCCCTGCTGCGCGCGACCGAGCGCGCCGTACTGACCGAGGCCGACGCCGTGCCCCCACCCCAGGCCCTCGATGACGACGTGCTGGTCGTCGACGATGATCTCGAACCGACTCGAGGGCAGGGTCTCCGGCAGCCGTCGCACACCGTCGCCGCGGACGCCCGGGAAGTCCTGCGGGTAGCGCTCGGCGGCCATCCGGCTGACGAACTCGCGGAACTGACGGGCCCCGACGCGCACCTCGGTGCCGTCGTCTGCCGTCACGACGACGTCGGCGTAGGGGTCGTGGACGCTGCCCTCGCGGCGCACGTCGGCGACCGGCGCGGCGCGGGCGAGCGTGTCGCCGCGGCCGATGATGTCGTCGAACTGCTCGCGCGTGAACGTGACGATCCAGCGGTGGTAGGGCGAGACGGCGTCGGCGGGGTCGTCCGTGCCGACCAGGAACGGGCGCGGGCCGTCGTCGGGGAACACGACCTCGTTGGGATAGGTCCGCCCGCCGGAGGTGGAGAAGTAGCGGGCCAGGATCGGCCGGCCGTCGTCGTCGACGAGCACCTGCCCGGCGGTCTGATCGACGGCCTCACGCCAGCGTCCGCCGAGGTCGCTGTCCAGGACCGTGTCGGCGCCACGGAAGACCTGGCAGGCCACGGTGGCGCAGATGTCGTAGTGGGTGAACGTGCCGAGGCGGATCGAGTACCAGGCGTAGGTCCGTGCCGCCACGGCCTGGGCCTTGAGTGCCTCGAGGTGCCAGCGCGCCGGCATCTCCGCGACGCCCGCCACGTACTCCTCCATCGCGAGGTCGTTGACGAGCAGCGTTCCCGCGGATCCGGCGTGGAACTCCAGTGTGTCCACGAACCGCCGGCTGCCACGTGCGTGGTCGGTCACCTCGACGACCCCGCCGTCGGCCACCTCGACACGCAGTGGTCCGCTGACAGGCTCGGCGGCGTCGGCCGGCAGGGTCGGGACCACGGTCGACAGCACGGCGACGGTCGCGGCCAGCAGCGTCGCGGCCGGACGCGGCCGCCGGCGACGTGCCCGGCGGTCGCCGCGGTCAGCCATCCACATCGGCGGCGGGCACGCGCTGCACGTCGGCTCCCAGCGCCTGTAGGCGCGGGATCCAGTCGGCGTAACCGCGGTCGACGTGATGCACGTCGCGGACGATGGTGGTGCCGCGTGCCACCAGGCCGGCCAGCGTGCCGGCGGCACCGGCACGTACGTCCAGGCCCGTGAATGTCGCGCCGGCCAGCGGTGCCGGTCCGCGGATCAGGGCGTGGTGTCCGTCGATGCGGATGTCCGCCCCCATCCGACCCAGTTCCTCGACGAACGAGAACCGCGATTCGAACACGTTCTCCGTGCAGCGCGAGGTGCCGTCGGCCTGGGTGAGCAGCACCATCATCTGCGGCTGCAGGTCGGTCGGGAAGCCGGGATAGGGCAGCGTCACGAAGTCGACGGGATCGAGGTCGCCGGCCTTCACCCGCAGCGAGTCGCCGCCCTCCTCGATCGCCACGCCCGCCGCCCGCAGCTTCAGCAGCGGCAGGGTCAGGTCGGCCGGGCGGACCCGTTCGATGACGACGTCGCCGCCGGTGAGTGCCGCCGCGACCGCGTACGTGCCGGCCTCGATGCGGTCCGGGCAGGTCTCCCAGGTCACCGGTGCCAGCCGGTCGACGCCCTCGATCTCCAGCGTCGGCGAGCCGATGCCGTCGATGCGGGCCCCCATGGCGACCAGCATCCGGCACAGGTCCTGGATCTCCGGCTCGCGCGCGGCGTTGTCCAGCACGGTCGTGCCGTCGGCCAGCACCGCGGCCATGACGAGGTTCTCCGTCGCCCCGACGCTGGGGAAGTCGAGCGTGAAGATGGCGCCGTGCAGTTCGCGGGCGGACACCTCGACCTCGTCGGCGCGCTCCTCGACCTCGGCGCCCATCGCGATCAGGCCGCGGACGTGCATCTCGATCCGCCGGGCACCGATCTTGTCCCCGCCCGGCAGGGCGATGCGGGCCCGGCGCACGCGTCCCACCAGCGGGCCGAGGCACGAGATGGAGGCTCGGATGCGGGTCACCGCGTCGCGCGGCGGGCGCCAGTCCGGCTCCTTCGATGCGTCGATGGTGCAGCGCTCGGCCGCGAGGTCGAGGTCGACGTCCAGCCCGATGCCGCGCAGCACGTCGGCCATGACGGGCACGTCCGCGATCCGCGGGATCGCCCGCAGGTCCAGCGGGCCATCGCAGAGGATGCCGGCCGCCATCAGCTTGAGCGCCGAGTTCTTGGCGCCCGACAGCCGGACGGTGCCCCGCAGAGGGGCACCGCCACGGACGACGAAGACGTCGGAGGAGGAGGTGGGGTCCAACATGGGCCCCGAGACTACCGGCGCCGCGCCGCAGCGGGCCGTCACGGGTCCGGACGCGCGAAGGGCGGTCCCGGAAGGGACCGCCCTTGCGTTTCGTCGCGCGATGGTGTCGCGGCCGAGGTCCCCCGCGTCAGCGGTTGACGACCGCCAGCCGGGTCCGGGCGCGTTGCACCGACGCGCGCACGACGGCGTCCTCGCCCTCGGCGAGCTTGGCCTCGAGCTCGCGCAGCTTGGCCTCCGCACGGTCCGCGTCGATCTGGCTGGCCGGTTCGGCGACGTCCGCCAGCACGATGATCTTGTCCCGGCCGACGTAGAGCAGGCCGTGGTGGACCGCGATCGTCTCCTCGGTGCCGTCGTCGAGCTTGACGCGCACTGGAGCGATGTCCAGCTCGATCAGCGCCGGCTGGTGACCGGGCAGGATGCCGATCTCGCCCTCGACGGAGCGGGCGTAGAGCTCGACCACGTCGGCGGAGAGCACGTGGCGCTCCGCCGACACGACCTCGACGTGCATGGTGGCGGCCATCAGTTGCCCAGTTCCTTGGCCTTGCGCAGGACGTCGTCGACGCCGGCGGAGTACAGGAACGCCTGCTCCGGCACGTCGTCGAGGTCACCCTCGATCAGGGCCTTGAAGCCCTCGATGGTGTCCTTGACCGGGACGTACACGCCCGGGTTGCCGGTGAACTGCTCGGCCACGTAGAAGTTCTGGGAGAAGAACCGCTGCGCCTTGCGGGCACGGGCGACGGTGACCTTGTCCTCCTCGGACAGCTCGTCGATGCCGAGGATGGCGATGATGTCCTGCAGGTCCTTGTAGCGCTGCAGGACCTCCTGGGTCCCGGTCGCGACGCGGTAGTGCTCGTCGCCGACGACACCCGGGTCGAGGATCCGGGAGGTCGAGTCGAGCGGGTCGACGGCCGGGTAGATGCCCAGCGATGCGATGTCACGGGAGAGGACCGTCTGCGCGTCGAGGTGGGCGAACGTGGTGTGCGGCGCCGGGTCGGTGATGTCGTCGGCGGGCACGTACACGGCCTGCAGCGAGGTGATGGAGCGGCCCTTGGTCGAGGTGATCCGCTCCTGCAGCTGGCCCATCTCGTTGGACAGCGTCGGCTGGTAACCGACGGCCGACGGCATGCGGCCGAGCAGCGTGGACACCTCGGACCCGGCCTGGACGAACCGGAACACGTTGTCGACGAACAGCAGCACGTCCTGGCGCATCTCGTCGCGGAAGTACTCCGCCATGGTCAGCGCGGACAGCGCGACGCGCAGACGCACGCCCGGCGGCTCGTCCATCTGCCCGAAGACCAGCGCCGCCTTGTCGAGGACGCCGGACTCCTGCATCTCCAGCATGAGGTCGTTGCCCTCGCGGGTGCGCTCACCCACGCCGGCGAACACCGACACACCACCGTGCTGCTGGGCGACACGGTTGATCATCTCCTGGATGACGACCGTCTTGCCCACGCCGGCGCCGCCGAACATGCCGATCTTGCCGCCCTGCACGTAGGGCTCGACCAGGTCGATGACCTTGATGCCCGTCTCGAACATCTGGGCCTGGGCCTCGAGCTCGTCGAACGGGGGCGGGTCGCGGTGGATCGGCCAGCGCGTGTCGGCCTGGATCGAGTCGATCGGCGCGTCGAGCGGCTCGCCGAGCACGTTGTAGATGTGCCCGAGGACACCCGGGCCGACGGGCACGGAGATCGGCGCGCCGCTGTCGACGACGGTGGCGCCACGGGCGACGCCATCGGTCGGCTGCATGCACACCGCGCGGACGCGGCGGTCACCGATGTGCTGGGCGACCTCGGCGGTCAGGGTGCGGGTCTCACCCTGGTAGGTGCGCTCGAAGGTCAGGGCGTTGTTGATCTCGGGGAGATCGCCGGGCGGGAACTCCACGTCCACCACCGGACCGATGACCCGCACGATGCGGCCCTCGTTGACCCCGACAGTCTGGGTCGACATCTCTTCGCTCCTCGCTCGGGCTCCCGAGCCTGGTCACGTACTACGGAAAAGCGTTCGGGCTGGCGCTAGCTGGCCTGCGACAGTGCCTCGGCGCCACCGACGATCTCGGAGATCTCGGTGGTGATCTGGTCCTGACGGGCCTGGTTCATGACGCGCGACAGCTTGCCGGCAACCTCTTCGGCGTTGTCGGTGGCCGACTTCATCGCCCGCTGGCGCGAGGCGTGCTCGGAGGCCGACGACTCCAGGAGGCTGTGGAAGACCTTGGCCTCGACGTAGCGCGGGATGAGCGCGTCGAGCAGTTCGGCGGGGCTGGGCTCGAAGAGGATCTCCGGAGCGATCTCGTCACCGCCCTCGAACTCTTCGGTCTTGACCGGCAGCAGCTCCATGCGCACGGGCTGCTGGGTCAGCGAGGACTTGAAGTCCGTGTAGACGACCCAGACCCGGTCGACGTCGCCCTCGGCGTAGCGGCGCATCAACTCCTCGGCGATGCCGGCGGCCGCGTCCAGGCGCGGCTCGTCGGAGACGCCCTCCCATGACCCGGCCGCGCGCCGGCCGCGGTAGGAGAAATAGCCGGCGCCCTTCTTGCCGACGACGTAGAGGTCGACCTGGTTGCCGTCGCCCTCTTCCTGGCGGATGGTGCGCTCGGCGGCCTTGATCACGTTGGCGTTGTAGGCGCCGGCCAGACCACGGTCGGAGGTGTTGACCAGGACGGCGACACGGCCGACGCGCTCGTCGGGGGCGCGCAGCAACGGGTGGAACTTCACCTCGTTGGCGAGCGCGAGCCCCTTGATCACCTCGGTGATCTGCTCGGCGTAGGGACGAGCCTCCTGGACACGACGCTGCGCCTTGAGGATCCGCGACGCGGCGATCATCTCCATGGCACGCGTGATCTTCTGCGTGCTCTTGACGGAGCGGATGCGCCGTCGCAGCTGGCGGATCTGGCCGCTACCTGCCACTGGAGTCTCCTCGGGGGATGCGGGTCCGGGTGCCGGCCGCGCGGCGTCACGCGGCCGGCCCGGGAGCGGTCAGGCCTCGACGGCCTCGCTGGTCGCCGACATGGCGTCCCAGCCCTCGTCGCGGTCGTCCTCGGGCGCCTGCTCGGACGGCGTGAACGTCTGCGCGAAGGCGTCGATGGCGGCCGACAGCTGCTCGCGCAGGTCGTCGGTCAGCTTCGAGCTGCGCAGCTGCTCGAGCAGCCCGCCGTGACGGGACTCGAGGAACTCGTGCACACCAGCCTCGAAGCGACGGACGTCGGAGACCGGAATCTCGTCGAGCTTGCCGTTGGTCACCGCGAAGATGGAGGCCACCTGCAGCTCGACCGGCAGCGGCCGGTACTGCGGCTGCTTGAGGATCTCCACCACCCGCTGACCGCGGGCGATCTGCTGCTGGGACGCCTTGTCCAGGTCCGAGCCGAACTGCGCGAACGCCTCGAGCTCGCGGAACTGCGCCAGCTCCAGACGCACCGTGCCGGACACGGCCTTCATGGCCGGACGCTGCGCCGAGCCGCCCACGCGGGACACCGACACACCGGCGTTCATGGCCGGGCGCTGGCCCTGGAAGAACAGGTCGGTCTCCAGGAAGATCTGCCCGTCGGTGATGGAGATGACGTTGGTGGGGATGTAGGCCGAGACGTCGTTGGCCTTGGTCTCCACGATCGGTAGCGCCGTCATCGACCCGCCACCGAGCTCGTCGGACAGCTTGGCCGCACGCTCGAGCAGGCGGCTGTGGAGGTAGAAGACGTCACCGGGGTACGCCTCTCGGCCCGGCGGGCGGCGCAGCAGCAGCGACAGCTGGCGGTAGGCGTCGGCCTGCTTCGACAGGTCGTCGTAGATGATCAGCGCGTGCTCGCCCTTGTACATCCAGTTCGCGCCGATGGCGGCACCGGCGTAGGGGGCGATGTACTGGAAGGGCGCGGGCGCGGACGCCGGCGCGGTGACGACGGTGGTGTACTCCATCGCGCCGTGGCGCTCGAGGGTCGCGACGACCTCGGCGACGGTGGAGTTCTTCTGACCGATGGCGACGTAGATGCACTTGACCGCGTCGGGCGTGCCCCACAGCGACTTCTGGTTGATGATCGTGTCCAGCGCGATCGCCGTCTTGCCCGTCTGGCGGTCGCCGATGATGAGCTCGCGCTGGCCGCGGCCGATCGGCGTCATGACGTCGATGACCTTGATGCCGGTCTGCAGCGGCTCACCCACGGGCTGGCGGTCGACGACGCCGGGTGCCTGGACCTCGAGCGGGCGCTGACCGTCCACGCGGGTCTCGTCGATGGGGCCCTTGCCGTCGAGCGGACGGCCGAGCGGGTCGATGACCCGGCCGAGCATCGCGTCGCCGACCGGGATCGACAGGACGCGCTCGGTGCGCTTGACGGTCTGGCCCTCCTCGATGCGAGCGGCGTCGGCGAAGACCGCGGCGCCGATCTCGTGCTCGTCGAGGTTCATGGCCATGCCGAAGACGCCGTCGCCGAAGTCGAGCAGCTCGTTGGCCAGCGTGCCGGGCAGGCCGGTGATGCGGGCGATGCCGTCACCGGTCTCCATGACGCGCCCGACCTGCTCGGTGGCCAGGCCCGGCTCGTAGCCCTCCAGCATCTGCTGGATCGCGGAGGTGATGTCCTCCGAGCGGATCGTGAGGTCAGCCATCTTGGAATCCTCGTGGTCGGCCTCGCGTCGCGCGAAGCCAGGGGTCGTCGGTCAGCCGCCGACGCGGGTGCGCAGGTCCTGCAGCCGGCGGGCCACCGAGCCGTCGATGACGGTGTCGCCGATCTTGGCGCGCACGCCGCCGACGACCGTGGGGTCGACGTAGACCTGGACGTCGAGGCGCTTGCCGGTCGCCCGCTCGAGCGCCTGGACCAGCGTGCGCTGGCGGGCCGCGTCGATCGGGGCGGCGACGTACACCTCGGCGAGTTCGCGCTCGCGACGCTCGGCGGCCTGTGTGGCCACGGCGTCGGCGATCGCGCCGAGCTCGCCCGCGCGCTCGGCGGCGATGATCATCGCCAGCGCGCTGCGGGTGGCGGGGTGCGCCGCACGCAGCACGTCGGACTCGACGAACTTCAGCCGTTGCCCGACGGGCAGGTGGATGTCGGTGAGACGCTGGCGCAGCTCGTCACTGCTCTCCACCGCGTGGGCGATGGTGCGCAGCTCGGTGCCGACGGCCTCGAGCGCGTCCTCGCCCTCGGCGAGGGCGACGACGGCCTGCGCGTAGGCGCTCGTCCGTTCGGTCGTCATTGGCCGGTCCTCATCAGGTCGGCGTCGGCGTCACCCGGCGGTGTGTCGCACCCGACCGGGTGGCCGGATGCGCGTGGCACCCGCGTCGCCCGGCCGGAGACGGGCTCCGGCGCGGGCACGGGCGACGACGTCTTCAGTTCTGGCTGGACAGTCGCTGGATGTACTCGTCGACCAGCGACTGGTGGGTCGTGGTGTCGAGTTCGCGCTCGACGATGCGCGAGGCGAGCTCGACGGAGATGGCACCGACCTGCGTACGCAGGTCCTGCAGGGCGCGGTCGCGCTCGGCGTTGATGTCGGCCTGGGCGCGCTCGACGATGGCCGCCGCCTCGGCTTCGGCCTTCGCGACGATGTCGCGACGCAGGGACTCGGCCGTGGCCTTGGCCTCTTCGATGATGGCGTTGGCCTCACCGCGGGCGTCGGCGATCTGCGCGTCGAAGTTGCGCCGGGCCTCCTCGGCCTCGACCAGCTTCGCCTCGGCCTCCTCCATCTTCCCCTGGATCGCGGCGGACCGGTCGTCGAGGACCTGGTTCGCGCGGGGGAAGACGAACTTGTACATGAAGGCCAGCAGCAGCAGGAACGCGACCGAACCCCAGATCAACTCCGCCCAGTCGGGCAGGAGCTGGAAGCTCCCGTCGCCCTCGGCGGCGACCGCCAGGATCGTGGTCAGCATGGATCAGCTCCTAGATCGCGAAGGCGAGCACGAAGCCGAGCAGCGCGAGGGCCTCCACGACGGCGATGCCGATGAACATCGTCGTGCGGACCATGCCGGCGGCTTCGGGCTGGCGGGCCATGGACTCGATGGCCTTGCCGATGAGGATCCCGAGGCCGATGCCGGGGCCGAGCGTCGCGAACCCGTACACGATGCCGTTACCGAGGTTCTCCATCTGTTCTCTGTTCCTCCTTGCGACGCCGGTTCGGCGGCGCGTGGTTTGTCACGTCTGCGACGTGTCGGTGGTCAGTGCGCCGGCTCCACGGACGAGCTGATGTAGACGGCGGTGAGCATGGTGAAGATGTAGGCCTGGAGCACGATGATCACGAGCTCGAAGCCGAACACCAACGGCGAGGCGATCAGCCCGAAGACGCCGATCGGGAGCCCTGGCCGCGGGTAGAGGAAGACGTGGACCGTCACCAGGGTGATGACCACGAGGATGTGCCCGGCGACCATGTTGGCGAAGAGCCGGACTGCCAGCGTGAAGGGGCGCAGCACCAGGTTGGAGAGCAGTTCCAGCGGGGTGAGGATGATGTAGAGCGCCTTCGGCACGCCCGGCGGGAACGCCATCTCCTTGAAGTAATGGCCGGCTCCCTGCTCCTTGACCCCCACGCCGACGTAGACCAGCCAGGCGACGAAGGCGAAGAACGCCGGCCACGCCATCCGCGAGGTCGGCGGGAGCATGAAGATCGGCGTGATCTTCGCCAGGTTCAGGAACAGGATCGCGAGGAAGAACGTGGTCAGCAGCGGGACGAACTTCAGGCCCTTGGGGCCGATGATCTCCAGCGCGATGTTGCGCACGAACTCGATGATGCCCTCGCCCACGGACTGCATCTTGCCGGGGACGATCTTCGGGTCCTTGAACGCCGCCCACATGATCAGGCCGGCCACCGCCGTCATGATCCAGGCGATGAACACCGTGCGGTTGAGCGACAGGTCGAGCCCGCCGATGCTGAACTCGATCAGCGTGGGCATGTCGAACAGCGCGTTGATGTTGTCGAACGCGCCGCTGAACTCCCCGCCGTATTCGGCGGCGGCAAGGATCGGTGTCACTTCTCGACTCCGTGTGTGTCCAACGCCGCCGTGCGGCTGGCGTGTACGTCGATCCAGAACAAGCGCGGCATGCGCGACAGGGCCCGCAGCTCGTACGCGAGGGTCAGCGCGACTGCCACCGCGGTGGCCAGCGCGAGGCTGGTCCGGTGCACCCAGTCCACCTGCGCGAGCGCGCTCAGCGCGGCAGCGTAGAGGATGAGCCGGCCGACCATGGCACCGAGCAGCACGCCGAGCGCGCTGCCCGCGCCGCGCCGGGTCGACCAGGCCAGCAGCACGGTGGACAGGCCGAAGAGCAGGGCGACGAACGTCACCCCGATCAGGGCGCTGACCGCCGCGGCGGTGCCGGCCACGACGGCCGCGACCGCGACGATGCCGGCGGTCACGATCGCCAGTGCACGAAGGGTTCCGCGCGCCAGGTCACGGGCGGCGGCCGCGATGGGGTCGGTGGTCACGAGGCGTCCCCGTCCGGCTGCTTCGTCCGGCGGCCGGCGGCCTCGTCGCGCAACCGCTGCTCACGCTCGTTCATGCGTGTGCCGCGGAGCCAGACCAGGTACAGGCCGGCGAAGTTGCCGACGAGCGCGCCGATGACGAGGAACCACGGCGGCGTGCCGAGCCAACGGTCCAGGAGCCAGCCGATGCCGGCCCAGACCAGGATCGCCGAGATGAGCTCGACGCTCATGACGTTGGCCTCGTCGACGCCCTTCCACGAACCGCGGCGGAACTCGCGACCGAACCCGCCGGCGGCGTTCGCCCCCGAGACGGGGTTGCCATACCAGTCCACGCGCACGTGGGGACGCGCGCGTGGGGCGGCGGGATCGGGGCGGGCCAAGATGCCAGTCCGTGGGGTCGACGAGCGACGGCCGCGTGACGGCGGCAGCACGAACGTGCCGCGCCTCGCGTAGCGGCTCGAACGCTAGCAATCCGCCAGGATGACTGCCAAAGGCACCCCGGCCGTGGCGCGGTGCGCGCCAGCGGCCGCGTTCAGGCGGTCGTGCGGTCGCGGGCCGGGACGGTCTGGTCGCCATCCTCGGCCAGGCCGACCCGCGCGCCCAGCGCGGTCAACGCCAGCCCGATGCCGGCGGCGACCAACAGCCAGGGCAGCAGCCGCACCAGCGGCACGAACACCGGCCCCACCGACCCGAACGCCAGGAGCGCGGACCAGTAGTACAGGACCAGCACGGCCCGCCGGTGCGAGTGGCCGAAGGCGAGCAACAGGTGATGGAGGTGGCCGAGGTCGCCGGTGGCCAGCGGCTTGCGCTGCAGGGCCCGCCGGACGATCGCGAACGCGGAGTCCAGGAACGGGATGGCCAGGACCAGCACCGGCACCAGCAGCGGGATCGAGCCGTAGAAGTCGGTGTTGGACGGCGCCGTGGTCCGCCCGATGTAGGACACCCCGGCCGTGCCCAGTAGCAACCCGAGCAGCATCGCGCCCGTGTCCCCCATGAAGATGCGGGCGGGGTGCCAGTTGTGGACGAGGAAGCCGACGCCCACGCCGGCCACGATCGCCGCCACCAGCGTCGCGGACGTGGGGATGCCCTCGACCAGGCCGGAGCCCTCGGTCGCGGACGCGAACAGGAAGAAGGCCACGGCTGCGATGACCGAGACCCCGGCGGCGAGCCCGTCCAGGCCGTCTATCAGGTTGACCGCGTTGATCATGGCCACCAGGGCGATGATCGTCAGCGGCAGCCCCAGGTCCGGGGACAGCGCCACGACGTCGACACCGGGCACCCACACGTAGACCAGCTGCATGCCGAACAGGACCACGCCCAGCGCTGCCACGATCTGTCCGGCCAGCTTCACGGTCGGCGGCAGCCCGACGAGGTCGTCGGCGACACCGACCAGCACGATCACGAGCCCGCCGACCAGCAGGGCCAGCGGCTCGGAGGTGGAGGTGAACAGCGCCTCGAACGGCCCGCCGAGCAGGGCCGCGACGACCAGGGCGACCAGCAGCCCGGCGAGCATGGCCAGCCCGCCGAGGGTGGGCACGGCGTCGCGGTGCACGCGCCGGCCGTCGCTGGGCGTGTCCAGCGCGCCCAGCCGCCGTGCCAGCCGCGCGACCAGTGGGGTCACCCCCGCCGTGACGGTCGCGGCAGTCACGGCGATCAGCGCGTGCTGGAGCAGGCCGTCGGGCACGTCAGTCCTGCGGCGCCGGGGGCACGGGACCCGCCTGCGGATAGGCGGGGAACGCGGACACCAGCTCGTGCACCTCGCCGCGCACGTGGCGGCGGTCGTCGTCGGAGCCGGTCAGCGCGCGGTCGATCAGGTCGGCCACGCGGGTCATCTCCGCCGGGCCCATCCCCTGGGTCGCGACGCACGAGGCGCCGGCCCGGATGCCGGACGCGACCGCCGGCGGGTTGGTGTCGAACGGGATCGCGTTCTTGTTCAGCACGATGCCGGCCGCGTCGCAGCGTGCCTCGGCCTCCGCGCCCGTCAGGTCCCGCGGCGTGACGTCGGCGAGGAACAGGTGGGTGTCCGTGCCGCCGGACGTGACCCGGTAGCCGCGTTCGACGAGCGCGCCGGCCAGCGCCCGGGCGTCGTCCAGGATCCGCTGCCCGTACTCCTTGAAGCCCGGCTCCATGGCTTCCTTCAGCGCCACGGCCTTCGCGGCGATCACGTGCTCGAGCGGGCCGCCCTGGGTGCCGGGGAACACCGCCTTGTCGATCGGCTTGGCCCACTCCTCGTTGGTGAGGATGATCGCGCCGCGTGGCCCGCGCAGGGTCTTGTGGGTGGTGAAGGTCACGATGTCGCAGTACGGCACCGGGGAGGGGTGAACGCCGGCGGCGACCAGCCCGATGAAGTGGGCGGCGTCGCACATGAGCACCGCGCCGACCTCGTCGGCGATCGAGCGGAACGCCTCGAAGTCGAGCTGGCGCGGGTAGGCCGACCAGCCGGCGATGATCAGCTTCGGGCGGTGCTCGAGGGCGAGGCGGCGGACCTCGTCCATGTCGATCGTGTGGTCGTCCTCGCGCACCCCGTAGGAGACGATGTCGAACCACTTGCCGGAGAAGTTGATCTTCATGCCGTGGGTGAGGTGACCGCCGTGCGGCAGCGACATCGCCAGCACCTTCTCGCCCGGCAGGACCGTGGCGAAGTACGCGGCGATGTTGGCGCTGGCGCCGGAGTGCGACTGCACGTTGGCGTGGTCGGCCCCGAACAGCTGCTTGGCGCGGTCGATCGCGAGCTGCTCGATCGGGTCGACGGCCTCGCCGCACCCGCCGTAGTAGCGCTTGCCCGGATAGCCCTCGGCGTACTTGTTGGTCAGCACGGAGGCCTGCGCGGCCATGACCGCCGGCGAGGCGAAGTTCTCGCTGGCGATCAGCTGGAGCTTGCTGCGCTGACGGTCGAGTTCGGTGATCAGCCCGTCGGCCACCTCGGGGTCGAGGTCGCGAAGCTGGGCGAAGTCCGGGCCCCAGAACGTGCTCACGAAGCAGGCTCCCACGTCGAGGATGGCGCGCGACGGCGCCGCGAGTACCGCGCCAATCTACCGGCGCACCGGTCGGTCCGTCAGCCCCCCGGCCGTCAGCCGTGACCGCGGCGGCGGGAGGCGCCGGCCTGCTTCAGCGGCCGCCACCAGGCCTCGTTGTGCCGGTACCAGTGGATGGTCTCGGCCAGCGCCTCGTCGAAGGAGCGCGCCGGCCGCCAGCCCAGGGCGCGGACCCGGCTGCTGTCGATCGCATAGCGCAGGTCGTGACCGGGTCGGTCGGGGACGTGCTCGATCCGGTCCTCGCCGGCGTCGAGGTGGGCGAGGACGCGGCGCGTGAGCTCACGGTTGGACAGTTCGTTGCCGGCCCCGACGTTGTAGACCTCGCCACGCCGTCCGCGGGTCAGCACGAGCCACAGCGCCGCGGCGTTGTCGGCGACGTGCGTCCAGTCGCGCACGTTGCGCCCGTCGCCGTAGAGCGGGACGCGGCGACCGTCGAGCAGGTTGGTCACGAACAGCGGGATCAGCTTCTCCGGGTACTGGTAGGGCCCGAAGTTGTTGGAGGTCCGCGTCACCGTGATCGGGAAGTCGTACGTGACCGCGTAGGCGCGGGCGAGCAGGTCCGCCGAGGCCTTGGACACCGCGTACGGGCTGTTGGGCGCCAGCGGGTCGCCCTCGGTGAACGCCCCCACCTCGATGGAGCCGTACACCTCGTCGGTCGACACGTGCAGGACCCGCTCGAGCCCGTGCCGGCGGGCGGCGTCGAAGACCACGCCGGCGCCCACCACGTTGGTGCGCAGGAACACCTCGGGGCCGTCGATGGAGCGGTCGACGTGGGTCTCGGCCGCGAAGTGGACCACGGCGTCGGCCTGCCCGGTGAGCGCGTCGACCAGTCCGGCGTCGCAGACGTCGCCGTGGACGAACCGGTGGCGCGGGTCGTCCGCGACGTCGTGGAGGGAGGCGAGGTTGCCGGCGTAGGTCAACGCGTCGAGGTTTGTGACGTGGACGTCGTCCGTGGTCTGCAGCACGTGGCGCACGAAGTTGCTGCCGATGAACCCGGCACCGCCCGTGACGAGCAGGCGCATCAGCGGCCCTCCTCGATCTCCACCTGGCTGTGGTCACCGAGCAGGAACCGGTGCGCGGCCGGGCGCCGGTGGGTCCGTGTCAGCTCGACGTTTCGTCCGAGCAGCGAGCCCTCCATCCGCGACACGCCCCGGACGACGCAGTCCTCCAGCACGACGGAGAAGTCGATCTCCGTGGCTTCGAGGCGGGTACGGGCGCCGATGGAGGTGAACGGACCGACGAAGCTGTCGACCACGAGGCAGTCCGCACCGATGACCGCGGGCCCCCGGACGGTGGAGCGCACGATCCGCGCCCCCGCCTCCACCACCACGGCGCCGACGAGTTCGGAGGCATCGTCGACCGCGCCGTCCACGCGCCGCTCCAGCGAGGCGAGCGCGATGCGGTTGGCGTCGAGCAACTCGTCCTTCTTGCCGGTGTCGAGCCACCAGCCCTCCAGCAGCGACGCCCGCACGACCGCGCCGTCGTCCACCAGCCGCTGGATGGCGTCGGTGATCTCCAGCTCGCCGCGCGCGGACGGAGCGATCCGGCGGGCGGCGTCGACGATCCGCGACGAGAACAGGTAGACGCCCACCAGCGCCAGATCGCTGGGCGGGTCGGCCGGCTTCTCCACCAGTCGGACGACCTCGCCGGACGGGGACAGCTCCACGACGCCGAACCGGCGGGGGTCGCTCACCTTCTTCAACAGCAGCTGGGCCGCCGGCCGCTCGCGGCGGAAGCGCTCGACCATGTCCGCGACCCCGCCCTCGACCAGGTTGTCGCCCAGGAACATCACGAAGTCGTCGTCGCCGAGGAAGTCCGCCGCCGTCAGCACGGCGTGGGCCAGCCCGAGCGGAGCCGGCTGATGGAGGTAGGTGGGCCGGATCCCGAGTCCGGCGCCGTCACCGACGGCCGCCTCGATCTCCGCCCGCGTGTCACCGACGATGATCCCCACGTCGGTGATGCCGGCGTCGCGCAACTGCTCGAGGGCGTAGAACAGGATGGGCTTGTTCGCGACCGGGACCAGCTGCTTCGCGCTGGTGTGCGTGAGCGGCCGCAGGCGCGTGCCGGCGCCGCCGGCCAGGACCAGTGCCTTCATCCCGCCTCCTCGCTGCCCCGACCGCCGTCCGGTGACGTGTCCGCGGCGCCGGTCCGCCAGCGTGGATGGTCGGGGAACCGCTCACGCAGGGTCGGGTTGGCGCGGTCGGCGGCGGAGACGAGCGGCTCGGACACGGGCCACGTGACCGCCAGGTCGGGATCGTCCCATGCCAGCGCCCGCTTGTCCGCGTCCGGCCGCCACTCCGCCGTCACGTCGTAGAGGTAGTCGACGTCCTCGTCACCGTGGGCGCAGTAGGCGTTGGCGAGGCCGGCCGCGACGAACAGGCGGCAGGGCTCGGCGCCGTCGCCGAGGTCGAAGGTCCGCACCTCGCCGAAGGTGGGACTGTCGGGCCGCACGTCGGCGACCGCCGCGAGCGCCCGGCCGCGCGCGACGTAGACCAGCTTGTCCCACGGCTCGGCGTGGAAGCCGCGCAGGACCCCCACCGCCGAACGGGCGTGGTTGCCCTGCCGGAACACGACCGGGCGGCCGAGGGCCTCCTCGAGCTCCGAGCGCTGCCAGGTCTGGCGGAAGAACCCGCGGACGTCGCGGTGCGTCGACCATCGCACGACCAGCAGGCCGTCGATGTCCGTCCGGTGCACCCCCACACGCGCCCCCTCAACCGGTCCCGGCGTCGTCGGCCGGCGAGTCCGGTTCCGGTGGCGGCATGGTGGCGGCGAACGGGTCGAGCTCGCCGCGCGCCACCGCCAGGACCTCGTCGGCGTCCAGTGCCCCGGCCCGCAGCACCTGCGGTTCCTCGCGGGTCAGGTCCACGATGGTCGACGCGGCGCCGGTGGGACGCGGGCCGTCGTCGAGGTAGAGCTCGACCGCGTCGCCCAGCTGCTCGTGCGCCGCCGCCGCCGTCGCCGGCGCCGGCTCGCCCGTGCGGGCGGCGGCCGTGACGGCCAGCGGACCGACCGCACGGACCACCGCCAGCCCGACGTCGTCCAACGGCATGCGCACCGCGACCGTGCCCTGGGCGTTGCCCAGGTCCCAGCGCAGGTTCGGCTCGGCGAAGAGCACGACCGTCAAGGGACCGGGCCAGTAGGCGGCCACCAGGCGCTCGGCGGCCTCGGGCACGATGGTCGTGAGCCCCGCCAGCTGCTTGGGCGAGCGCACGAGCACGGGGAGCGGTGTGGTGCGCGGCTGCCCCTTGGCTCGGAACAGGCGGGTGGTGCCGGCCCGGTTGAACGCGTCGGCGGCGACGCCGTAGGCCGTGTCGGTCGGCAAGACCACCAGCCGCCCGTCGCGCAGCGTCTCGGTCGCGCGCAGCACCGCGTCCTCACGGCCGTCGCCGGTGACGTCGAGCAGCTCGCCGGGCACGTGGGATCAGCTCCTGGAGGCGGGTCGGGAGGCGGACGCTATCGCGCGCCGCGGGCCCGGACGGCGCGCTGCGCCCCGGTGAGGTCGGGGACGAGCGTGACGTCGACGAGCCCGGCGCGCACCGCGGCCGCCCGTGCGTCCTCGCCGCGACGCTCGTCGATCTCCACGACCACCAGGCCGCCGGGACGCAGCCACTCGGCCGCCAGTGCCAGGAGGCGTCCTACGACCTCGTGGCCGTCCGGTCCGCCGACCAGCGCCCGGTCGGGATCGTGGTCGGCCACCTCCGGTTCCCAACGGTCGCGGTCGGCGGCCGGCAGGTAGGGCGGGTTGGAGACCAGCACGTCCAGCCTCCCCCGCAGGTCGTCGGCCAGCGGCGCCAGCAGGTCACCGGCCAGGATCTCGACCTGGTCGGCGGCCAGCGGTGGACCCGCCTCGCCGGCCAGGACGCGCCCGAGGTTGTCCCGCGCGAGGTCGACGGCGGCGGGGTCGAGGTCGGTGGCGACGACGCGCGCCCCGGGCACCTCGACCGCCACCGACAGGGCGATGGCGCCGGTGCCCGTGCACGGCTCGGCCACGATCGGGGCGTCCAGACCACTCGCCTCGTCGATCGCCACTCCGGCCACGATCTCCGTCTCCGGCCGGGGGATGAACACCCCGGGTGCGCAGCGCAGCTCGAGCTCGCGAAACCAGGTCCGGCCCAGCACCAGCTGCAGCGGCTCGCGGGCCGCGCGGCGGGCGACCAGCCCGTCGAGCAGGGCGCCCCCGCAGCCGTCGCAGCTCCCGGCCACCTCGACGACGTGATCGACGAGCCAACGGGCGTCCACCGCCGGCGTGGGCACGCCCGCCGCCGCCAGCCGGGCCGCGACCTCGGCCACCCGCCCGCGGTCGGTGGTGACCATCAGGAGCCGTCTTCGTCCTGGACCGCGGCCAGGCGCGCCTCGCGTTCGGTCTGTCGCAGCGCCGCGACCACGTCGTCGAGCTGCCCGTTCAGCAGGTCGGTCAGGTTGTGCACGGTCAGGCCGATGCGGTGGTCGGTGACCCGCGACTGGGGGAAGTTGTAGGTCCGGATCTTCTCCGCCCGGTCACCCGTGCCGATCTGGCCGGCGCGGGCGTCGGCGCGCTCCTGCGCCCGACGGTCCTGCTCGGCCTGCAGCAGTCGCGAGCGCAGGATCCGCATCGCCTTGTCGCGGTTCTGGTGCTGCGACTTCTCGTCCTGGCAGGACACGACCAGACCGGTCGGCACGTGGGTGATGCGCACCGCCGAGTCGGTCGTGTTGACGCTCTGCCCGCCGGGCCCCGACGAGCGGTAGACGTCGATGCGCAGCTCGTTCGGATTCACCTGGACGTCCACCTCCTCGGCCGCGGGCAGGACCGCGACGGAGGCGGTGGACGTGTGGATGCGGCCCTGGGACTCGGTGGCCGGCACGCGCTGGACCCGGTGCACACCCGACTCGTGCTTCAGGTGGGCGTAGGCCCCGTCGCCGACGATCTCCAAGATCGCCTCCTTGATGCCGCCGATCCCCTGCGCGGCCTCGGACAGCACCTGCGTGCGCCAGCCCTGCCGCTGGGCGTAGCGCAGGTACATCTCCTGCAGTTCGCCGGCGAACAGGCCCGCCTCGTCGCCGCCGGCCGCGGCGCGGATCTCGACGATGACGTCCTTGTCGTCGTTCGGGTCGCGGGGCACCAGCAGCAGCTTGAGCCGGTCCTCCAACTCAGCCCGCCGGACGGTCAGCTCGTCGAGCTCCGCCTTGACCAGCGCGGCGTCGTCGCCAGCGGACTCGGCCAGCATCTCGCGCGCCGCCTCGAGGTCGTCACCGGTCGCGCGCCAGTCGCGGTAGGCGGCCACCACGTCGGCGAGTTCGGCGTGCTGCTTGGCGACGGTCGTGTAGCGCTGACCGTCCGACACCACCTCGGGGTCGCCGAGCTGCGCCTCGAGGTCGCGGAAACGCGCCTCGAGCTGTTCGAGCTTGTCGAACACGCTCAGGCCTCTTCGGCCGCGTCGCGCGGCGTCGGGTCGGGGGCCGGGTCGTCGCCGTCGACGCGGACGTCGGCGGCCGTGAGCTGGACCGGCAGGCCGTCCCGCGCGAGCGTGATGCGGCTGTCGAGGGTGTGCGGCACGCGACCCTCGCGCAGCTCGCCGGGGACGACCGCCTCGAACGAGCGGATCGCCACCTCGATCTGGTCACGGGTCGGCTGCTTGGTGGTGATGAGCTGCAGCCACAGCCCCGGCTTCATCAGCGCCTTCACGAGCGGGTTGTCGCCGCGGGCGGCCCCCAGGCGCAGCCCCTCGTAGGCGAGCCCGGCGACCACCGGGAGCAGCACCACGCGCAGCACCACGTGGTAGACGATCGAGCCGAGCAGGCCGATGCCCTCCGGGGGCGGGACCAGCACGCCGGCGAGCGTGTAGACCACGACCGCGAGCAGCATGACCATGATCAGGAAGTTGGTGCCGCAACGCACGTGGAGCGTGGAGTAGCGGTCGACGTTCTCCGGCTCCAGGACCTCGCCGTGCTCCCAGGCCGCGATCGTCTTGTGCTCGGCCCCGTGGTACTGGAACACGCGGCGGATGTCGGCCATGAGCGAGATCGCCCACAGGTAGCCGAGGAAGATCACGATCCGGACGAACGACTCGACGAGGTGGAACCACACCCCGTCCCCCAGCACGCCGCCGAGCAGCGCGTCGACGCCCTTCGTGCCCGCCGAGGGCAGGAAGATGAAGATGCCGACGAAGATCAGCAGCGCCACGAGCAGGGAGGCCCCGACGGCCCCGGAGCCGAGCTGCTCCTCCTCCCCTTCCTCGTCGAAGGCCTGCATCGCCGAGATGCCCAGTGCCCGCATGCCGATGGCGAGCGAGTCGGCCAGCGCGTAGCAGCCACGAACCATGGGCTTGTTCAGGATCGGGCGCCGTCGGGGCAGGTCCGACACGGCGTGGCACTCCAGCCAGATGTCGCCCGCCGGGCGGCGCACCGCCACCGCCCACCGGTCGGCGCCGCGCATCATCACGCCCTCGATGACGGCCTGCCCGCCGTAGTAGTGCGGGGCCGCTTCGAGCGGATCGGGCTTCTTCGAGCCCGCAGGACGCTGGTGATCGGTCATCGAGGCCTCAGGGATCGGGCGGTCGCGGCGTGGCAGGGCGGGGGTCGCCACGGCGAGGACGGCCGGGCCACCCACGGCCACGGCCGGACCGGGATGGTACGTGGCCGACCGGCAGCGGTCAGCCGGGGGCCCGCGTCGCCATCGCCCCCGCCAGCGCCTGCGCGGTGGCGTCCAGCGCCTCGCGCGACGGCGGCGGGTCGTAGTCGACGGCCAGGACCATCTTGTCGCCGTCGCGGCGTGCCACCACGTGCAGATGGGTGTGGAAGACCTCCTGGCCCGCGACGGCCCCGTCGGCCAGGACCAGGCTCACGCCCTCCGCGAGGCCCAGCGCCCGCTGGGCCCCGGCCACCCGACGGGCGAGCGTCATCAGCTCCGCCGCCTCGTCCTCACGAAGGTCCGCGAGGCCGGCCGCGTGCCGCCGCGGGATCACGAGCGCGTGTCCCTCGTTGACCGGCAGGATGTCGAGCAGGGCGAGCGTGAGGTCGCCCTCCGCGACCACCGAGGCCGGCGAGCGCCCCGCCACGATCTCGCAGAACACACACCTCTGCTGCATCCGGGCCCACCTCGTGCATCGTGGGCCACAGTGCTATCACACCCGCCTCGCGAACACGACGACGCCGCCGGCGCTTCGCCGGCGGCGTCGATCGAGATGATGAAGGGGCCTGTTCAGCCTTGCGCCTTCTCCAGGCTGTTCAGCCTTGCGCCTTCTCCAGGCTGTTCAGCCTTGCGCCTTCTCCAGGCGACGCTTGAACCGGTCGACGCGGCCACCGGTGTCCACCAGCTTCTGCTTGCCGGTGTAGAAGGGGTGGCACTGGTTGCACAGCTCGACACTGATCTTGTCGACCGTGGCCCGGGTCTGGAACGAGTTGCCGCACGAGCACGTGACGGTCGCGACCGAGTACTCGGGGTGGATGCCCTGCTTCATGGGTTCCTCCGTGCGGCGGGTGCCGCGGGAGTGGACGGCGTGGGGGTCGGTGCGTGTGGGGGCGCGCGAGTACGCGTTCCTGGATGAACGATCCGGGGCCGGTTTCCGATCCCCGGACCGGCGTCGGCCCGCTCACACGACGGCGCGCCGAGACGGCGCGCACCTGGTGATGGTAACAGGTGGGGTCCGGAGACCGCTAGGGCGTGATCGTGGCGGCGGCGAGCAGGGCGTCGGCGAGGGCGCGGTCCCCCGCGACGCCCAGGTCGTCGGCCGTCGGACGGTCCGTGCGCCGCCGACGAGCGCCAGCAGCTGCCGTGTCGTGCACCGCAGCGTGACCACGGGCGCCGTCGCGAGCGGGCGCCGCACGCCGCCGTCACCGAGGTCGATCGCCACGGGCGCCGCCCCGTCGACCTCCAGCGCCACCGTGCCCCCCGCCCCCAGCCGCGAAGGCAGCGACGCCGCCAGAGCGCGCAGGGCGCTCTCGCGTGCCACGTCCACGCGCTCCACCAGCCGCCCGAGGTCGTTGCGCACGTGCCCGGCCCCGTCGACGGCGACGGCGGCGGGCGCGTCGTCGAGCATCATCCGCTCGGTGCCGATGCAGTGCGCGAGCTGGTCGTGGACGTCCCAGCCCGGACAGCCGGTCGGCGTGGACCACGCCCGGGCATCGAGTCCCTCGGTGGCCGCGAGCAGTCCGCGGTGCGCCGCGAGGTGCCCCTGCACCAGCGTGGCCAGCAGCTGCGTCTACACGTCGTCCGCGCCTCCCCGGGGACGGCCGGACGGTACCCTGTGGGCACCTTCCGACCCCTATCGCGGCGTGCGGTCCACGCCGACGACGAGGAGACCACGACCGCCATGAGCCAGTCGTTCACGCCTCCCCCGCCGCCGGGCGCCGCCGTCCCGAACGCCCCCATCGCGCAGCAGCCGGTCGACGTCCGCGCCACCTTCATGCAGCGTGTCTACACCAACCTCGTGCTGGGCATCGTCGCCTTCATCGGCATCGAGTTCGTGCTGCTCAGCGAGACGCTGTTCGCCACCCCGCCGGCGGCATACATCGCCGAGCTGGTGGCAGGCACGAACTGGCTGCTGATCCTCGGCGGCTTCATGCTCGTGTCGTGGATGGCGACCCGCCTGACCGTCTCCGCCCGCACACCGGCCCAGCAGTGGGGCGGCTACGGCCTGCTGGTGCTGGCCAACGCCCTGCTCTTCGCGACCCCGCTCTACATCGCCGCCAACGTGCCCGCGCTCGAGGGCACGATCGGCACGGCCGCGCTGCTGACGGTGGTCGCGTTCCTCGGACTGACCTTCGTGGCGGTCCGCAGCTCTCGGGACTTCAGCTTCCTGGGCACGCTGCTGAAGTGGGGCGGGATCCTGGCCCTGATCGCCATCGTGGCCGGCGTGCTCACGGGAACCGGCCTCGGCACGCTGTTCATCGTCGCGATGATCGGCTTCGCCGGCGGGGCGATCCTCTACGACACGCAGAAGATCTACCGCGCCTTCCCGCCGGGCACCGAGGTGATCGCGGCGATGCACCTCTTCAGCTCGATCGCGCTGCTGTTCTGGTACGTCCTGCAGCTGCTGATGCGCCGCTGAGTCGAATGGCGGCGGGTGGAGCGCGCCCCCCGCGGACGCGGTCCCCCCGCCGCCGGCCTCACCCGGCGTGCGCGTGCTCCGGTACCCGGAGCACCTGCGCCGAGGTGAGGCGGGAGCGACCGGCACCGCCCACGACAGCTGCCGTGAGCTCGGTCCGGTTTCGCGTCCCGGTCTTGGCCAGGATGTTCGACATGTAGTTGCGGACCGTCTTCTCGGCCAGCGAGAGGTGCTCGGCGATCTCGCCGTTGGTCGCGCCCTCCACGACCATGGCGAGGATGCGCGCCTCCTGGCCGGTCAGGGCCCGCTTCAGTCCGTCCGGCAGCGCCGCCGCACGCATGCGGGTGCGCAGCTCGTCGATCGTGGTGGGGCTGATCAGCGTCTGCCCCGTGCCGACGGCCCGGAGCGCGGTCGCGAGCGCTTCCGCGTCGATGTCCTCGACGAGGTAGCCGAACGCACCGGCCACCACGGCCTGGAAGAAGGCCTCCTCGTCCGCGAAGGGGCTGAAGACCACGGCCCGGGCCTCGGGCACGCTCGTGCGCAGGTGGCGGATCAGATCCGCGCCGCGACCGTCCGGCAGGTCGGCCCCCACGAGCACGACGTCCGGCCGCAGGGCGATCGCCTTGGCGACGCCGGCGGCGACCGACGCCGCCTCCCCCACGACGTGCAGTTCGTGCCGGCCGTCGACCATCGCGCGGACGCCCTCGCGCACCACGCAGAACGTGTCCACGAGCAACAGGCGGATCGTCGTGTGTTGCATCCCCGCGTCCCTCCCCGTCAGTGCCGGGTCCCCGGTGGCCCGGCGATGCCCGTGCCGGGTTCCCGATCCCCGGCGCCGAGCGTCGTCGAGCGTGCCCCCTCCGACCAGTGCCGAGCGCCACATTGTCGCCGACTTGAGCAACTTGACGCCGTGTTGACCGCTTCGCCGTGAGCGCGCACGGTCGGGGCGACAGCAGCACACCGGCACATCTGCCCCGGGACAGATGTCCCCACACGGTCGAGCCAGCCGAACGCGTCCGCCCGGCCGCCGCGGCGCCAGTATTCGGGACGTCCGCACCTGATGGGCGCTTCATCGCCGGCCCACGCTTGCCCTCCGGAACGCACAGACCGGAGTGCGGTGCCGGTTCGAGGTCGCTGATGGGCTCCCGCTGGGCGTGGTCGGCAGTGCTGCTGCTGCAGTCCGCCGGCGCGGGCGGTCCCGGTCGACCGCCAAGCCGCCGGCGTTCACTGGCCGGTCGCACCGAGGTCCAGCGCGCCGCCCACTGGGTCGCGGGACTGGCCGTCGCGCGGGCCCGCGACGGCGGCACCGCCGAGCAGGACGTCCACGACCTGGTGGAGGCCTGTGGCCGCGACCTCGACGTGCTCGGGTACGCCGTCACGCTGGTGGCGACGACCGCCGACCTCGAGGAGATCACCCGCCAGCGGGCGCTGGCCCTGCTGCTGCGCGCCCGTGACCAGGTCGCGCACACCCGCGGGTGAGCAGTCGGAGGACAGCTGTCCCTGCCCCACCCCCTCGCCGGACCGTTCGCTGGGCGCCGCGGAGACGACGCCGCATCGGCCGACGAACGGGGCAGGCAATGCAGCAGACGTCAGGGATGCCGCGGCGGGTGCTCGTGACCGGCGCGGCGGGGTTCATCGGGTCACATCTCGCCGAGGCACTGGTCGCCCGCGGCGACGAGGTCGTCGGTGTCGACGCGTTCGTCCCGACCTACGCCCGTGAACGCAAACTGGCCAACCTCGCCGGCCTGCTGGACGAGCCACGCTTTCGGTTCGTGGAGCTCGACCTGCGCACCGGCGACCTCGATGCGCTGCTCGAGGGCATCGACGTGGTCGTCAACGAGGCCGCGATGGCGGGCCTGCCGACGAGCTGGATGGACGCGCCGAGCTACGTGGAATGCAACCTGATCGGCCTGGCGCGGCTGGTGAAGGCGGCGATGCGCGTCGGCGTGTCGCGCTTCGTCCAGGCGTCGACCTCGTCGGTCTACGGGGTGGAAGCCTGCGGTGACGAGACCATGCCGACCCGCCCGGTCTCGCCCTATGGCGTCTCCAAGCTCGCCGCGGAGCACCTGGTGTTGGCCTACACCGCCAACTACGACTTCCCCGCGTCCATCCTGCGCTACTTCTCGATCTACGGACCACGGCAGCGGCCGGACATGGCCTATCACCGGTTCGTCGAGCGGCTTCGGCGGGGGGTGCCGCTGGAGATGTACGGTGACGGCCGACAGTCGCGCTCGAACACCTACGTCGACGACTGCGTGCGCGGCACCCTCGCCGCGATCGACGGTGCCGAGGTCGGCGAGGTCTACAACATCGGCGGCGGCGTCTCGCTGGAGCTGCGCGAGGCGATCGACCTGCTCGGCCGGGAGCTGGCCGTGGCGCCGCGCATCGTGGAGTTGCCGGCCCGACCCGGCGACCAGCGTCGCACCTTCGCGGACACCAGCAAGGCGGCCGAGACCTTCGGGTACACGGCCACCGTCACGCCCGAGGTCGGGCTGGCCGCGCAGGTCCGCTGGCACCTCGCCGACCTGCCCGGTCCGCGCCCACCGGTGAGGGAGCGGCTCGCGCAGCAGGCCAGCTGATGCCCCGCTGGTTGGAGGTGGTCCTGGCCGTCGCACTGCTGGTGCTGCTGGCACCGGTGCTCGCGCTCGTGGCCGCGCTGATCCGGTGGTCGTCGCGCGGCCCGGTGCTGTACCGCCAGCAACGGGTGGGACGGGGCGGCACGACGTTCACCCTGCTCAAGTTCCGCACGATGCGGGTGGGCGCCGACCGCGAGGGCCAGCTCAGTGTCGGCGCGACCGACCCGCGGACCACCGCCGTCGGGCGCCGGCTGCGCCAGCACAAGCTCGACGAACTGCCACAACTGGTCAACGTCGTACGGGGCGAGATGTCCTTCGTCGGGCCGCGTCCCGAGGTACCGGAGTACGTCGACCCGACGCGCCCGGAGCAGGCCGAGGTCCTGCGCCACCGCCCGGGCCTGACCGATCCGGCGAGTCTGGCGTTCCGGTGCGAGGGCGAACTGCTGGCCGGCCACCCGGACCCGGAGCGCTACTACGTCGAGGTGGTGTTGCCGGCCAAGCTGCGGCTGTCCGCCGCGTACCTGCGCCGCCGGTCCCTGCTCGGCGACCTGCGCATCGTGTTGCAGACGGCCGGCGCCCTGCGCGGCGGTGCGGTCGCGTCACCCGCCGAGCACCTCGGATCGGAGCCCACGTGACCCGTGTCGTGGTCGTCACCAACGGCAACGCCTTCGCCAAGCTCTTCCTCGCCCCGACCCTGCGTCGGTTCGCCGACCGGGTCGCGGCCGTGTACGTCGTCACCGGCATCCGCAGCGACGCCGGACGCGTGCGCTCGATCTGGCGCTACGTCCGCCGCAGCGGGGTGCGCTACGTCGGCTACAAGGCGTTCACGTACCTGCTACCGCTGCTGGCACGAGCGTCCGGCCGCCTGCCGGAACCCTTCGTCCCGCAGCTGGCGGCTTCGCTGGGGATCCCGGTGCGCTACGTGACGACCCCGGACGCACCCGAGCTCCTCGACACGTTGCGGGCGGGACCTTCGCTGCTGGTGTCGGTGTCGTGCCCGATGCGCGTCCCGGTCGAGGTGCTGGAGGCGGCGTCCGCGGGGGCCGTCAACGTGCACTCCTCGCAACTGCCGGCGGACGCCGGCCTGGCCCCGTACGTGTGGGTGCTCGCGCAGGGCCGCCGGGCCACGGGCGTCAGCGTGCACGTCATGGAGGAGCGGTTCGACACCGGTGCGATCCTCCGCGCCCCGGTCGTACCGATCACGCCGCGGATGTCCGTCCTGGCGCTGTTCCTGCGCCAGGCGGCCGTCGGAGGTCCGGCCCTCGCCGACGTGGTCGGCCACACGCTCGCCCAGGGGCGGCTGCCCGCCGGCGCGCCGCAGGACCACCGGGCCCGCTCCTACCACGGCATGCCGACCCGGGCCGCGATGCGTGACCTGCGGGCCAACGGCCACCGGCTGGTGCGGCGCGGCGACGTGGGCGACTACCTGGGGGCGCTGCGTGCCGACGAGGCGCCGGCGGAGCCGACCGCGGCGGCCGCCTCGGCGTAGAGGGCGAGGTAGTCGTCCAGCATCCGCTCGAGCCGGTAGACGTCGAGGTAGCGCCCGCGTGCGGCAACGCCGAGTTCCGCGGCCCGCGCCGGCTGCGCCAGCAGGTCGGCCATGGTCGAGGCCAGCGCGTCGGCGTCGTCCGGCGGCACGAGCGCGCCGCAGCGCCCGTGGTCGAGTGCCTCGACGTTGCCGCCCAGCGCCGACGCGACGATGGGACGGCCCGCCGCCATCGCCTCCAACAGCGCCAGCGAGAGGCCCTCGCGGAGGCTTGGCAGTACGACCACGTCCGCCGCCTGCAGCAGTGCCGGGAGGTCGTCGCGGTGCCCGAGCCACGTGACCGCCCCGGCGAGCCCGAGGGCGGCCGCGCGGGCACGCTCGGCGTCCAGCGCCGGCCCGTCACCGGCCACCCACAGGTGGGGGCGCGCGTCCGCGGGCAGCGCGGCGCGGACGCGGGCGAGCGCGACGAGCAGGACGTCGATTCCCTTCCCCCCCGCGATGCGCCCGAAGTGCAGCAGCCGGGGTGCATCCCCGGCCACGGCGGGGGGCTGCGGTGGCGGCACCACCACGGGCAGGTCGGGGACGCCGTTGGGGATGACCCGCAGGGCGATCCGCGGCTGCACGCCGTAGTCGGCGGCCCACCTCCCGTGGTGGCCGCTGACAGCGACGACGTAGTGGCACCAGCGCGCCGCCAATCGCTCCAGGGCGAAGTAGGTCCGCTGCTTCCAGCCCGCGTCGGTCTCCGCCACCGCGAATCCATGGGCCGTGTGCACGATGACGGGCGTGCCGGCCCGGTGCGCCGCCAGGCGTCCCAGCATGCCACCGCGGGTGGTGTGGGTGTGGACGAGGTCGTAGCCGCCGCGGCGAAGGTGGCGCGTCAGGCCCGTGACGCCCCGCACGTCGGTCCAGGGGTCGGGCCGGCGGCGGACCCAGTCGCGGTCGAGCACGGCCACCCCGGCGTCGCGCAGCACCTGCTGGAACCGTGGCGAGGTCGTCAGCACCTCCACCCGGTGCCCGGCCCGCTGGCTGGCCTCGGCCACCTGGCAGATGATCTTCGAGCCGCCGCCGTAGTCGGAGTCCCCGATGACGTGCAGGATCTTCACGCGGACCTCCGGCTGGCGAGGCGTCGGCGGACCCGTCGTGCCGCGCGTCGGGCCGGTGCCGGCAGTTGCTGCGCCACCAGCGTCCGGGTGTCCGGCGGGTGGTGGAGCGCGAGCCGGCTGAGGCCCAGTTCCCGCAGCCGGGCGGCGGCGGTCTCCACGTCGTAGTCGACCGCGAGGAAGCTCAGGCTGTCGGTGTCGGACCGGAACAGGGCCAGTCGCACCTGCGGCCGGCGCTCGCGCTCGCGCGACTGGCCGACCCCGCCGGGATTGACCAGGCGGGCGCGCGGCCGCGCGAACGGCGTGCCCCGCACCTCCCACTGGCGGTGGGTGTGGCCCAGGACCAGGACGTCGGTGCCCGGCCACCGCAGGGCGGCCTGCGTCAGCAGGTCGCGCCCGCGGGCGGGATCCTCGACGTACTCCTCGGGGTCGTCGAGGGAGCCGTGCGCGATCACGAACCGTCCGACGCGGCGGTTGAGCGGCAGCTCTGCGAGGTACCGGCGCGCGTCGCGGCCCAGCCGCGGACCGGTCACGGCGGCCGCGTGACGCGCCACGGCAGGGAACCGACTGGGCGGCAGCCGTCCGGTGAACAGCAGGTCGTGGTTGCCGGCGACACAGACGGCGCCCATGTCCTGCAGGACCTCGATGCACTCGTTCGGGAAGCCGCCGTAGCCGACGAGATCGCCGGCGACCAGGACGAGGTCGGGTTGCTCAAGCTCGAGGCGCCGGCGCGCCGCGAGCAGGGCGGGCAGGTTGGCGTGGACGTCGGACAGCAGCGCGACGCGGACCGGCGTCACGACGGGCGGCCGAGCGTCGCCTTCAGGCTCCGGGAGGCGTACGGGAGCAGTCCACCGCGGACGAACGGCCACGGGTCGGTCAGCCGCAGTCCCGTCACGGCGTCGCAGCGCGCCAGCCACGACAGGTAGCGGTACAGCGGCACCCCGTCGTGATGGGCGACGAACAGGTCACGCGGCTGGCGCGACCACGTCACGCCGGTGCGGGCGACCGGGGGTGGGCCGGCATCGGCACCGTCGGTCAGGTCCGCGAACGCGAGGGCGGGGAGGTTGCAACCCGCCACGGCACCCAGCCGGTGCCAGAGGTTCGTGCGCGGGTTCACCTCCAGCAGCCACAGCCGCCCGTCGGGGTCGCGCTTGCAGTCGACCTTCACGAAGCCGCGGACGTCCAGGGCCCCGACCACCTGGCGCCCCAGCCGTCGCACGTCGGTCGCGCCGGTGGTCGTGAGCGCCGTCGAGTAGCCGAACTCGGCCGGTGCGGTGCGCAGCTTGCGGCCGGTGAACTCGCCGCGGACCCGGCCGTCGGCGTCCACGTACGCGTGGTAGCTCTCCACCTTGGTCTCGGGGCCGGGGATGAGCTGCTGCACCAGCACGCGCTCGTAGACGGGGGCGAGCCGGCGCAGCACCGCGAGACACTCCTGCGCGTTCGCGACGGCGATCGCCTTCGTGCCTCCCATCACGTCGGCGCGCTCGGCACGGCGCCACTGCAGCGGCTTCACCAGCGAGGCGCTGCCCTGGAGAGCGAACGGAACCGCGGTCGCGTCGGTGGACAGCACCCGCGTCTCGGGGACGGGCAACCCCTGTTCCTCCGCGAGCTGCTGGAACGCCCACTTGTCGAGGCAGGCATCCAGCACCTCGGGCACCGGCAGCAGGAAGCGCATCCAGGGCGCGAGTTCCTCACGATGGTCGGAGACGTACTGCAACGGCTCGTCGTCCTGCACGTACAGGACGACCGGACCCGGCATGGCTCGGGCGGCCTCGACGAGCGTGGAGACGAGGGCGGCGGCGTCGGCCGGACGCTCCACCCAGCTGATCCCGGTACGCGAGAAACGGGTGGGGTCCCGCCGGCTCCGCACCACGGTGACCGGGATTCCGGCGGCGCGGAGGGGATAGGCGACGTCGAGGTCGCCGAGGAGCAGCGCCGAGCCGGTGGGCATGTGCCATCGCCGATCGTGCCATTGGTGGATGAGCGGGGGCAGCTTGGGTCGTGCCGTGACCATCACACAGGGACAGCCGTCCTCATTCCTCGCGACCTGGCCGGGACGGTGGACGCCCGGCCGCGGCCTCGACGAAGGCGTCGACCAGTCGCAGCACGAGCTCCACGTGGGTGTCGGGCAGTTCGTCGCGGCAACGCCGCACGAGTTCCTCGCGAGCCTGGGCGACGTCGAGGTACGGCGACTCGACCGACGCGTGGCGCGCGTCGTCGGCGGAGAGTTCGAGGGAGCGCAGGATGGCGGCGAAGGTCTGCGGACGCGGCCGCCGCGTGCCCGACTCGGTGCTGCGCCAGGCTCCGACGCTGACGCCGGCGCGGGCCGCCGCCTCGCGCTGGGTGAGGCCCCGAGCGAGGCGCTGCTCGCGAATCACCCGACCGATGGAGCCGAGCCGCGACCGTCCGAGGGTGTCGGCCACGCCCTCCTCCCCGTAGAGCCCGTGGCGCGCCGCCGGCCACGGCTCGCGCACCGCGGCGCACGGTAGGACGGCGGCGTCCGGGTCCCCGAGGACAGACGTCCCGCGTGGGCGGCCGCCGGGCGCTGTCACGGCTCCGGTCGCCTCGACCTGCGCACCACTCGCACGCGAGGTCGAGTTGGTGCCCATTTGGCGGGGGACGAACGTCCCTACGGCGTGTCCCGCGGTTACGGGCGGAGGGGACGCCCGAACGTCAACCCATCGCCAAGTCGGACCCGGATCACCACTTCCTCAACGGAGCCGAGGTGCCGACACCAACGTTGGGGAACGCGGCGCACATCCTGTTCCCGACCGGAGACTCCTACGTGCTGCTGTCCAACGCTCGGGGGACGCCGCTCACACGCGCGCGCACCCTAGTCGTCCTACTGTCCTTCGCCGTGCTCGCATCGAGCCTCGTGGCCCTCGCCGGCCCAGCCGACGCCAGCGACACGCGCTTCCGGGACCTCGAGGACAACGTCCACGCGGACGCCATCGACCGACTCGCCGAAGAAGGTGTCGTCGAAGGCTGCGCGCCGCGACGCTACTGCCCCGGTGACGCCGTGACCCGTGCCCAGGCCGCCGCGCTCATCGTGCGGGCGCTCGAACTGGCACCCGAGGGCTCGGCCGACTTCCAGGACGTCGCCGCCGACCACTTCCACGCCCGGGCGATCGCCGCCGCCGCCGAGGCCGGCATCATCGAGGGCAAGGCCGACGGGAGCTTCCGACCCGGCGCCAGCGTGTCGCGCGGACAGATGGCTTCCATGCTCGTCCGTGCCTTCGACCTGCCGGCCGCCAAGGCGCCGACCTTCTACGACATCGAGGGCTCCGTCCACGAGGCCAACGTCCGGGCGCTGGCCGCCGCCCGCGTCACCGCCGGCTGCCGCCCCGGATACTTCTGCACGAACAGCGACGTGTTGCGGGGACAGATGGCTTCCTTCCTCGACCGGGCGCTGCGCCCGGGCACCGGTCCCAAGGTGCCGTCGGCACCGCCGGAGCCGGCGCCGACGGAGCCCGCGCCCGCGCCGACCGAGCCCGCGCCGGCGCCGCCGTCGAGCGGGTCCACGGATCCGGACAGCCACGCGGCACTGCTGAAGGAACTCGTCGGCTACGGCCACCGCACGACCGGCGGCCAGGGCGGCCAGACCATCTGGGTCACCAACACCAACGACAGCGGTGCCGGCTCGCTGCGGGCCGCGGCGCAGGCCAGCGGGGCCAAGTGGATCCGCTTCGACCCCAAGGTGTTCCCGCCGGGCACCGGGGCGCGCATCCGCCTGCAGAGCCCCGTCCGACCCACCGCGAACACGACCATCGACGGTCGCGGTGCGCGCCCGATCATCCAGAACCACGGCTTCTTCATCAACGCCAACAACGTGATCGCCACGAACCTGGTGTTCGACTTCGCCGCCGAGCACCGCTACTACCAGGGCAACTCCGCCTTCACGATCGGCTGGCCGAACCCGGGCACCGATCGCGTGTGGATCCACAAGAACACGTTCCTCGGCTCGGGTCCGGGCAACCTCGACGGCGCGGTGGACATCCTGCGTCAGGCCAACCGCATCACGGTGTCGTGGAACAAGTTCGTCCGGTGGGACAAGACGATCCTGCTCGCCACGGACCCGACCAACCGGTCCGAGGCGGCCGACCTCGTCTCCATCCACCACAACCACTTCGACCGCAACTCCCAGCGGCAGCCGCTGGCGCGCTTCGGCCGGTTCCACGTGTGGAACAACTGGTTCGACCGTTGGGACTGGAACGGCTCGTACGGTGAGGCGATCGTGTCCTCGTCCGGGGCGCAGGTCCTGTCCGAGCGCAACATCTTCGACCACACCAAGCCCTACCGCGCGATCTTCGCGAGCAACGAGGGCTCGGGTCGCGGGTATGCGAAGGACGTCGGCAGCTGGTTCGCCTCCGGGGTGACGGCCGACACGTCCGATGCGTCACGGGTCACGATGAACCCGTCGGCGGACCACAGCTACCGGCCCGACCCGGTCGGCACGGCCGCGGAGCGCCAGGCGCTGCGCGACCGGATCGCCGCCCAGGCCGGCTGGCAGCGCTAGCAACCCGTCCGAAACCCCACCGCAACCCCGTTCACCTCCCGGTGACCCGAGGCCCCGGCCGTCCACCCGTCGGACGGCCGGGGCCCGTTCTTCGTCCGCGCCCACGAGGGACGCCTGTCCCTTTGCCGCGTCGTTGACGCCCCAGAGTCTGGACCTCATCTCCCGGTCAAAACGCGCAAAACGGACGCGCGCCGGGATCGTCCAGCACGGGGGGAACGATGGAGCGCCGTCACGACGCCATGCGAACGTCTCGGCGGTTCATCCAGCAGTTGTTCGCGGAGCCCGGGCTGCTCGCGCTGGACCTGCTCGGCATCGCGGTCGCCTACGCCGTGGCGCTGCTGCTGCGCTTCGACGGGCAGGTCCCGCCGTCCGGCTGGCGCGGCTACGCGCTGTTCCTGCCCGTCGCGCTGCTCCTCCACGCCTGGGCGAACGCTCGGCGGCGCCTCTACGGGCAGGTGTGGAGCCAGGCCGGTGCGCACGACGCCCGCGTCGTGGTGTCGGCCGTGCTGGACGCTGGCGCGGTCCTCTTCGTCATCGGCCTGTTGCACCCGGGCTCCGAGCAACTGCCGCGCAGCGTGCCGCTGCTCGGCGCCGTCCTGACGCTGCTGGTGTTCGGCGCCACGCGCTTCCGCCGGCGCCTCTTCGGGCGCGCCCGCCCCGGTGCCGCGGCCGCTGAACCCACGCGCGTCGTGCTCGTCGGCGCCATCGAGCCGGCCCGCACCCTGATCCAGGCCATGCAGAACGAACCGGAACGGGGGCTGGTCCCCGTGGCCGTGCTGACGCCGCAACCCCGCCACTGGGGGCGCTGGATCGCCGGCGTCCCGGTCGAGGGCCCGCTCGCCATGCTGCCGACCGCGGCCCGCACGCACGACGCCGAGCAGGCCCTGCTGGCGTTCGAACGCTTCGACGGGGCCGAGGTGCGGCGGGCCGTCGACCGTGCGCGCGAGGCCGGCCTGACGGTCCGCGTCTTCCCCACGGTCCACGAGGTGCTCGGGGCCGCGCCGTCCCTGCGCGACATCCGCGACATCTCCATCGACGACCTGCTCGGACGGCCCCAGGTCGAGATCGACATGGCCGCCATCGGTCGGCTCCTGCGCGGTCGCCGTGTGCTCATCACCGGCGCCGGCGGCTCCATCGGCTCGGAGATCACCGCCCAGGTCGCGAGTTTCGAACCTGGCCGCCTGGTCCTGCTCGATCACGACGAGACGCACCTGCACGACGTCGTCGTCGGACTCGACCGAACCGCCGTGCCCGTCCTGGGCGACATCCGCGACGACGCCTTCGTGCAGGAACTGTTCGCCACCGAGCGACCAGAGGTCGTCTTCCACGCCGCGGCGCACAAACACGTGCCCATCCTCGAGGCGTTCCCCTCGGAAGCCGTCCACACCAACGTGCTCGGGACCGACAACCTGCTGCGCGCCGCGGCGACCTACGACGTCCAACGGTTCGTGACCATCTCGACCGACAAGGCGGTCAACCCCTCCAGCGTCATGGGGGCCAGCAAGCGCCTCAGCGAACAGCTGATGTTGCACCGACGCCCGCCAGGGGCCGCGTACTGCGCCGTCCGGTTCGGCAACGTCCTGGGCAGCCGCGGCAGCGTGGTGCCGACGTTCGTGCGCCAGATCGAGGACGGCGGACCGGTCACCGTGACCCATCCCGACATGACGCGCTTCTTCATGAGCGCCCGCGAGGCCGTGCAGCTGGTACTGCAGGCGGCCGTGCTCGCGGGCGGCGGCGAGATCTACGTGCTCGACATGGGCGAGCCGGTGAGGATCGTGGATCTCGCCCGCCGCCTCATCCTGCTCGCCGGCGCGACGCCGGGCCGCGAGATCGACATCGAGTACGTCGGCGTCCGGCCCGGGGAGAAGCTGGCCGAGGAACTGGTCGCTGGTGGTGAGGACCAGCGGCCGACCGCCCACCCCCAGATCGACGAGGTGCACACACCGCTGCTGGCGCCGCGGGACCTGGCCGCGGGTCTCGACCGGCTCCGGCGGCTGGCCGACGCCCACGAGCAGACCGCCTGTGCCGAGGCCCTGCACGCCCTGGTCGCCGGTGCTCCGGCCCGTTCCGCGCAGGAGCTGCGCGCGTGACCGGCGTCGTCTCCCGAACGGGCGAGTCCGCCTCGTCGGTGCCTGCTGTCGCCGGTTCGGGGCTGCGGCTGGTGTTCCTCGCGAACAGCGTGGCGCGTGGCGGCGCGGAGACGCAGCTGGTCCGTGCGGCGGTCGGCCTCGCCGAGCGCGGTCATCGCGTGACGGTGGCGCGGATGCTCGACTGGCCGGGTCACGAGGACGACCTCGCTGCGGCCGGGATCCCGCTCGTGGAGCTGCCGGCCCGCCGGCCCGTCCGGGCCGCCAGCGCGCTCACCGCCGGCGCGCTGCTGCTGCGTCGGCTGCGTCCCCATGCCGTCGTGAGCTTCGACTACCAGGCCAACCTGCTCGGCCGCCTCGCGGGGCGCGCCGCAGGCGTGCCGGCCGTCGTCTCCTCCATCCGCGCCGACCGCTTCGGGGGTGCCCCGCGCGAGTGGTGGATCCGGCGCACCGACGGCCTGGCCGCGGTGACGACGACGAATGCCGCGCGTGTGGCGCGTCGACTCGTCGAGCGCGGCCTCGTGCATCCGGATCGGCTGGTCGTGATCCCGAACGCCGTCGACGACGTGGCACCGGTCGATGCGGACACCCGTGCCCGGGTGCGGGGCGAACTGGCGATCGCCCCCGACGAGTTCGTCTTCCTCGCGCTGGGGCACATCGCGCCGCGCAAGGACCACGCCACCATGCTGCGGGCCGCTGCCCGGGCACGGCGCGCCGGGTCGGCGTTCCGGCTCCTGATCGCGGGCGACGGTGACACCTCGCCACTGGCAGATCTGGCCGGTGCCCTGGGCATCACGGCCGACGTGCACCTGCTCGGGTGGCGCGACGACGTCGCCGACCTGCTGGCCGCCAGCGACGCCCTGGTGTCGTCGTCGGCGTGGGAGGGCACCCCCAACGCCGCCATCGAGGCCCTGATGCGCGAGGTGCCGGTGGTGGCCACCCGCGCCGGCGGCACCGAGGAGGTGGTCGAGGACGAGGTGAGCGGCTTCCTCGTCGACGTCGGTGACTGGCGCGCACTCGCCGACCGGCTCGCCCGGACGTGCGCACTCCCGGCGGCGACGCGGGCGGCGATGGGCGCCCACGGCCAGGCGCACGTGCGCGCCCGCCATGACCGCGAACGGGTCCTCGACCAGTGGGAGGCCCTCCTGCAGCGGGTCACGGTCGACGCGGTGCGCGGATGAGCGACGAACAGCCGCTGGCGCGCCGTGCCGTGGGAGGACTCGCCTACCTCTTCCTCGGGCAGGGCGGGCAGATGCTCGTCCAACTCATCACGCTGCCGATTCTCGCCCGGCTTATCGCTCCGGAGTCGTTCGGCCTCGTGGCCGCCACGTTCGTGGTCGTCAACATGGCCTTCCTGCTGTCGACGGCCGGGCTGTCCACGGCGCTGATCAAGCTCGAGACCATGCGCCCCGAGCATCTGCGGGTCGCGCTCACCATGCAGGTCGGCGCGGCCGTCGTGGTCTTCGGTGGCGTGGCCCTGGCCGCCGGGCGCATCGGCGACGCCCTGCGACTCGACGGCCTGGCGCCGGTGCTGCAGGTGATGGCCCTGGCCTACTTCGTGCGCACGCTCAGCCTCGGCGACGTCGTGCTCAGCCGGCAGCTGCGCTTCCGCCCGCTCGCCGTGATCCAGCTGGTGGGCTACGTCGTCGGCTACGGCGTCGTCACCGTCGGCCTGGCCGCCGCCGGCTGGGGCGTGTGGGCCCTGACGGGCGGGCACCTGGTGGCGTCCGTGGCGCAGATCGTGCTGCTCTGGCTGGTGGCGCCGCACCCCTTCCTGCCGTTGCTGCGCCGGGGCCCCGCGCGGGACCTGCTCGGGACGGGCCTGGGCTACACCATCTCGCACGCCGGCTACATCGTGGCCCACGAGGCCGACAACCTCGTCGTCGGGCGTTGGCTCGGCGCCCACGCACTGGGCCTCTACGAACGGGCCTACCGGCTGATGCGCATGCCGGCCTCGGTGTTCGGACACATCCTCGGCGAGGTGCTCTACCCCTCCATGGCGGCGGTGCAGGACGAACGCCACCGCGTCCGCAACATGTTCTGCGTCAGCACGGCGTCGCTGGCGGCGCTCACGGTCCCGACGACCGTCGCCGTGTGGCTGCTGACGCACGAGATCGTGCTGCTGCTGCTCGGACCGCAGTGGCTGCCGATGCGGACGGCGCTGAACATCATCGTCTTCGGCATGTACCTGAAGGCGTCGGAGGCCGTCACCGACAGCGTCATCGTGGCCACCGGGGCGGTCTACCGGTTGGCGCGCCTGCGGTGGTTGTACGCCGCGGCCGTCGTCACCGGAGCGGTCGTCGGCCAGCGTTGGGGACTCCCCGGCGTCGCGACCGGCGCGCTGGCCGCCATGGCCCTCAACACGACCGTGTTGACGCGCCTGAGCCTGCAGCGCATCGACCTGTCCTGGTCGGCATGGGCCACCCTCCACGCCCCCGCGGCCGTGCTCACGGTGGCCGTCGGCGCGTTCGTCTGGCCAACGTCGCAGGGGCTGCGCGGGCTCGGCCTGCCGCCGGCACTGGTACTGGCCGGATCGCTGCTGGCCGCCGCCGTCGCGATCCTCCTCGCCACCCGCCTGTCACCGAGGTGGCGGGTGACGACGGCCCTGAGCGACCTGGTCGGCCAACTCGCCGCGCTCGTCACGGCACCCCGCAGTCGGCGGGTGGTCGTCGCCCTCCTGGGCACCGCCCACGTCCGCGCCGCGCGACCCGACGCCGAGGAGGTCCCCCTGTGACCGCCGTCAGCTGGAGCTACGCCAGCCGTGCACGCACCCATCACCGGCCCCTGGCGCTGTTCCTCCCCGACCTGTCCGGCGGCGGGGGCGAGCGCATCACCCTCACGCTCGGGCATGCGCTCAGTCGCCTCGGGCTGGACGTCGACCTCGTGGTCGGCAGCGAGCGCGGACCGCTGGCCGCCGAGGTCCCACCCGACGTGAACCTGGTCGACCTCGACCAGCGACGTCTGCGCGGCGCGCTGCCGACCCTGGTGCGCTACCTGCGCGTGCGCCGACCCGGCTGGATCATGCCGACCATCGACCACGCCAACGTCGTCGGGGCGCTCGCCGCCCGGGCCGCACGGTCGGACACGCGCGTGGTCCTGCGCCCGTCGACGACGATGTCGCTGCGGCTGCCGCTGGGGCCGAGTCCAGCCGCCCACGTCGCGGACGCGCTGTCACGGCACTGCTACCGGACCGCCGACGCCGTCGTGGCGTGCTCGCGTGGCATGGCCGACGACCTCGCGAGCTACTGCGAGATCGACCGTGGCCGCATCGACGTCATCCCGAACGCGACGCTGGGCCCGGACGTGACGTTGCGGGCGCGCCTGCCGCTGGATCACCCGTGGTTCCAGGACGGAGCGCCGCCCGTGGTCCTGGGCGCCGGCCGGCTCGCACCACCGAAGGACTTCGGGACGTTGCTGGAGGCCTTCGCGCAGGTGCGTCGCCAGCGACCGGTCCGCCTCGTCGTGCTCGGCGAGGGCCCGGAACGCGAAGGGCTCCTGACGCGCGCGGCGGAGCTCGGCGTCGCCGACGACGTCGCCATGCCCGGCTTCGACCCCAACCCGTACCGCTACATGGCGCGGGCCGGTGTGTTCGTCCTGTCCTCCCGGCGGGAGGGGCTGCCGGGCGCGCTCATCGAGGCGATGGCGTGCGGCACGCGGGTGGTCGCCACCGACTGTCCGAGCGGCGCCGCCGAGGTGCTCGACGACGGTCGGCACGGACGGCTGGTCCCGGTGGGCGACGCCACCTCGATGGCCAGCGCCATCGCGGCCGCACTCGACGATCCGGACCGGCCTCCGCCGGCCGCCGTCGAGCGCTACCGGGCCATGGACGTGGCCCGCGCGTACCTCCGAGTCCTCGAAAGGGTGGTCGATGCACCGGTCGCTGCGTAGGACGACGTTCTGGCTGCTCGTCGCCACGGTCTTCACGCTGCCGTGGCAGGGCAGCATCCTGCTGCCGGCCATCGGAACGGCGCCGAGGTTGCTCGGCCTGCTGGCCGGCGCCACCGCCGCCGTGACGCTGTTCCTCCACGGCTGGCACCGCCGCATCCTGGACGTGCACGTGCTCGCCGGCGCGTTGGCGGGGTGGGCGATCCTGTCGCTGCTGTGGACGCTCGACGCGGAGCGGACCCGGACCTACGTCGTGACGTTCGTGCAGTTGGTCCTGCTGCTGCTGCTCGTGTGGGAGTTCGCCGACATCCCGGGCGACACGGTCCGGCTGTTGCGGGCCTGGGTGCTGGGCTGTGCCGTCGGCGCGGTCGGCGTGCTGCTGACGTTGGGCGAGACGGCCACGGACCGGCACAGCGCCTTCGGCTTCAACGAGAACGACCTCGGGAGTCTGCTGGCCCTGGGCGTGCCGGTGGCGTGGTACCTCGCCAGGCGGGCCGGGCCGGGCCGGGAGCGCTGGCTGTCCGCGGCGTACCTGCCGCTCGGTGCCCTGGGTGCTCTGCTCACGGGGAGCCGCGGCGCACTGGTCGTCCTCGCGGTCGGGCTGGCCATCGTGCCGCTGACCGTCCAGCGTCGTACCGCCGCGCACCTGCTCGTCGCGATCGCCGGGCTGCTGGCCGCCGGCGCGGTGGTGATCGCGGCCGTCCCGCCGGAGACCGAAGCGCGACTGTTCACGGTCGCCGACGAACTGCGCGAGGGCGACCTCAGCCACCGGCTGCCGCTGTGGCAGGCGGCGGTCGGGTCCATCGGCACCCACCCCGTCGGCGGCATCGGCGCCGGTACCGGCGACCTGGAGATCGCCAACCGGACCGGCATCCCGCAACGGGCGCACAACACGTTCCTGTCGGTCGGCATGGAACTGGGCGTCGTCGGCCTCGCGCTGCTCCTGCTGGTGATCGTCGTCACCGTGCTGCGCACCACCTCGATGCCCCGTCTCGACCGCGTCTTCGCCCGCGTACTGATCGCCGCACTCCTGGTGGCGATGGTGCCCCTGCACTGGGAGCTGCAGAAGGCCGTGTACGCGCTGCTCGCCATCGTGCTGTGCCTGGCGGCCGAGAACCGCCCGGTGTCGCCCGACCCGTCCGCTCGTCGCTCGCCGCTCGTGCTCGAGGGGCCCGCCACCACCCGTTAGGAGGCCACCATGTCCGAGACCGTCCTTCCTCCGTCCTCGCGCCCCCACGAGGGGCACGTCGGGCTCAGTCGGGTGCTGCGCGCCCACCTGCGCCTGGTGGTCACCCTGGCGCTGCTGGGTGCGCTGGTCGGTGCCGCTCTGGCGGTCGTGTTACCCACCGACTACCGCGCGGAGAGCACGCTGTACCTGGCGGACACCCGTACGGCCGGCCTGTTCGCATCGGGCCGACCCGAGCCGGGCTTCCCGGGCTCCGTCGCGGCCGTCACCGACCGGGCCCGCTCGGCGTCCCTGTCGGCCGAGGTCGCCGAGCAGCTCGGCGTGAGCCCGGACACGGTGCAGCGCCGGGTCACCGTCATGGGCGCCGTCGACGACGGCGGTCTGGCGGTGTCGGCGACGGCGCCGACCGCCGAGGAGGCGAACCGGACACTCGACACGTTCGTGGCCACCCTGGAGTCGTCGCTGGCCCGTGACGGGCTCGCCTGGGCCGAGCGTGCGGCCGCGGAGCTGGCGCCGTTCCAGGCGACACTCGAGGAGCGGCTCGCCGAGGTCGACGAGGCGCTCGCGGTCACCAGCGCGGCCGAGGAAGCCGCCCTGACGGCCGAGCGGACCGCCGTCTTCGAGAGCCTGCTCGCCGTGCAACTGCGCGCCCGTGAGGTGGCGACCGACGCCGAGTTGCTCGGGTCCGGGATGATCCGCGCCGCGGACCTCGACGCGGAGGCGACTCCCACCCGGCCCGGGCTGCCGGTGCTGGCCGCCGCCGGCCTGCTGCTGGGGCTGCTCGTCGGGGTGGCCATCGCCTGGCGACGCATGGAGCAGTCGCCGACGGTCCAGGACGCCCGCGACCCGGCCACGGTCCTGGCCGCGCCGCACGTCGGCACGCTGGCACCCCGACGCGGCCAGCTGAGCGGCCGTCGCCGGTTCACCGGCTCACGGCGGGGACGCGGGCTGCGGTTGGCACGGGTCTGGCGACAGCTGCAGCTGCTCGAGCCCGTCGGGACACCGACGCTGTACGTGCGCGGGGTCGGGCCCCACGACGACGCCGAGGGCGTGGCGATCGCCGTGGCCAAGGCCGCGGCCCGCGGTGGCCGCCGCGTCCTGGTGTGCGGGGTCGACAACAAGCGCTCGCGCGACCGTGACCGCCGCACGACGTTCGACGAGAGCGGCGCGGCGCAGGCGTTCGTCGTGGGCACCGGGTTCGTCCGGGTCGTGCCATCCGCGCAGCCGCCGGCTTCCAGCACCGCCGACCTCGTCGTCGTGCGCGAGCCGGCCGTGCTGGTCGACCAGGGCCCCAGCCTCCGTCCCGCCGGCGAGCCACCCCACCCGGTGCTGCTGGCGGTGCACCGGGACCGCTCGCTCGACGACGTGGCCGAGGCCGCCGAGCTGCTGCACCTGGCCGACGACCTCCCGCTGGGCTACGTCTACGTCGACGCGCCGGCGACGCCGTCATGGCGCCGGTCGCGTCCGGCGCCGTCGACGCCCAGCCAGTCGGCGGCCCGGGAGGCCGGCTGACATGGCGGTCGGCGCCGAGGTGCTCCGGCGGCGGCGTGCCCCTCGCGGGCGCGCCGTCACCGGCCGGTCCCGGGAACCGCACCGCCAAGCCATCGTCGTGCGTCGCCACGACGACGCGGCGTCGTTCGCGGACGAGTGGGCCGAGCTGTGCCGGCAGCTGCACCGGCCGCCGCAGGACTGGCCCACGTGGCAGGCCTGTCACGCCCGCGCGTTCGGCACCGGCCGCCCGGGCTACCTGACCGCGCGCCGGGCGGGGCGCCTCGTCGGCGTGCTGCCCTTCGAACGGCGCCGCGGCGTCGTCGGGATCCCGGCGCTCCGTCCCCATCATCCCGCCGGCCAGCCGGTGGTCGAGGACGACGACGTGTTGGCGGCCCTGGTGCGCCGGCTCGTCGACGACCGGCCCCGCGAGGTCGTCTGGCGCGAGTGGTGCCCCGAGGACTGGCCCGTCGCGCTGGTGCGGCGGGAACTGGCAAAGGCTCTGCCGCGACAGCGGCTCGCCGCGCCGGTGCTTGCTCCGTACGTGGATCTGACGCGGTCGTGGGAAGAAGTCGAGGCCGGTCTCAGCAGCAGCTTCCGCAAGGATGCGCGGCGGCGGCGTCGCCGGGCCGAGGAACGCTGGCGGGTTCGACACGAGGTCTTCCGCGAGGCGGTGGTGCCTGCGGACCTTCTCGAGCGGTGCTTCGCCATCGAAGCGTCCGGCTGGAAGGGCGCCCAGGGCACGGCGATCGCGTGCCTTCCACATCTGCGCACCTTCTACACCGACGTCGCACGCTGGGCGGCAGCGCAGGGGTGGCTGCGGCTCGACCTGCTGTGGTTCGGCGACCGCCTGGTCGCGTTCCAGTTCAACCTCCAGAAGGATGGCGTCGTCCGTTCGCTGAAGATCGGCTACGACGACGACTTCGCGGCATTCGCTCCGGGCAATCTGCTCGACGTCGCGGTCATGCGCGATCTGGTCGGCGAACCGGTCTTCCGCCGCGCCGAGTTCGGGGCCGGCGAGACACGGGCGAAGTTGCTGTGGGCGGACGGCAGCCACGAACTGCACGAGTTCCACGCCGCCCGAACGGGCATGTCGGCCGCGCTGACCGAACGGGCCGAGCGCGCTCGCCACGGGCTGCGGCGGCAGGCGGCGCAGCGCCTGTCGCCCGCCGCCGTCGCGGGACTGCGCACCGTGCGAGGACGCACGCAGCAGGCGCTGGCCGGGCTACGCGCGAGGAGGGGCGCATGAGCCTCCAGGCGAGCCTTCGGCGGGTCATGCCCGCCCCCGTGCGCCGGCAGCTGCAGACGCGCATCCCGCCGGCAGTGCGCCTGCGTCTGAGCCCGACACCGGCGTGGCGCATCGGCGTCGGGGTCGCGCCGTCCCCGCTGGCGCTGGACGCCGCGGCCCTCCGGCCCGTCTTCGACGAGGACACGCTGGCACGCGCCGGGCTCGGCCTGGTCGCCGACCCCTTCGCGATCCGACAGCACGGGATCTGGTTCCTCTTCTTCGAGGCGGTGGCGACCGGGCAGCGGCGCGGCTTCGTCGGCCTGGCCACGAGCGCCGATGCCCGCCGCTGGACCTACGAGGGCCCGGTGCTGGAGGAGCCCTTCCACCTGTCGTACCCGGCGGTGTTCGCGGCGGACGACGAGGTGTTCATGATCCCGGAGTCCTCCTTCGACGGGACGCTCCGGCTCTACCGCGCCCGTGCTTTCCCCACCGTCTGGGAGCTCGATCGAATCCTGCTGCGGGGCGCGGCGTACAAGGACGCCTCGCCGTTCCAGCACCAGGGGCACTGGTACCTGCTGGTCGAGACGAGCCGCGACCACACCAACGACGAACTGCGGCTGCTTCACGCACCCCACCCACGCGGGCCGTGGACGGAGCACCCCGCCAGCCCGGTCGTCACCGGCGACGCCGGCCTCGCCCGCCCGGCCGGGCGACCGGTTCCCGTCGGCGATCGCCTGGTGCGGTTCGCGCAGGACTGCCGCCGCGGCTACGGCCGGGCGGTGCTGGGCATCCACATCGAGGCACTGACGCCGTCGACGTACGCGGAGACGCCGTTGCCCGCCCCGCTGCTGACCCCCGCCGGGCCGCTCTGGTCGGCCGGTGGCATGCACCACCTCGACGTGCACGACACCCCCGATGGGTGGGTGTGCTTCGTCGACGGCCGGCCATGAGTTCCGGAGGAGTCCCCGTGTTCGACTACGTCGCCAACGAGTTCAACCCCGAGCCTCGTCTCGTGGTGGAACCGCCCGCGGGCCGGCGCGACGGTCGCACGCGCTACCTGCGGTTCTCCGAGGCCATCGTCGTCGACCTGCCGTCGACGCAGGAGGAACTGCGCGCGCGCCAACCCGGCCGCTACTGGGCCGAGCTGCGCCGGCGTGAACGCCGCTTCGCCGAACAGTTCGGCCCCCTCGTCCACCGTCAGGCCGTCAACGCCGAGGACGTGCGCGCCTCGATGCCGGCGGTGCAACAGCTGTACCGCGAGCGCTGGCAGGGCGAGTACACGTCGCTGCGCTGGAAGCACGACGACGGCTTCGCCCCCTACGTGGACGCGATGGCCGCGCTCGCCGGACAGGGGCGCGGCCGGCTGCAGCTGCTGGAGGGCGACGGCCGGTTGCTGGCCTTCGGCTACTGCCTGCTCGAGCACCCGTGGGCCTACCTCTACCAGCACGCCGCGACGCCCGACGAGCGCTACCGCCGCTACGGCGTCGGCAAGCTGCTGGTCGCCCGGCTGCTGCAGGACCTGGTCGAGGAAGGGTTCACCCACCTCGACTTCATGCTCGGCGACGCCGCCTACAAGCGAGAGTGGGAGTCCTGGCGCCGCGAGATCCATCTACGGGTCCACGAGCCCGACACGCTGGCGGGTCGGGTCCGCCTGCCCGTGCGCAGCTGGCTGCACCGCACGCGTCTGCGGGTCCAGTTCGAGAGCCCGCGGCTGCGGGCGGTGCTGAAGCGGTCCCTGGCGGTCCTCGACGACGCGCCGAGGACACGGCCATGAGCGTGCGCCGGCGGCTGCTCGTCACGACGGCGATGATCCTGGCCGTCGTGGTCGTGGTGGTCGCGTGGCCCGCCGGCCCCGACCGCGACGTCGACGCGCCGACCCCCGCGCCGACGGCACCGCCGCCGGACGAGTCGGACGAGCCGGACGAGGCCACCACCGGGCTCGGCCGACCCCAGGGCTTCGCCCGCGCGACGGGCGGGGAGGGCGGCCCCGTCCGCTGGGTCGAGCACCTGGACGACGGCGGCCCGGGGAGCCTGCGCGCCGCCGTGGAGGAGCCCGGGCCGGCCCACGTCAGGTTCCGTCCCGGGCTCACGGGGCTCCTCACGCTCGAGGCCCCGCTGCTGGTCGCTTCCGACCTCACCATCGACGGTCGCGGTGCCGACGTCACCATCGACAACTACGGCCTCGTGGTCGACGGCGCCACCAACGTCGTCATCGCCTACCTGCAGTTCGACTTCGCCGCGCACTGGGACGCCTACGACGGCAACGCCGCCATCCGTGTCGGTGACGGATCACGGGACGTCTGGATCACGCACTGCACGTTCGTCGGTGCCGGGCCGGGCCGCTACCACATGGCGCTGCTGTTCATCGACGGTGCGCAGCGCATCACCGCGTCGTGGAACCGGTTCGAGGAGTGGGACCGCACCATCATGACGGCGCAGAGCGCCACGGACCCGGAACTGGCCGCCGACCTCGTCACGTTGCACCACAACCTGTTCCTGCGCACCCACCAGCGCAACCCACTGGCCCGCTTCGCGCGCGTCCACACCTACAACAACTGGCTCTACGAGTTCGGGTGGCCGGGCACGGGCGTCGGGATGGTCAGCGACGCCGATGCCCAACTGCGCTCCGAGGGAGACCTGTTCGAGAGCACTCAGGGGCGTGTCGCCATCAAGTCCGGTGACTGGGGCTCGGTGGCGCCACCCGGGCTCGTGAACCACGAGGGGTCCGTGTTCGTCGGTATCGACCCCAGCCTGGTCGAGCAGCACCGGCCGGCGGACGTGTTCGACCCCGGCGACTTCTACGGCTACCGGGTCGATCCGCCCGACGACGCACTCCGCGAGATCCTGCTCGAACGGGCCGGGTGGCAACCGACGGAAGTGGACACTGCCGACGACGACACGGGCGTCGAAGGGCTGCTCGCCCCGCTGGCCTGGGCCGCACTGCTGGGGGGCACCTTCGGGCTCAGTCGCCGGCTCAGCAGCCAGCGACCCGCGCTCGTGCCGGCGACCGTGGTGACGGTCGGCGCGGTGACGTTCGTCGCCGGCGTGGCGCGCGGTGACCTCTACGATCGACTGCACGGGCCGCTCGGGTACGCGAACGCCACCGCGGCGCTCTTCGTCGTGGCCGTAGCGGCGGCCCTGCTGTGGCGTGAACGTGTGGGCGGTCGCCGTCAGCGCGGGCTGCTGTTGGCCGTGGGCGGCCTGTTCGCCACCGTCCCCGTGGGCGCCAACAGCCGCACCGGGACCGCCGCGACGCTGCTGGTCCTGGCCGCAGCGGTGCCGGCCTGCCGGAGGATGGACCGCCGCGTCGCAGGCCGGGTCGTGGCGGCGGCCCTGCTGGTGGTGACGGCCGCCATCGCCGTGACGCTGCGCGCCGGCGGCGCCATCCGCTCGGCGCTGGGGCTCGAGGCCGCGACGCTCGGGCCCAGCATCACCGAACGGGTGCGTCTCTGGCGCGAGGCGATCGACCTCGTCCGGGAGGCGCCGTGGACGGGGATCGGCTACGGCCGTTTCGGTGCCGCCGGCAACCCGGCGGTCTTCGACTGGGAGCGCTACGCCCACAACGAGTACCTGCATCTCGCCGCGGAACTGGGCCTTCCCGTCCTGGCGCTCGTCCTGGTGCTGCTCACGGCGCTGTACCGGGACCTGCTGCGCGCCCCCGACCCGTCGGCGCTGCTCGGCGTCGCCCTGCTCACGGCGCTGTGCGTGCACGCCGCCGTGGACTACATCGCCCACTTCCCCCTCGTGGCGCTGACTGCCGCCGCGAGCCTGGGAGCCGTGGGCCTCAGCTCCGTCCCTCCCGAACCGGAGAGGAGTGCCGCATGCGCACCGTCGACGACCGCACGATGACCGGCCCGTCGGGCACCGCCGGCTGGCGGGTGCCCTTCCACGTGGCCCAGATCGACGACGAGGCGGTGGACGCCGTCGTCCGGGTGCTCCGCAGCGGCTGGCTGACGACCGGGCAGCAGTGCCGGGACTTCGAGGCCGCCTTCGCCTCGGTGTTGGGTCCGGACGTCCACGCCGTGGCGGTCAATTCGGCGACGGCCGCCCTGCACCTCGGGCTCGAGGCGCTGGGCGTGGACGCCGGCAGCCGGGTGATCACGACCCCCTACACGTTCGCGGCCACGGCCGAGGTCGTCCGCCACCTCGGTGCGGAACCGGTCTTCGCCGACGTCGACCCCGTTACCGGCAACCTGACGCCGCAGACGGTCATGGCCGCCTACCAGCGGCTCTCCCCAACCGAACGCCGCCAGGTGCGCGCGCTCGTCCCGGTCCACTTCGCCGGCCTGCCGTGCGACATGACGGGGCTGGCGCGGCTCGCCGGCGAGCACGGCTGGGGCCTGCTCGACGACGCCGCCCATGCGCTGCCGGCCAGCCACCGCGGCCAGGCCATCGGCACGCTCGGTGACGTCACGGCCTTCAGCTTCTACGTGACCAAGCCGCTGTGCACGGGCGAGGGCGGCATGGCCGTGACCCGGGACCCGGACCTCGCCCGGCGTATGCGGACGATGCGACTGCACGGCATCGACCGGGACGTCTTCGACCGCTACCACCGGGCCGACGCCTGGTACTACGAGGTCGTCGCTGCGGGCTTCAAGTACAACCTCACCGACGTGGCCGCGGCGCTGGGGCTGGTGCAGCTCCGGCGCCTGCGTGCCGACCATGCGGCCCGCCGGGCCATCGCGGCCGCGTACCGCGACGCCCTCGGCGACGTCGAGGGGCTGCGCCTGCCGCCGGAGGCCCACGTCGCCGACGAGCACGCCTGGCACCTGTTCGCCCTCCGCGTCACCGACGGTCCGGCCGTGCGCTCCGCCTTCGTCCGGCACCTGGCCGCCACGGGTGTCGGCGCGAGCGTCCACTTCATCCCGCTCCACCTGCAGCCCTACTACCGCGACCGCTACCACCTGCGACCCGACGACTTCCCGGCGGCGACAGGGCTCTACCACGAGGAAGTCAGCCTGCCGATCTGGCCCGGGATGACGACCGAGCACGTCCGATGGGTGGTCGAGGCGGTCCCGGCCGCCCTCGCCGCCGCGCGCGAGGAGACCGCCCCCTCCAGACCGAAGCCCACGAGAAGTGGTGAGAGGCCACGAGTACCGACCCCGGCTCGCAACGCTTCGTGATCGCGCGACTCCACTGCGTCAAACATCCACGAATACCCAACAACAGGCCCGTGTTTTCCACATACTTCTCCACGTACCCGCTGGATGCCGGGGCAGCGTGACAGGGAGCAGGCACCAGGCAACGGGGAGCGATAGACGGGGGACGCCGTGCTCGAAGCCATCGAACCAAGAGCCGAAGTGCTCATCGTCGGTGACCGCCAGAACCAGCCGACGCTCCGGGCCCGGCTGGCGGACCGATTCGCCGCCGAGGGCCTCGACCTGCTGTCCGTGGCGGGGCCCGAGACGGCCCTGCGACGGGTCGCCGTCCACGACCCCGACGTCGTGATCGTGCGGGTCAGCCGCGAGGGCGCGGCCACCCAGGCCCTGCGCCAGCTGCGCCAGCACACCTCTGCGCCGATCCTCGCGTTGCTCGGTCCGGACGCGCGCGAGGACGAACGCATCCTCGTGCTCGACCTGGGCGCCGACGACGTGCTGGTGGAGCCGGTGTCCGCGCTGGAGATCGCCGCGCACAGCCGGGCGCTGTTGCGACGCGGCCGGATCCTGCCGGCGCCGACGACCTACCGCTACGGGCCACTGGAGATCGACGTCGCCGCGCGCGAGGCACTGCTGCACGACGAGCGGATCGTGCTGACCCACCAGGAGTTCAACCTGCTGGTGTTCTTCGCCTCGCACCCGCGGCAGGCCTTCACCCGCCGCGAGCTGCTCGAACAGGCCTGGGAGGCCACCCGGGAGCACAACCGCGGGACGGTCACCGAGCACGTCCGGCGCCTGCGGCGAAAGTTCGACCTCGCCGGTGAGGACGGTGCACGCTGGATCGCGACCGTCCACGGCGTCGGCTACCGCTTCGACCCGCCGCGCTGAGACCACGCTCCCGGGCAGTACGTCCTTCCGGCCGTGACACACGGGTGATGACAGGACACTGGTCACTGGCCCGACCAGCCGGGGTGACGTTCGCTGGACATGGCGGCACGGGCCCGAACGGACCCCGTGCCATGCCGCAGCCGGCGGCCGCCGCCCTGCTCGCTTCGGGAGAGGTCACTGCGACGTCTTGTCCCCGGGCGTCCGTACTTCTCGAGCAGGCGGCGGCCACCACTGCACTCACGTCCCGTGTCTCACCGGGCTTCGCGCGTGCCGAAGCATCGGCGACCGGGAGACACCCGCGCCGGTGACGGGGCGAATGTCAGGAGAGGTTGGACTTCGAGATCATCTGGAGGAACTGCGCGTTGTTCTTGGTGGCGCGCAGCTTCTCGATGAGCAGGTGCAGGGCCGCCTCGGAGTCCATCGACGACAGCAGGCGCCGCAGCTTCCAGACCGTCTCCAGTTGCTCGCGCGGCAGCAGCAGGTCCTCCCGCCGCGTGCCCGACGCCTGGATGTCGACGGCCGGGAAGATGCGCTTCTGCTCCATGCGCCGGTCGAGGCGCAGCTCCATGTTCCCGGTGCCCTTGAACTCCTCGAAGATGACCTCGTCCATCTTCGAGCCCGTCTCGATGAGCGCGGTCGCGATGATGGTCAGGCTGCCGCCGCCTTCGATGTTGCGGGCCGCCCCGAAGAACTTCTTCGGCGGGTACAGCGCCGCCGAGTCGATACCGCCGGAGAGCACCCGGCCGGAGGCCGGGGCCGCGAGGTTGTAGGCCCGCCCGAGCCGCGTGATGGAGTCCAGCAGGATGACGACGTCCCGGCCACCCTCGACCAGCCGCTTGGCGCGCTCGATGGCGAGCTCGGCGACCTGGGTGTGGTCCTCGGCAGGGCGGTCGAACGTGGACGAGATGACCTCGCCGCCGGTCGAACGCTCGAAGTCGGTGACCTCCTCGGGCCGCTCGTCGACGAGCACGACCATGAGGTGGACGTCGGGGTCGTTGGCCTCGATCGCGGCCGCGAGCTGCTTCAGAATGGTCGTCTTGCCGGCCTTGGGCGGCGACACGATCAGGCCGCGCTGGCCCTTGCCGATCGGCGCCATCATGTCGACGATCCGCATGGAGATCGGCGAGGTGCCCTCGACCTCCAGCGACAGCCGTTCGTCGGGGAACAGCGGGGTCAGGTCCTTGAACTCCACCCGCTTGCGCGGCAGCGAGCCCTCGTCGATCGCCTCGCCCTCGATCGCGTCGATGCGGGCCAGCGCCGGGAACTTGTCGTTGTTCTTGTTGCGGCGGATGGGGCCGGCGACGCGGTCGCCGCGGCGCAGGTCGAAGCGGCGCACGAAGGACTGGCTGACGTAGACGTCCCTGCTGCCCGACAGGTAGCCGGTGCAGCGCAGGAAGCCGTATCCCTCGGGGAGCAGGTCGAGGATCCCCTCGCGAACCTCGGCGTCCTCGTGGTCGTTCTGCTGCTGGCCGCCGCGGTTCTTGCGGCGCCGGTCGCGCTTGCCGCGCCCGCGGCCGTCGCCGTCGTCGTCGCCGTCGTCGTCTCGCCGGTCGTCGCCACGACCACGGTTGCGGTCCTCGCCGCGCCCACGGTCGGCGCGCTGACGCTCCTCGCCGCGCTGACGCTCCTCGCTGCGCTGGCGGTCCTCGCCGCCGGTCTCCTCGTCCGCACCGCGCCGCTCGCGCTCGGCGTCCTCGTCACGGCCGCGCGCCGGCTCGAGACGGGGGCGGAAGGGTCGCTCGGGGCTGCGCTGGCGGGCGCGGACGCGGTCGCCGGCCTCGCCGTCGCCGTCGGGTCGCTCGTCCTCCACGCCGAGTTGCGGCTGCGACGCCTCGGCCGTGCCGCCGTCGCCGTTGGGGGAACCCGCCGCGGCCGGTTCACCCCGGCTGCCGTTGCCGGCACCGGCGCCACCAGCGTGGATGATCAGGTCGACCAGGTCGGCCTTCTTCATGCGCTGATAGCCCTTGAGCTCGAGGGCGGAAGCGATCTGCCGCAGTTCGGCGAGCGCCTTTCGCTCCAGCGTCGAGCGGTCCATGTGTGTCTCCGTGTGTCTTCGATGGCCGGCGACGGCCCCTCGCGTCGCCGTGGCGGCCGGAGGTGCCGGCCGCGAGAAACTCAGCGCATCGCCTGCTGGTAGGCGTCCCAGTCGGCCAGGAAGCGCTCCAGGCCCAGATCGGTCATCGGGTGCTTGACCATCTGCTGGAACACCTTGGCCGGCAGCGTGGCGATGTCCGCTCCGGCCAGGGCGGCCTGGGCGACGTGCTGGGGGCTGCGCAGCGATGCCGCCAGCACCTCGGTCTGGTAGCCCTGGACGCGGAAGATCTCGCAGATCTCCGTCAGCAGGGCGATGCCGTCGTTGGCGAGGTCGTCCAGGCGTCCGAGGAACGGCGAGACGTAGGTCGCGCCGGCCTTGGCCGCGAGGATGGCCTGCGTGGGCGAGAAGCAGAGGGTGACGTTGGTCCGGATCCCGTCACGCGACAGCTGCGAGCAGGCGGCCAGACCGGCCGGGATCAGCGGGAGCTTGATCACGACGTTGTCGGCGATCGCGGCGAGCTTGCGGGCCTCGTCCAGCATCCCCGGCGTGTCGATCGACACCACCTCGGCGCTGACGTCGCCGTCGACCTCGGCACAGATGTCCTTGATCATGGACGCGAAGTCCCTGCCCTCCTTCGCAGCCAGCGTCGGGTTGGTCGTGACCCCGTCGAGAACGCCCCACCGGTTGATCTCGGTGATCTCGTCGAGGTTGGCGGTGTCGAGGAAGAGCTTCACGGATCGCGCTCCACAGCGTCGAAGGACGTCGGACGCCGGCCCCCCATCCCAGGGCACACCGACGGTTGGGCGCCGCACGAACGGCGGCGGATGCAAGGAGGTCGACACACGTCGGCCGGCGGGAAGAGATCAAGGAGAAGATCGATCCGCGACCGATCGGCGCGGCGACGCCGGCATCATATCCGCTGACGAGGGCACTGCGCGCAGGTCTCGGTGCGGCCCGACAGGGCGCAGCCACCGTCCGGACAGGCGAACGCGCCGCTGAGGTCGACGCGCGGTTCGTGGACCGCGAATCCGTGCGCGGCCGCGACCTCGTGCGTGCGGTCCAGCGCCGCAACGGCCTCGCCGTCCAGCAGCCCGGCGACCGACGGTCCGGCGCCGGACAACCAGGCGTGGATGCCGCTGGCGCGAAGGTCCTCGATCACCGCACCCGTGGCCGGCATCACCCGCAGGCGCGCCGGTTCGTGCAGGCGGTCGCCGGTGGCGGCGGGGTCGACCGGCCAGGCCCCCACCAGGGCCCCCAACACGTGCCCGGCGCGGGCGCCCTGCACGACCACGTCGGCGCGGTCGAGGTGGTCGGGCACGACCCCACGGGCCTGGACGGTCGCCTGCCGCGTGGTCGGCACCAGGACGATCGGGCGCAGGTGCGGGGCAGGGTTGCGACGTCGCACCACCAGGCGGCCGTCGTCGTCGGCTGCGCAGGCCACCAGTCCCCCGAGCAGCGCCGGCGCCACGTTGTCGGGATGGCCCTCGAGCCGGTCCGCGAGGCGCACCAGGTCGCGGTCGCCGACGGGGTGCCCGGTCACCGCGCGGGCCAGCACCAGCCCGGCCACGATGGCGGCCGAGGACGAGCCCAGCCCGCGTTCCAGGGGGATGTCGTTGGCGACCTCGAGCCGGAGGTCGGGCACCGCGACCGCGTAGTGGTCGCAGAACGCCATCAGGCTGCGCCAGATCAGGTTGTCGTCACCGGTCGCCACCTCGTGGGCGCCGTCACCGGCGGTGTGGACCCGGACCTCGCCGTCCTCACGCGGGCGCGAACGCACGACCAGGTAGCGGCCGAGCGCGAGCCCGAAGGCGTCGAAGCCGGGGCCGAGGTTCGCGCTGGTGGCAGGCACCTGGACGGTGGCGTGGCGCACCTCGGTCACGACGGTCCCGACGGGTTGCGGCAGCTGGACGCTCGCAGGCTAGCGGGGCGCCGGTGCGCGACCGCGGGCATGCAACGCCAGCGTCGCCTCGACGACGTCGTCCTCCGACAGCAGGACCAGCTCTGCGGCCGGCCCCAGCGGGACGTAGCTGTCGTGGGACCGGATCGACGCCAGCGCACCGTCGAAGCCGTGCTCGGCCAGGTCGGCGAGAACGGCGTCCGCGACGCCGGCGCCGGTCCGCCGGCACTCGTCGACGACCAGCACGCGTCCGCACGCCTGCGCATGCTCGCGCACCGCCGCCGACGGCAGCGGCGACAGCCACCGCAGGTCCAGGACCCGGGCGCCGATGCCGTGGTCGGCCAGCCGCCGGGCCGCGCGCAGCGACATGCGCACGCCGTTGCCGTAGGTGACGAGCAGCACGTCGTCCGCCTCGGGATGGTGGACGCCGACCTCGCCCGGCAGCAGCACCTCGTCGAGCGGCGGGTAGTCGGACAGCCAGCCGCCGTCGCCGGGGTCGTGCAGGTCGCGTTCGTGGTAGAGCGCGATCGGCTCCAGGAAGGTGCACACCCGACCGTCGACCTCGGCCATCGCGAGGCAGCCGCGCAACATGCGGACGGCGTCGTCACCCCGGCTGGGGACCGCCAGGAGCAGGCCCGGGATGTCGCGCAGGGCGCCGACCGCGTTGTCGTTGTGGAAGTGGCCGCCGAAGCCCTTCTGGTAGGCGAGCCCGGCGATGCGCACCACCATCGGGGTCCGGTAGTGCCCGGCGGAGAAGAACTGCGTCGAGCAGGCCTCGCCGCGCAACTGGTCGAGGGCGTTGTGCACGTAGGCGAGGTACTGGATCTCCGGGATCGGGATCAGCCCGAGCAGCCCGAGGCCCTGCGCGAGCCCCAGGATCGAGGTCTCGTCCAGCAGGGTGTCGAAGACCCGGCCGGTACCGAAGGTCGCCTGCAGTCCGGCGGTCACGCCGTAGACGCCGCCCTTGCGCCCGACGTCCTCGCCGAAGACGACGGCGCCTGGCCGGCGGGCGAGCTCGTCGCGCAGCGCCGCGTTCAGCAGGCCTGCCAGGGTCCGCTCGCCCGCGGTGACGGCGTGCTCGGGCAGGCGGCGGCCGTGCGCGCTCCGGCGGGCGGCGACGTCGACCGTGCGGGCGGCGTCGCGACGCACGGCCTCCGGGGTGTGGGGCGCCAACGGCGCCACGACCTCGTCGGCGGTGCGCAGCGGGCCGGTGGACACCGCCGCGCCGGCCCGATCGCGGGTCTCCGCACGGACCCGGGCGATCAACTCCTGCAGCTGTCCGGTACTGGCCGCACCCGTCGCGATCAAGAGCCGCGCGGCGTGGGCGAGCGGGTCGGCGGCCTCGGCCGCCTCGATGTCCTCGCGGCTGCGGTAGGCGGCCTCCAGGTCGCTGCCGGCGTGGCCCCACAGCCGCACGGTCGGCAGGTGCAGGAACACCGGCGCCCGGCGGCTGCGCACCGCCGTGACGGCGTGCTCGACGGCGTCCCAGACGGCGTCGAGCTCGCCTTCGGCGCGGACGTAGGTGCATCCGGGGAGCGCGGCCGCGGTGGCCTCCACCCAGCCCGGCGGGGTCTGCACGGAGATGCCGATGCCGTTGTCCTCGCAGACGAACAGGATCGGCATCGGGCTGCCGACGCGGCGGGCCCAACGCGCGGCGTTGAGGCCGGCCAGGGCGCTGGCGTGGTTGAGCGAGGCGTCCCCGAACGAACAGACCACCAGCGCGTCCGCCGGCAAGGTGTTCCCGGCGACGGCGCCAGCGTCGAGGCGGCGCGAGCGGGCGATGGCGAAGGCGGCACCGACCGCCTTCGGCAGGTGCGAGGCGATCGTGGAGGTCTGCGGCACGATCCACGCGGTCGGGCTGCCCCACACCTTGTGCCGGCCCTGCGAGGCGGGATCCTCGCGCGAGGCGGCCAGCGACAGCAGCGTGTCCCAGGTGACGTCGGTGCCCGCCAGCCGTGAACGGGCCGCGACGAACCCCCCGTCGCGGTAGTGCAGGAACGCCGGGTCGGTCGGGCGCGTGAGCGCACCGACGACGGCGGTGTGCTCGTGGCCCGCCGACGAGATCGTGTAGTAGCCCTCGCCGCGCGCCTTCAGCTCACGGGCGACCACGTCCAGCGCCCGCGAACGCACCATGTCCTCGAACAGGGCGACGGCGCGTGCGGCCGTCAGCGAGCTGCCCGCCCGCAGGGCGGCGTCGGGCGCCAGTCGCTGCTGCGGTGCCGGCGCCTCGGCGACGGCACGGTCCAGTGCGGCTTCGACGACCGAAACCCGGTCCACGGATAGCGCCTCCCCGCCTCGCCGTCCGCCGCGTCGGCGGACGGAGCGTCAGATGAGCTCGAGCTCGCGTGCGGCGACGTGCAGCTCGGCCGGGATGGTGACCGGCTCGGCAGCACCGGCGATCGCCCACTCCGGGTCCTTGAGCCCGTGGCCGGTCAGGACGCACACGACCACGGATCCCGGCTCGAGCTCGCCGGCGGCGTGCAGCTGCAACAGGCCGGCGACCGACGACGCGGACGCCATCTCCGCGAACACGCCGTGGCGGGCGAGCTCGCGGAAGGCCGCGATGATCTCCCGGTCGGTCACGGAGCGGATCGACCCGCCCGACTCGCTGGCCGCCGCCACGGCCTGCTGCCACGAGGCGGGGTTGCCGATCCGGATCGCCGTCGCGATCGTCTGCGGCTTCTCCACCGGGTGGCCGAGCACGATCGGTGCCGCGCCCGCGGCCTGGTAGCCGCGCATGACCGGCAGGGTGCCGGCGACCCCGTCGGCCGCGTACTCGCGGTAGCCGCGCCAGTAGGCGGTGATGTTGCCCGCGTTGCCGACCGGCATGCAGTGGACGTCGGGGGCGCGACCGAGCTGGTCGACGATCTCCCAGGCGCCCGAACGTTGCCCGTCGATGCGGTAGGGGTTGACGGAGTTCACCAATTCGACCGGGTAGGTCTCCGCCAGCTTGCGACACAGCGTCAACGCCTGGTCGAAGTTGCCCTCGATCTGGATGACCTTGGCGCCGTGCACGAGCGCCTGGGCGAGCTTGCCCATGGCGATCTTGCCCTTCGGGATGATCACCCCGCAGGTCAGCCCGGCCTTGCCGGCGTAGGCGGCGGCCGACGCCGAGGTGTTCCCGGTGGAGGCGCAGATGACCGCCTCGGCGCCCTTCTCCTTGGCCTTGGTGATGGCCATGGTCATCCCGCGGTCCTTGAAGGACCCGGTCGGGTTCGACCCGTCGAACTTGAGGTGGACCTCACAGCCGGTCAGTTCGGACAGCCGCTCGGACGCGATCAGGGGCGTGCCACCCTCGCGCAACGTGACCACCGGCGTGGTGTCGGTGACCGGCATGCGGTCGCGGTACTCCTCGATGATCCCGCGCCACACGTGTGGGCCGCGCGGGACGTCACTGGCGGCGGGGACGGCGGCACCGGTCACGACGAGAACACCTCCGACTCCACCCGCAGGACACTGGCGACGCTGCGGACGTTGGCCATCGCGGCCAGCGCCTGGACCGTCTGCTGCAGGTCGCCCTCGCGAGCGCGGTGGGTGATCAGCACCAGCTGGGCGGAGTCGCCGGCACCTTCCTGCCACACCTGGGCGATGGACACCGCGTGGTCACCGAAGGTGCGCGCCACGTCGGCGAGCACGCCGGCCTGGTCGTCGACGTCGAGCAGGACGTAGTACTGGGTCTGCAGGTCCTCGATGGGGCGGATCGCCTTGGCCCGGTGCACCGACTCGGCGGCGCCGCGGGCGGTCTGCAGCAGGTTGCGGGCCACGTCGATGACGTCGCCGACCACGGCGGAGGCGGTCGGCATCGCGCCGGCACCCCGGCCGTAGAACATCAGCTCACCGGCGGCCTCCGCCTCCACGTACACCGCGTTGAAGGCGTCGCGCACGCTGGCCAGCGGATGCTCCTTGGGCAGGAACACCGGGTGGACGCGCACGCCGATGCGATCGTCGCTCTCCCCGGCGATCCCGACCAGCTTGACCACGTACCCGAGCCGGTCCGCCACGCGGAGATCGGTCGCGGTGACCCCCTCGATGCCCTCGCGGAAGACGTCGCGACCGTGGACGACGGTGTCGAAGGCGAGCGAGGCGAGGATGGCGCACTTGGCGGCGGCGTCGTGGCCGCCGACGTCGGCGGTCGGGTCCGCCTCGGCGTAGCCCAGCGCCTGCGCGTCGGCGAGCACCGTCGCGTAGTCGGCGCCGTCCTCGGCCATCTTCGTGAGGATGTAGTTGGTGGTGCCGTTGAGGATGCCGACCACCCGGGTGACCCGGTCACCGGCCAGCGACTCCTTCAGCGGCCGGATGATCGGGATGGCGCCCGCCACCGCGGCCTCGTAGGCGAGGTCGACGCCGGCGGCCCTGGCCGCCTCGTACAACTCCGGACCGGTGTGGGCGACCAGTTCCTTGTTGGCCGTCACGACCGGCTTCTTGAGCTCCAGCGCCCGGCGGATGAGCGTGTCCGCGGGCTCGAGGCCACCCATCACCTCGACGACCACGTCGATGTCCGGATCCTCGACGACCGACATGACGTCGTCGGTGAAGACGCCGTCATCCACCGGTAGGCCCCGGGCGCGGGCCTTGGCGACGTCGCGCACGCCGATGCGGCCGACCTCCAGGCGGGCGCCGGTGCGGACGGCGATGTCCTCGGCCTCACGGGCCAGCAGGGTCACCACCCCACCACCGACCGTGCCGCAGCCGAGAAGCCCGATGCGCAGGACGCGATCCAACAGCCGTGCCTCGAGTGGACGCCAGGGAGGAACCGAGCCTATCGCCGCCGCCGGCGGCACCCGGTACGAGGCTCAGGAGGTGGCGAGCTCGTCGAGGACGCGCTTGGCGACGTTGTCCGGGACCTCCTCGTGGTGATCCGGGACGATCTCCACCTCGCCCCGGCCGCTGGTCAGCGCCCGCAGGTCGGCGGCGAACGTGGTCAGCTCCGCCTCCGGGACGTGGGCGTCGACGCGGGTGCGTCCCGGCCCGGCCACGTCCGTGCCGAGGATCCGTCCACGCCGCGCCGACAGGTCGGACATCAGCGCGCCGGTGAACTCCTCGGGCGCGACGACCGTGACCGCCGCGATCGGTTCCAGCAGCACCGGGTCGGCCTCGACCAGCGCGGCGCGGAAGCCGAGGATGCCGGCCATCTGGAACGCGGCGTCGGACGAGTCGACCGGATGGTGCTTGCCGTCGACCAGCCGCACGGCCACGTCGACGACCGGGAACCCACCCAACGGCCCCTCCAGCATCGCGGCCCGCACGCCCTTCTCCACCGAGCCGATGTACTGGCCCGGCACGACCCCGCCGACGATCGCGTCGTCGAACCGGAACTCCTCGCCGCGCGGCAGCGGGGCGATCTCCAGCTTCACGATGCCGAACTGGCCGTGCCCGCCACTCTGCTTCACGTGCCGGCCGACCGCGCTCGCGGGCCGGCGGATCGTGGTGCGGTAGTCGATCGGCGCGGGCAGCACCTGCACCTCGACGCCCGCGCGACGCCGTAGCCGCGCGACGCTGACGTCGACGTGCGTGGGTCCCTGGAAGGCGAGCACGCGCGTGCCGGCCACCGGGTCGAGGATGATCCGGACCGACGGGTCCTCCTGCACCAGCCGTTGCAGCGCCGCGTTGAGCTTGTCGTCGTCGGCGACCGCGACCGGCTGCAGCATCACGCGGTGGAAACCGACCGGCGGCAGCGGGACCTCGACGTCCACCTGCAGCCCGTCGGCCGCCAGCACGTCGCCGGTCATGACGTCGTCGAGCTTGGAGACCGCCACCAGGTCGCCGGCGGTCAGCTCGTCGGCCGGCAGCTGCTCGCGTCCGCATAGGCGGAACAGGTTGTGCAGCCGGCGGGTGGCGCCGGTGCGCAGGTCGACCAGTTCGTCGTCGACGCGCAGGCGGCCCGACAGCAGGCGCAGCACGTTGATGCGCCCGACGAACTGGTCGGCGTAGGTCTTGACCACCGCGGCGACGGTCGGCCCGTCGTGCGGCAGCTCGTGCGGTGCCTCGGCGGGCGAGGGGCACTCCTCCACCAGGAACTCGCGCAGCAGCTGGACCCCGATCCCGCTGGTGGCCGAACCCCACAGCACGGGGAAGAAGCCGCCCTGGGCGATGCCGTGGGCGAACACCTCGGCGATCTCGTGCGTGTCGGGCAGCTCGCCATCGAGGTAGCGCTCGAGCAGGTCGTCGTCGTTCTCCACGACGGCCTCGACGAGCGCCTCGCGTGCCTCCTCGGCGGCCGCGGCCTGCTCGTCCGGGATCGGCTCGCGCACCCGCTCGCCGTCGATCAGCTCGATCGCCTCGCCGTGCAGCACGTCGACGATCCCGACATGACCGTCGCGGTGGAACGGCAGATGGACGGCCGCCAACGGGCGGCCGTAGCGGGTGCGGAGGTCGGCGAGGACCCCGACGGGATCCGCCCGGTCGAGGTCCAGCTTGTTGCAGAAGACCACGCGGGGAAGGCCCTGTCGCTCGCACAGCCGCCACAACTCGTCGTGTTGCGGCTGGAGTCCGACGGTGGCGTCCACGACGAACAGGGCCGTGTCGGCCGCCGCCAGGGCTGGGTACACGTCACCCAGCGCCTCCGCGCCCCCGGGCGTGTCGAGCAGGTTGATCCGGTAGCCGTCGAAGTCGAACGTGACCGTCGCCAGCGACAGCGAGTGCCCGCGCTCGCGCTCCTCGGGCTCGTGGTCGACCGTGGTCCGACCCTCGGGGGGCGGGCCACTGCGAACGGTCCGCAGCAATGCCTCGACGAGCGTCGACTTCCCCGTGCCGGTGTGCCCCACGACGAGCACGTTGCGGATCCGTTCGGTGGGGACGACGACGCTCACGACCATGCCTCCGCGACGGTGCCCGCCGGCATCGGACGCGGCCGTGTCGTCCGCGTCTCGCGTGACGGTGGCCTGAACCTACGCCCGCCGGGCGCCCTCCGGGCGGGTCCTTCGACCTACGTCTCGGGGGCCGCGCCGCCCCGGTCGGCGCGCGCTCACGTCAACGCGGTCTGGCGGTCCACACCGTGGCGTGGGGCACGAACCCGAGCCGGCGGTAGATGCGCTCGGCGCGACCGCCCGGCTCGGCGGCCAGCCCGACGCGTGCGCCCGGGTCGAGGTGCAGGTGGGCGGCGACCGCGGCGTGGGTGATCGCGGCGGCCAGGCCCAGGCGCCGGTGCACCGGGTGGACGATGACGTCCTCGACGGCCGCCAGGCCCTGGCGGTCGTGCGCGAGCGTGGCGCGAGCGACGGGCGCGCCGTGCCGCTGGGCGACCCACACCTGCGCGCGGCCGCCGGCGGCCAGTTCCCGCTGCACGTCGACGCTCCAGGCGACGAACTGCTCGTCCCACTGCCGCCACGCGTCGGGGTCACCGACGTCCTCGGCGTCGTAGCGGTAGAGGACCGTGGCGGCGTGCCAGCGACGGTCGGTCGGCTGGGGATCGACCGCCGACGGCGGTGGCACCGGCGCGATGGTGGCCGGCGCCGGCGGTGGCGCCTGCAGGTCGTCGAGCAGCAGGACCGTCAGCGGCTGCAGCGACAGACCCAGGCGGTGTGCGGCGGACGCCAGTGCCGCGTCGGGCACCGGACGTCCCGGCGGCGCGTCGATCGGCAGGGGTGTCTCCCAGCGCAGGTGCGCGTCCGGCACGCCCAGCATCCCGATCGTGTCCCGGAAGCGCCCGACCCAGTCGGCCAGCGCCTCCTGCGGTGGGGGCGCGAGCAGGTCGATGGTGTTGCCGTCGCGGAAGTCGGGACGCGACGGAGTCCGGACCGTGACGTGGTCCCGGGCGTAGGTGACCAACGTCCGGCCGGAGAGCGAGACCCGGCAGATCGCCAGGCCGAGCCGCTCGTCGACCCGTCGGATCGAACCGCCCGCGCTCATGGAACGTCCTCCGCGTCGATCGCGACCTCGGCCGCGGGCGTCCTCATCGCAGGTCGACGTCGCGCGCCACGAGGTCGTCGAGGGTCTCGCGCCGGATCAGCGTGCGCACCTGTCCGTCGCGCACCAGCACCGCCGCCGGACGGGGCAGGCGGTTGTAGTTGGACGCCATCGATTCCGTGTACGCGCCGGTCGCCGCGACGGCGAGCAGGTCGCCCACCGCGACGTCACTGGGCAGGGCGGCGTGCTCGCGCACGAGGTCGCCCGATTCGCAGTGCTTGCCGACGACGGTCGTGGACATCGGCTCCTCCGCACCGGTGCGGTTGGCCAGCGCGACCTCGTGCTCGGCGTCGTAGAGGGCCGGGCGGATGTTGTCGGACATGCCGCCGTCGACGCTGACGTAGGTCCGCAGCCCCGGCAGCGTCTTGATGGTGCCGATCTCGTACAGCGTGAGCGTCGAGGGGCCGACGATGGCGCGCCCCGGTTCGACCACCAACCGGGGCCGCTCGAGCCCGTGTCGGGCACAGCGCTCGTCGACCGCCCGCAGCACGGCCTCGCCGTAGCGGGCCACCTCGACCGGGTGGTCCTCGTGCGTGTAACGGATGCCCATGCCGCCGCCGAGGTTGAGCTCGCTCAGCGTGACCCCGTGCTGGTCGCGCCAGCGGGCCAGCAGGTCGAGGGCGACCTCGGCGTTGGCCACGAACGGGTCGGTGCCGAAGATCTGCGACCCGATGTGGGCATGGATGCCGACCACGTCGACGTGGACCAGGTCGCGCGCGATCGTGATGGCCCGGTCCGCGAGCCCCAGCGACAGCGTGAACCCGAACTTCGAGTCGTCGTGGCCGGTGCGCACGTACTCGTGGGTGTGGGCGTCGATGCCGGGGGTGATCCGCAGCCACACCGTCGCCACGGTGTCGCGTTCGGCGGCCAGCTTCTCCAGCCGGTCGAGCTCCTCGAAGGAGTCGACGACGATCCGTCCGACCCCCCTCTCCAGCGCGCGGTCGAGCTCGGCCAGCGACTTGTTGTTGCCGTGCAGCACGATCCTGGCCGGGTCGACGCCGGCGACCAGGGCGGTGTGCAGCTCGCCCCCGGAGACGACGTCGACGAGCAGCCCCTCCTCCTCGACGATCTGGAGGATGCCGGTGGTGCACCACGCCTTCGACGCGTAGGCGACCTCCACGCCGGGGAAGCCGGCCCGGTAGCGGCGGCAGCGTTCGCGCAGGTCGTCCTCGTCGACCACCCACAGCGGCGTCCCGTGCCGACGGGCCAGGTCGGTCAGGGCGACGCCGCCGACGTGCAGGACCCCGGCGTCGTCCCGTTCGGCGGTCAGCGGCCACGGGCCGGGACCGTGGGCGGTGTCGGACAGGCGCATGGTCACATCCGCTCCGGCGCCGTGACGCGCAGCAGGCCGAGGGCGTTGGCCAGCACCTGCTTGGCCGCGACCGCCAGCCAGTAGCGGGCCCGGCCGAGCTCGTCGTCGCCCTCCACGAGCACCCGGCACTCGGTGTAGAAGCGGTGGAAGGTGCCGGCCAGGTCCTCCGCGTAGCGGGCCAGCCGCTGGGTGGCCCGCAGCTCCGCCGCGTCGTCGACCACGATCGGCAGCTGCGCCATGGCGGTCAGCAGCTCGAGTTCGGCCGGGTGGGTCAGGCGCGCGAGGTTCGCGTCCGCGATGGTGCCGTGGTCGAACCCGCGCTCGTCCGCCGTGCGCACCAGCGAGTTGATCCGCGCGTGGGCGTACTGGACGTAGTAGACGGGGTTCTCCATGGACTGCTGCGCGACCACCTCGAGGTCGAAGTCGACCATGGTGTCGAGGCCCTGCCGCAGGAAGTGGTAGCGGGTGACGTCGGCACCGACCTCGTCGACGACCTCGTCGAGCGCGATCATCTCACCGGTGCGCTTGGACATCCGCACCGGCTCGCCGCCGCGCAGCAGGTTCACCAGCTGGCCGATGCGGATCTCCACGCGGTCGCGTGGGATGCCGAGGCACTCCGCCGCCGCGTACAGCCGCCCGACGTAGCCGTGGTGGTCGGCGCCGAGCAGGTAGTACAGCCGCCCGCCCCCGCCGGTCGCCGCCTCGCCGGCGACGCGGTGCCACTTGTCGCGCAGGTAGGCGCAATCGGCGGCGAAGTAGGTCGGGCGCCCGTCGGAGCGCACGACGACCCGGTCCTTGTCGTCGCCGAAGTCGGTCGTGCGCAGGAAGATGGCGCCGTCGGACTCGTAGGTGCGCCCGTCGGCCTTCAGTTGGCCGATCGTCGCCTCGATGGCGCCGGAGTCGTGGAGGCTGCGCTCGGAGAACCAGACGTCGAAGTCGACCCCGAGCTGGTGCAGCTGGCCCTGGATGCGCTGCCGCATGGCCTCGACCGCCAGCACGCCGACCTGGGCGCCGATGCGCGGATCGACACGGGGGTCGGCGCTGGCCGCGGCGTCCTCGACCAGCTCGCCGCCCTCGCCGCCGGCGTGCTCGACGCCACCGCCGAGCTGGATGTCGACCTCCGGTACCTCCTCGAAGACCGCGTCGCCGTGGCTGGCACGCAGCTGGTCGGCGATCTCCGGGATGTAGGAGCCGCGGTAATGCCCCTCTTCCAGCGGCAGGCCGCGGGCGGTCAGCACGACCGACTCGCCGAAGCGCCGGATCTGCTCGCCGGCGTCGTTGACGTAGTACTCCCGGACGACCTCGTGCCCGTCGGCCTCGAGCAGGGCCGCGATCGCGTCGCCGGTCGCGGCCCAGCGCCCGGCGCCGACGTGGAGCGGGCCGGTCGGGTTGGCGGACACGAACTCCACGTCGACCCGCTCGCGCTCCTCCTCGGCCCGCTCGCGCCGGCCGAAGCGCTCGCCGTCGGCGACCACCCGCCGGACCAGGTCCTGGTGATAGCGGTGCGCGAGCCGGAAGTTCACGAAGCCCGGCCCGGCGATGTCGACCGCCTCGACCGCGTCCGGCAGCTCGAGGTGGTCGACCAACGTCCGGGCGATCTCGCGCGGCGGGCGCTTGGCGGGCTTGGCCAGCCGCAGCGGGGCGGTCGTGGCCCAGTCACCGTGCTCGGCCTGGCGCGGCCGCTCGAGGTCCGGGTCGATCGCTGGCAGGCCGGCGGCGACCAGGGCGGCACGGATCCGCGTGGCGAGGTCGGCGAGGACGGGATCGAGCAGTTCGGGCCGGGCCATGCGCGATGCTCCGGGAGGACGAGGACTGACAGGTGCGGGAAGCGACACCGACCGCCACACGACGCGTTCAGGGCGTGGGCCGCACGGTGGGAGGCGAGCCTACGGCGCCCGGCCGGACGCGTGTACCCGAGGGTCAGCGGCGTCCGGCCGCGAGTCGCTCGATCGTCTCCAGCAGGTCGACCGGGTCGAACGGCTTGGTGATGTAGGCGTCACCACCGATGGCGTACCCCCGGTCGAGGTCGGCCTGCTGGGCGCGGGCGGACACGAACACGATCGGTGTCCGGGCGATGTCGGGATCGGCCCGGACCTGCTCGCAGACCGCGAAGCCGTCCATCTCCGGCATCATCACGTCGAGCAGCACGACTTCGGGGCGTTCGGCCCGGATCGTGTCCAGCGCCGCCGAGCCGTTGTCGGCGGTCAGGACGTCGTGGCCCTCCATCTCGAGGTTGACCTGCAACAAGCGCAGGATCGTGGGGTCGTCGTCGACCGCCAGCACCCGGACCACCACGTCACCTCCGACGCGCGGACGCTATACGCTGCGTAGGACCTCCGGCGACACTGCACACCGCCGTCCGCTGCGTGCGCTCTTGCCGCGCGTTCGGGCCACCTGGCGCGCGTGCTACCGTGTCGAGCCGCGCTGTCGGCAGCCAAGCGCCACGCCGGCCGCGACGTCCACGCCCCCGTAGCTCAGTGGATAGAGCACTGGCCTCCGGAGCCAGGTGCGTAGGTTCGATTCCTACCGGGGGTACCAGAACGCCCTGCCGCATCGGCGGGGCGTTCGGCATGTCCAGGGCTCGGAAACCCCGCTCACGGGCTCTTCCGCCGGTTCGGCCCCACGGCGCGGGTGACCGTGCGACGATCGGCTCCTGACTCGGGGGACCGCCATGACCGTCGCCGTCCGTCGCCCGTCGACCGTCCGGCTGCTGTGCCTGCTGCTGGCCGTGATCGTCGCCTTCACCACGACGTCCAGCTTCGAGGCGGCCCCCGCCGAGGCCGCCAGTAGCACGGCGCTGCCCGCCAAGTCGGGCACCGGCAAGCGGATCGTCTACTCGCGCGTGCAACAGCGGGTGTGGCTGGTGCGCGGGGACGACACGGTCAAGCGGACCTACCTCGTCTCCGGACACCGGCATGGCACGCTGCCGCCGGTGGGGACGCACAGCGTGCGCTCGAAGTCGGCGACCACCACGTCGCTCGACGGCCGGCTCACGATGAAGTACATGACCCGCTTCTACTGGGCCGGTCGGGCCTGGGTTGGCTTCCACTCCATCCCCGTGGACCGGGCGGGCAACCCGATCCAGTCGACGAAGCAGCTCGGCACACCACTCTCCAGCGGCTGCGTCCGCCAGGCCGAGGCCGATGCCCGGGCGCTCTACGACTTCGCCAAGGTCGGCACGAAGGTCGTCGTCGTCAAGTGATGCGCCGGGGGCGCCGTCGGTCGGCGCGACGTCTCAGGCGCGGCCGGCCACCAACCATTTCGGGTGCAGTCGCCGTCGCCGCCGCAACCCGCTGGCCCGCAGGGCGTCGTCGAGCTCGGCCTCGTCCAGCAGTCGTGCGGTGAACTCCTGCGTCCACGACCGGTCACCCAGGACGTAGGTGACGGCGGCGTCGAACTCGCGACCGCGCTCCCCCAGCAGCCGGAAGCGCAGCGTGACCTCACCTGCTGCACCATCGCCGTCGCGCAGGTGCCCGATCGCCTGCGGGTTCCAGTGCTCGACATAGGCGACGCCGTCGGGAGCCAGGTGGCGGGCCACGGCGTCGAGCAGGGCGCGACGCTGGTCGGCCTCGGCGACGTTGACGAGATGACTGGCCAGCACCACCGCGTCGAAGGTGCGGCCGAGGGCGAGGTCCTCGATGCGCGCCCGGACGCCAGCGACCCCGGCGTCCAGGTGCGCCAGCATGTCGGGTGACTCGTCGACGCCGACGACCTCGTGGCCGCGGCGCGCCAGCTCGTTCGCCAACCGACCGACGCCACAGCCGAGGTCCAGCACCGACGCGTCCGACACGAGGTCCTCCAGCAGCGGCGTGAACCCGGGCTCCGGTGGGATGGCGAGGTAGACCGCCACCGGGGAACCGTCCGGTGTCACGTCGTCGGGCGTGCGTTCGAGCGTGGACATCCGCGGCCTCCCCCCGTCATCGGTCCCCGCGACAGCTAAGCGCACGACCCGCGGCGGTGCCGGTGCCCGGAACGCGCCAGCCGTGCCGGAGGTTCACCGGTCTCAGTCGGCTCGCGACGGGCTGGCGAAGCGGGCCTCGACGCCGCAGAAGGCGCCGTACAGCACCAGCCCGCAGCCGAGCGCCAGCAGCAGCGGCCCGCCGAACGGCGCGTCCACGACCTCCTGCAGCGCCGCGTCCAGGCCGACGCCGGTCTCCGGGTCGTGTCGCCAGGCGGCCAGGACGACGAAGCCGCCGGCGACGAGGAACACCACGCCCCGGGCGAGGTGTCCGGCGCGGCCGATCCCCTCCAGTCGCCGCCGCGCCCCGCCGCTGATGCCGTGGAAGTCGAGGTGGTCGCGGAACCCGCAGGTCCAGCCCTCGCGCACCTGGAAGATCCCGACGACCACGACGACCACCCCGACGGCGACGACCGCCCAGCGACCGCCGGGCTGCGCGAGTGCGGCGGCGGTCAGGCTCTCCTCGGTGCCGCCGCCCTCGTCGCCGACACCGAAGGCCTCGCGCCACGCCAGGACGGACAGGAGCCCGTACAGCAGGGCCCGCACGACGAACGTGGTGCGCGCCAACCAGTCGGGCAGGCTGCTGACGCCCGGCGCCACGCCGCGGACGGCCTGCACGGCCCGGAACAGGGCGTAGCCGGTCAGCCCGACCGCCAGCAGCACGACCAGGGCGCGCCCGAACGGCTGCTCGGCGACCGTGTTGATGGCGCCCTGCTGACTCGCGTCCTGCCGGTCACCGCCGCCGACGGCCAACTGGATCGCCAGGACCCCGATGACGGCGTAGAGCACGCCCTTCGCGGCGAAGCCCGCGCGGGCCAGGCGGTCGACGGTCCGCTGCTCGCCTGCTGACGCCGCGGTCGCCATGGGCTGCTCCTGGTCGCTGGGTGGTGGCACGTGCGGGCGTACGTCGTCACGGCCGGCGCGGGGACCGGCGCTGACTACGCTCGACGGCGGCGCCCCCGCGCGAAGCATGACACCCGGGTGGACGCCGTGCCCTCGATACGTCCCCGGCCGTGAGGACCGCCCGATGTCCGCCCCCATCGACGTCGCCGACCGCTCGATCTACTCGCGCACGATCGGCATCGAGCACGACCCGCTGGCCGGCCCGCCGCGCCACGTCGACGACCAGGGTCGCGAGGTGGCACCGGACCTGCTCGCGCTCATGGGCGAGACACCGATGGTGCGCCTCGACCGGCTGTCGCGTGACGTGCCGCCGACCCTGATCGCCAAGCTGGAGATGCTGAACCCCGGCGGCAGCGTCAAGGACCGCATCGGCATCGCCATGATCGAGGCGGCCGAGGCGGCCGGGGTGCTGAAGCCGGGCGGCACGATCGTCGAACCGACCTCCGGCAACACCGGCGTCGGCCTGGCCATCGCCGCCGCGCGCAAGGGCTACCGCTGCGTGTTCGTGGTGCCGGACAAGGTCAGCACGGACAAGATTTCGCTGATGCGGGCCTACGGCGCCGAGGTGGTGGTCTGCCCGACGTCCGTGGAGCCGGAGGACCCGCGCTCCTACTACTCGGTGTCCGACCGCCTCGCGGCCCAGCCGAACGCGTTCAAGCCCAACCAGTACTTCAACCAGGCCAACCCGCAGACCCACGTGTTCTCCACCGGGCCGGAGATCTGGCGCCAGACCAACGGCCTGATCGACGCGTTCGTCTGCGGGGTCGGTACCGGCGGGACGGCCACCGGGGTCGGGCGCTACCTGAAGGAGCGCAAGCCGGACGTGCAGGTCGTCGGCGCCGACCCGGAAGGCTCGCTCTACTCCGGTGACCAGGTCCACACCTACCTCGTCGAGGGCATCGGCGAGGACTTCTGGCCGCAGACGTTCGATCCCAAGATCGTCGACCACTGGTACCGGGTCAGCGACCGAGACTCGTTCCTGACCGCCCGCCGCTGCGCCCGCGAGGAGGGGATCCTGGTCGGTGGGTCCTGCGGCACGGCACTGTGGGCCGGCCTCGAGTACGCCAAGACCCAACCGGAGGACGCCACGATCGTGGTGCTGCTGCCCGACTCGGGCCGTGGCTACCTGTCCAAGTTCTACGACGAGCGCTGGCTCGCCGAGCACGGCTTCGTCGAGCACGCCTCGGGCACCGGCACGGTCGGCGACGTGCTGCGCGCCAAGGGCGAGGACCTGCCGCCGCTGGTCCACCTCCACCCGGGCGAGCAGGTCGCCGCGGCGATCGCGCTGCTCAAGGAGTACGGCGTCAGCCAGATGCCGGTGTTCCGCGAGGGCGTCCACGACGACGCCACCGAGGACGACATCCTCGGCTCGGTGCGCGAGAACGCCCTGCTCGACGCCGCGCTGCGCGATCCCGACGCCATGACGAAGCCCGTCATCGAGGTGATGCAGCCGCCGCTGGCGACCGCCTCCACCGACGACGCGCTCGACCACGTCCTGGCGGGTCTGGCCACTGGCGCGCCCGCGATCGTCGTGCACGACGCCGGCCGCGCGGTCGGTGTGCTGACGCGCGCCGATCTGCTGACCTTCCTCGCCAACCGCTGAAGGCGTTCCCATGCAGTTCGAGACCCGTGCCATCCACGTCGGCCAGGACCCGGAGCCGCGCACCGGCGCGGTCGTGGTGCCGATCTACCAGACGTCGACCTTCGCCCAGCCGGGTGTCGGCCAGCACCTCGGCTACGAGTACGCCCGCACCGGCAATCCGACGCGCACGGCCCTGCAGGAGTGCCTCGCCAGCCTGGAGGGCACGGAGGAGGCGGTCTGCTTCGCCTCGGGCATGGCGGCCGAGGACGCGATCCTGCGGCTGCTGGCGCCGGGCGACCACGTGATCATGGCCAACGACGTCTACGGCGGCACGTGGCGGCTGGTGAGCAAGGTCCACGCCCGCTTCGGCATCGAGGTGTCCGCGGTCGACATGACCGACCTCGACGCGGTCGCGGCCGCCTTCCGCCCGACGACCCGTTTCGTGTGGGCCGAGACCCCGTCCAACCCGTTGCTCAAAATCCTCGACCTGGCCGCGCTGGCCGAGCTCGCGCACGAACGCGGCGCCTGGCTGGTGGCGGACAACACCTTCGCCACGCCCTACCTGCAGCGGCCGGCCGACCTGGGCGCGGACCTCGTCGTGCATTCGACGACCAAGTACCTCGGCGGCCACTCCGACGTGGTCGGCGGCGCAGTGTGCACGGACGCCCAGACGGCCGCCGACCTCGCGTTCCTGCAGAACGCGGTCGGTGCGGTACCCGGCCCGTTCGACTCCTGGCTGACGCTGCGCGGCATCAAGACGCTGGGCGTGCGGATGGACCGCCACTGCGACAACGCGGCCCGGATCGCGGCGTTCCTCGTGGGCCACGACGCCGTCGAGCAGGTGCTGTTCCCCGGACTGGTCGACCATCCCGGCCACGACCTCGCCGCCAAGCAGATGCAGGCGTTCGGCGGGATGATCTCGTTCCGGGTCAAGGGCGGCGCCGACGCCGCCCGCCGGGTGGCCGAGGGCACGGAGCTGTTCTTCCTCGCCGAGTCGCTGGGCGGGGTGGAGAGCCTCATCGAGCACCCGGGGATCATGACCCACGCCTCGGTCGCCGGCACGGACCTCGAGGTGCCCGACGACCTGCTGCGCCTGTCGGTCGGGATCGAGGCGGTCGACGACCTGCTCGGCGACCTGGAGCGTGCGCTCGGCTGACGCGCGGACACGCGCCAACCGGTCGAGTTCCGCCGCCCGCGGCCGATACCTCCTGCGAGGCAGGAGCGAGAGAGGTCGCGGGTGGCCGGGCGTGACCGGGGTCGTGGGCGAGTGCGGTTGGCGCTGCTCGCCCTGCTCGCCGTGGCGGTCACCGGCTGCGGCGAGATCGTCACCCTCGAGCTGCCGACGGCCGAGGGCCTTTCGCTGACCCGGCCACAGCTGCCGGAGAAGTCGGTCGTCTACGACGCCCACGGCAACGAGCTGGCCGTGCTGCGCACCGAGTTCCGGGAGACCGCGACGCTGGCGGAGCTGCCGCAGCACCTCGTCGACGCGGTGCTCGTCGCCGAGGACGGCCGGTTCTACGAGCACCGCGGTGTCGACGCCCGCGCGATCCTGCGGGCCGCGATCGCCAACCACGAGGTCGGCCACGCCCAGCAGGGCGGCTCCACCATCACCCAGCAGCTGGTCAAGCTGCAGCTGATGCCGAGCGCCGAGCGGACCGGCGCCACGAAGCTGCAGGAGGCCGTCTACGCCCGCGAGCTGGAGGGTCGCCGCTCCAAGGCCGCCATCCTGGAGGACTACCTCAACAGCGTGTACTTCGGCGCCGGCGCCCACGGCGTGAAGGCCGCGGCGTGGACCTACTTCCGGCGGGAGCCGGCCGAGCTCGACCTCGCCCAGTCGGCGCTGCTGGCCGCGATCATCCGGGCGCCCGAGGCGTTCGCGCCGACCCGCGCCCCCGAGGCCGCCCGCACGCGTCGCGACGACGTGCTGCGGCGGATGGCCTCCGCCGGGTACGTGACCGAGGCCGCGCGCGACGAGGCCCTCGCCGCGCCCGTCGAGGTGCTCGACCGTCCGCCGGCCCCCACGACGGACGAGCCGCACTTCGTCGACCTCGTCGTACGCACGCTGCTGGAGGATCCGAGCTTCGGCGCGTCGGAGGCCGACCGCGCGGCCCGGCTGCACGGCGGCGGGCTGCGTGTCCACACCACCCTCGACCCGGACGTGCAGGAGATCGCCCGCGAGACGCTTGCTCGTCACCTGCCCGATCCCGACGGCCCGGAGGCTGCGATCGCGGTGGTCGACCCGGGCAGCGGCGCGGTGCTCGCCGCGGTCGGCAGCCGCCCCTACGACGAACTGCAGTACGACCTGGCCACGCAGGCGCGCCGCCAGCCCGGGTCGACGTTCAAGACCTTCGTGCTGGCCACGGCGCTGGCCGACGGCTGGCGTCCCGACGACCTCGTCGACGGCCGGCAGGGGACGCTCGACACACCCGAGGGTGGCTGGGAGGTCCGCAACTACGACCGGCACAGCTACGGCGACATCACTCTCGCCGGCGCGACCCGGGCATCGATCAACGCCGCCTACGCCCGCCTCGGGATGGAGGTCGGGGTCGGCCGGGTCGCCGGCACCGCCCGGGCGATGGGCGTGCGCTCCGAGGTCCCGGTCGACGACCCGCAGATCACGCTGGGCGGCGGGCGCGTCGAGGTGACCCCGCTCGACCTCGCCGCCGCCTACGGCACGCTCGCCAACGGTGGCACGCACGTCCCCACCAGCCCGATCCACAGGATCGAGGACCGCGACGGCCGCACCGTGTGGCGCCCGGAGCAGACGCCACGCCCGGTGCTGTCGTCGTACGTCGCCGACCAGGCGTCGCGGGTCTTGCAGGAGGCTGTGGACAACGGCACCGGCCTCGCCGCCCGCGTGGCGGGCTGGGACGTCGCCGGCAAGACCGGCACCACCTCGGACAACGCCGACGCCTGGTTCGTCGGCTACACCCCGACACTGTCGGCCGCGGTGTGGGTCGGCCACGTCGAGGGCCGTGTCCCGCTGCGGAACGTCAACGGCGTCCGCGAGGTGACCGGCGGCACGCTGCCGGCACGGATGTTCTCCGAGACCCTGACCGCCGCGCTGGCCGGCCAGGAGCCCCCGCCCCGCCGGCGTGACGCCGCCCCGACCGCCGAGGTCCGGACCGACTCGGCGGCGGAACGGGCGGTCGACGCGGCCGTCGCGGCCGAACGGGAGACGCGCACGGACGGATAGGCTGCCGCGCCTGCCGAGCGCGGCTGCCTCCTCGCCGGCGACGACGACCGCTCGAGGACCGACGAGCCGTGCGCGCCCTGCTGCTGTTCAACCCCAACGCGACCACCACCGACGACCGTGTCCGTGACGTGATCGCGTCGGCGCTGTCGTCGGCCGTCGACCTCGACGTCCAGCCCACCAAGCAGCGCGGTCACGCCACCCACATCGTGGCCGGGGCCGTCCACGAGGGCGTCGACGCGGTGTTCGCGCTCGGCGGCGACGGCACGGCCAACGAGGTGCTGCAGGCGCTGGCCGGCACCGACGTCCGGCTGGGCATCATCCCGGGCGGGGGCGCCAACGTGCTCGCCCGGGCGCTGGGGCTGCCCAACGAGGCCGTCGCGGCCACCTCGGTCCTGCTGGAGCACCTGCGGGCGGACCGCACGCGGCGGATCACGCTGGGGTGCGCCGGCGACCGGTACTTCGGCTTCAACGCCGGCTTCGGATTCGACGCCGCCGTGGTCCGCCACGTCGAACAGCACGCCCGGATGAAGCGCTGGTTCCGCCAGGCCGCGTTCGTGGCCTCGACCACCCGCGAGTGGATGGTCGGCGAGGGCCGCGACGAACCACAGGTGCTGGCACGCCTGGCCGACGGCAGCGAGGCCGGTCCGTACCTGATCTCCATGATCGCCAACACCGACCCGTACACGTTCCTCGGATCGCGTCCGATGCACGTGCATCCGCGGGCGTCCTTCGACGCGGGCCTGGATCTGCTGGGCATCCGTCGCCTGCGCACACCCGGGCTGCTCCGGGTCGTCTCGCAGGTGTTCCGCGACGGCTCGCACGTACGCGACCGCGGGGTCGACTACCACCACGACCTCGCGTCGTTCACGCTCTCGTCACCCGAGCCGCTGCCGCTGATGGTCGACGGGGACTACTCCGGCGAGCACCTCGAGGTGACGTTCACGGCCGTGCCCGACGCCCTCCGCGTGCTGGCCTGATCGCGCCTCCGGGCGGCTGAACCACGCGGATTCGGCCGTTGGGCTGACGTCGACGTCGAGGTCGCCCGCGCGGTCGTGGAGCGGCTCGTGCGTCCCCCGCTCGCCTGCACGCAGGAGCAAGCAGACCTGTACGCGAACCCTTGACTTGTCCCCTGAACACGTTACGGTCCCGTTCCGGGTTCGAGAATTCGTTCACAAGCGTCGCACTCCCCGGCGACGCGTCCGGATCACGACCACCGCGGAGACGAGAGCCTGGCGGTCGCCTCCGCTGACGACGAGCCCGTACCCCACCCCACCCCCACAGACGTTTCCCGCGTCGCCCGTCCCCGAGGCCTGCCCCGGGGACCGTCGGCGTCGCTCGAGAGGGAGAAGCCCCCATGGATTGGCGGAGCCGCGCCGCATGCATCGACGAGGACCCCGAACTGTTCTTCCCCATCGGGACGACCGGTCCGGCGATCGAGCAGGCCGACGCAGCCAAGCGAGTCTGCGCCCGGTGCGACGTGCGTGAGCAGTGCCTCGAGATGGCGCTCAACACCAACCAGGACGCCGGCATCTGGGGCGGTCTGACTGAAGACGAGCGCCGCACCCTCAAGCGCGCCCGTCAGCGTCGTCGCCGGATGGCCAGCTGAGACGACTCCCGGTGCGCACCCGCACCTACCTGACGACCCCGCCCGGCCGCGAACCGCATCTGGACGCGGCACCGGACGGGGTCGTCGAACGTTGGACCCCGGGTCCGGCCGCACCACACGAACCGCGGCCGCGCCGCCGCGGGCGACGCCGCTTCTTCGTCGGGATCGCCGTGGCGGGTCTGGTCGCGCTCGCCGTCCTGGGGATCCGGGCCCTCACCGCCACGCAGGACCAGGACCCGTCGCTGTCGGCACCTGCCGAGCTGGCCGCGCGAGCGTAGGCGGACGACTCAGCGCGGCAGCGGCAGCAGCGACTCGCAGATCGTGCCGGGCCCGTCCTGGGCACGGCGCACCTCGAGCGTGCCGCCGAGCTCGGACTCCACGAGCGTCGCGGCGATGCGCAGGCCGAGGTTCGCGTTGGTGTCGAGGGTCCACGTCTCGGGCACGCCGACGCCGTCGTCGCGAACCATCAGGTGCAGGCTCGCCGAGCGCCGCTCCAGCGAGACCGTCACGGTGCCGCCCGACGTCGGGAACGCGTGCTCGACCGAGTTCTGCAACAGCTCGGAGAGCACCAGCGCCAGCGGTGTGGCGACCTCGGCCGGCAGCTCCCCGGCGCCACCCTCGAGTTCCATGCGGACCGGCCGCTCCGGGTCGGTCAGGCCCGACGAGAGCATGTCGATCAGCCGCTGGGCGACCTTGTCGAAGCTGACCCGCTGGCGCGAGTCCTGCGAGAGGGTCTCGTGCACCAGCGCGATCGAGGAGATGCGGCGCACCGACTCCCCCAACGCGTCGCGGGCCTCGTCCGAGGTCAGGCGGCGCGACTGCAGCCGCAGCAAGGACGCCACCGTCTGCAGGTTGTTCTTCACCCGGTGGTGGATCTCGCGGATCGTCGCGTCCTTGTAGAGCAGCAGCCGCTCGTGCCGGCGCAGCTCGGTCACCTCGCGCACGAGCATCAGCCCGCCGAGCACGTGGTGGTCGCGGGTGAGGGGCAGCAATCGGCGCAGCACGACCGCACCGCGAGCCTCCACCTCCGACTCCAGCGGCTCGCCGTCCGCGAGTGCCTCGAGCACCGCGACGTCGTCGAGGTCGAAGTCGGCGAGGTTGCGCCCCAGGATGTTGTCGACCACCCCGAGGCGGCGGTAGGCGCTGATGGCGTTCGGCGAGGCGTAGACCACGATCCCGGTCGGGTCGACGCGCAACAGTCCGTCACCCACCCGTGGGGCCAGCTCGCGCTCGGGGTCCTCGCCCGGGAAGGGGAAGGAGCCCTCTGCGAGCATGTTGGACAGCTCGTTGGCGACCTGCAGGTAGGTGAGCTCGAGCTGGGACGGGGCGCGGACCATCGACAGGTTGGCCTCGCGCGTCACGACGGCGATGACCTCGCCTTCGTACGGGACCGGGATGGCCTCCTCACGCACCGGCACGCCCGTGGACCAGTCGGGCTCGCCATCGCGGACGATCTTGCCCTCGTCGAAGGCGCGCTGGACCGCGACTCGCTCGTTCGGCGTGAACACGTTGCCCACGAGGTCGTCGTAGTAGATGGTCTGGGCGGTGTAGGGGCGCATCTGGGCGACGACGGTCAACTGCCCGCTGCGCGGGTCGCGGCAGAACAGCAGCAGGTCGGCGAAGGACAGGTCGGCGAGGATCTGCCAGTCCGAGACGATCGCCTGCAGCGTGTCCACGGCCGCGCCGTACAGCCCGCCGTGCTCCTCGACCAGCTCCTGGAGGGACGACACCGACGCGCTACTTCGACAGGAAACGCTGCAGCTGCTGCAGCGGTACGGCTTCGCGGATGTGCTCGAAGGCCCGCTTCTCGATCTCGCGCGCCTCGCTCATCGACAGGCCGAGTTCCCGGGCCGTGTCGGCCAGGTCGTGCGGGTGGCCATCGGTCAGCCCCATCCGCAGCTCCAGCACCCGCCGCTGGGTCTCCGGCAGGCGCTTCAGGACCCGCTCCAGCGGGCCGGCCAGCTGGGCGACGGTCTCGTTCTCCGGCCGCTCGGGACGGCCGCCGCGGCGGGCCCCGGAGGCCGGCTGCCGGCGCGACTGGTCGCGGCCGGTGCCACCACCACCGCCGCCAGCGCCGCCACTGCCGCCGCCGCGCCGGCCACCACGGTCGCCGCCCCGCGATCCACGCTTCGAGGAATCGTTCATGGGAAGCAGCGTAGCCGCGCGATACCCGCCCGGCCGATGCCCGTACGTGGCACCATGCCCCGTCTTCGCCGAAAGCGCCGCCGTTGCCGTTCGTCCTGCTGGTCGTCCTGGTGGCCGTCGCCGTGTCCTACGTGCGTGGCGGGCGTCTGGGCAACGTCGCCGAGGCACCGCTGCACCACGGTTGGCTGTTGGCCGCGGGGGTGGGGCTGCAGGTCGTGGTCGATCTCGCGGCTGGCCGCGGCGCGCTGACGCCCGGCGCGGGGTCGACGTACGCACTGCTGCTGGCGAGCCAACTGCTGGTCGTCGGTTGGGTGGTCCTCAACCGGCACCTGCCCGGCCTGGTGCTCGTGGCCGCGGGGCTGGCGATGAACGCGGTCGTGATGGCCGCCAACGGCGCGATGCCGGTGTCGCCCGAGGCGGTCGCCGCGCTGGGCATCGACGGGGCCGTGGTCCCGCCCGGCAAGCACATGCTGCTCGACGACGCCACGCGGCTGCCGTGGTTGGCCGACATCATCCCGGTCCCGCCGATCCGGTCGATCATCTCCGTCGGCGACATCGTGTTGGCCCTCGGCCTGCTCCCGCTCACGCACGCGTTGATGACCTGGCCGCGGGCCAGGGACGAGGAGACGGCACCTGCGGAGTCGCGCGAGCAGCACTGATCCGGGATCAATCGCGCTCAGGGTGGGGAGCGGCGCGCAGGCCGGATCCGGATCCTGGTCAGCTCGGGACGCGCCGGCCGTCCAGGGCACGCGCCAGGGCGGCGACCACCTCGAGGTCACCGATCTCGCGGACGAGCCGCACGAGCAACTCGTCACGCTGGCCGGCCTGTGCCGGATTGGGGGCGTAGCGGTCCACCTCGCAGCAGGCGGCGACGATGCGCGCCGGCACGCGGACGTCGTCGTCGTGGGGCTGGGCCGGCTCGCCATGGGCGGCCACGATGCGCGCCACCCGGTCGAGTGACGACGTGGCTTCGGCGATGACCGACGCGCCGGCGCGGGCCAGGTCACGACGGCCGTCGACGGGCGTGTCGTCACGTTCGATCGCCACGCGCCCGAGCTCGTGCAGGTGGGCGGCGTGCTCCAGGTCGGCCAGCGTGCCGGCGTCGAGGCCCAGCTCCAGACCGACGTCGTGGGCCAGCTGTGCGACCCGGACCCCGTGGTCGCGGTCGACGCTGTCGAGCTGCTCCGGGAGCCGCGACATGGCGCGGATGGTCTGGTCGTACGCCCGCGAGGCCACCGCGTAGCGATCCAGGCCGATGCGGGCGGCGAGCAGCGGGATCAGCATCGTCGGCAGGGTCCAGTGCCGCAGCACCGGATGCACCAGCGCCCCCAGGATTGCCGTAGAGGCGACCGCGAGGCTGATGAGCCAGGTGGCCGCGATGGCTTCCCGCATGCGACGGCCGGCGTACCTCCAACGGCCCTCGAGGTCTGCGATGGCGCCCACGGCCGGAATCGCGACGATGATGCTGAACGCGACCAGCGCCGCCGAGCCGAGGGACAATTCCGCCGCGAGCAGACCGTTCGAGACGTGCCCGACGAACCTCCCCGGCATCACAGCGGCGCCGAGCGCCGAGATGCCGCTCAACGCCCACCCCGCGAGGATTCGACTGGGCAGCCCCAGCGGCTGGCGAAGGTCGCGGTCGATCAACCGCGCCGTCACCCAGCTCAATCCGGCGATGCTGGCCACCGCCACCGGCGACATGCCAAGGGTTGCCGCGGCCCCGATGACGGCCACGGCGGCGGGCACGGGCTCGCCTCGACGATGCCGCATCGGTCGAAGCTCCGCGATACCAGCGGCAACGGCGAACAGCAGCACCGTCAGCGCACCCGTGGCAGTCGTCGATTCGGGCGGCAGCATCCACCAGAGGCCGCCGAGACCGGCGGCGCCCATGGTCGCGAGCAGCGCGAAACCCAGACGGTCCTGGGTCCTCATGGCTGACCCTCCGTCGCCGGATCCGCATCGAGCCGTTCCTGCGCCGTGCCAACCGGGATGCTGTGCCCATGCAGGTGCTCGGCACTCGCGAACTCGACCGTCGGCTCCCAGCCGATGCGCTCGACCACCCGCGCGAGGGCTTCCACCATGCGCGGGTCGAACTGTGTCCCGCCACAGCGCCGCAGTTCGGCGATGGCCGTGTCGACCGTCAGGGCCCGGCGGTACGAGCGCGTCGACGTCATGGCGTCGAACGCGTCGACCACCGTCACGATCCGCACGATGTCGGAGAGGTCGTCGGCGCCGATGCCGTGGGGGTAGCCACGGCCGTCGAGTCGCTCATGGTGGAACCGGACGATGTCTATGGCCGGCGCGAGGAAATCGATGTCGTGGAGGATCTCGGCGCCGATGCTCGGGTGCTGCTTCATCGCCCCGAACTCCTGCTCGTCGAGCGGGCCCGGCTTGTTGATGATGCACAGCGGCACGCCGATCTTGCCGACGTCGTGCAGCAACGCGGCGTAGCGCGTCAGACGCCGCTGGTCGTAGGGCACACCGAGTTCCTCGGCCACGTGGACCGAGAGCTCTGCGACGCGTTCGGAATGCCCGCGCGTGTAGAGATCCTTGATCTCGATGGCCTTCACGAATCCGCGCACCAAACGGTCGTAGGACTCGTCGAGGCGCTGGAAGGCCAAGAGCCCATGCCGCGCGATAAGGGTCGGGACGGCCATGAGCAGGAGTGCCCAAGGCGAGGCGGCCTCCAGGATCACCACGGCCAGCACGGCGATACCGACGTAAGGCACCTGCAACAACATCGAGGGGCCGACCGACCGGAACACCGCCATGAAGTGTTCGGAACTCGAGAAGTGCACGGCTCCTGCCACGAAGGCGTGATTGGTGACGCTGTGGCTCACCGACGCCATCAGGACGGCCGCCAGGAATGTCCAATCGACGAACGTTGCATCGAACAGCTGGTGCATCGTCTCGAAGGCGAACCCGCTGACGGTGGCGGTCACGGCGAACTGCGCCACGTTGAACGGGATCCGGATGGCCCGCTGTTGGGTGACACGAATCGCGAAGATCGGAAGCGACCCGAGGGCTGACACGACTGCCAGAGGCGTGCCGCCGATCATCACCAGCACGAGCACGACGACATTGGTCAAGGAGACGTCGACGTCCTCACGAAAATGGGAGGCGAAGGCCTCGCTCACGAACACTGCGAGGGCGGCCGCCAACGCAGCCTGCCAGCTGACGAGCGGGACCGCCCAGGCCAATGCTGCCAGAGCGGCGACTGCCAGCCCGGCGACATAGGCGTTGAGGCGCGTCTGCCCCGTCACGACGCAGGTACCCCTTCGATGGAGAGCGAGCGGTGTGCGGAGGGGACCAGGAGGTCAGCGGACCCAGCTGGCGTTGGCACCAGCCGACAGCACGAGGGCTGCCAGGCTGGCCATGGCGACGAGAAGCCTCTTCGACATGGTGCACCTCCATCGAGGTAGATCCCGATCACGAGCCTCCGCTAGTTGGCTCCTGCTGGGTTCCGCTCCGCTCGATGCCGCCTCTCGGCGGTGAAAGATGCAACGACTTATCGCTGAACCTGGCGGTTCAGCGGACGCTTGTGTGTGGCGAGGTTCGCCTACTGGCCCCCTCCGCGCACCGCTCGCTCTTCAGTTGTCATGGCCGTAGGACCACCATCCCCGACCCAGCCCCTGGCGGCAGTTCGTCCTAGATGATGCCACGCTGCGGCGGATTTGGCGTCCAAGTCGGAAAAAACGTGGTGACTACAGATGATCCACGGATCATCACCACTACCCATCGGCACGTCCGGCCGGCGCAGAAGCGGTTGTTCTTCCGCGCGCTCCGTGCACCCGTTACGCTCCGCACCCTCGTGGAGGAGCGTGCGTTGAATCAGTCGGCTGACACCGAAGGCAACCGAAATCTCACGGCGGAGGTCGACCTGCCGAGTCGGGCGACGGGCATGGACCTGCACAGCCCGGCCCAGCGGCAGACCGTGGAGGATGCCATCGCCACGGTTCCCGGCATCGTCGGCGCCAGGATCGTGCCCGGCTACGAGCGCCCGATCGACGAACTGCACGTGCTCACGACACTGCAGAAGCAACCGAAGCAGGCCGTCCGTGACATCCAGACCCTGCTGATGGCGCGCTTCGGTGTCTCCACGGACCATCGCGTGATCAGCGTCGTCCAGCTCGAGGAGTTGCCGCGAGTTGTCGGCGGCGGCGTCGACCGGCTGGTCTTGGAGCGCGTCGCCACGAGCATCACCGGCGGCAGCCTGCACGTCGAGGTGGTCCTGCGTCTGGGCGACCGCGAACTTCTCGGTAGCGGCACGGGCGCGTCGACGGGGGCCGGGCGCTTCCGCGCGCCGGCCGAGGCCACCCTCGACGCCGTGTCCGGCCTGCTCGGTGAGCGCACGAACCTGCACCTCGAGGGCGTCGATGTCGTCGAAGCGCTCGGGCGGCGTCTTGCGATCACCCTCATCGAGCTGAAGGCCGGACGCTACGAGGCGTCGCTGACCGGCTGCGTCCTCGTGCGCGAGGTCGACGTCGACGCGATCGTGCGCAGCGTGCTGGACGCGCTCAACCGCACGCTCGACGACCCCGAGCGCTGACCCGACCGAACGGTCCTCCACCACCCGCGACCCCGACGTTCGGCCGCGCCCCCTGGGCGCCCGCAGCCGTGTGATGCGGCCACGCTGCACTGCGACCGCCGATCCGAGGGGGACCCATGCAGCTTCAGCGTCTCTTCGTCACCGTCGCCGCAGCCGCGCTCGTGACCGCGTGCTCCGGTGGCCCGGAACCCGCCGACGAGGCCGCGGACGCACCACCGCCGCGCGGCGACGACACGGCGGAAGAGGAGCAGGACCCGACCGCGCCCGGCGAAGACTGCGAGCAGGCGTTCGCCGACGCCGCGGAGAACCCGGACGAGGGCGCGCTGAACGCCGCCATCACCGCCTGCCAGGACATCGCCTCGTTCACGGCCGCCGCCCAGGAGCAGCCCGAAGCGCTCCAGGGCGAGGAGCCACAGGTGTGGCTCGCCGAGGCATGCGACGACGCCACCGATCCGGCGATCAGCGAATCCGCCCTTTGTCAGGAGGTCGCCGGCGAGGCGAACTGATCCGCGTCAGCCCTCTTCGAGGACGCCCAGCTCGCGCAGTTCCTCGAGGAGGTCGTCGGGGGTCACGTCCTGGATGACGGCCAGGGCCCGCAGGTCGTCACCTCGCACCGACAGCACCCGCCGGTTGAAGTCGCCGCGCTGGACCTGGATGGACTCGCAGTATCGGCGCAGTGCCCGCCACCGGTCGCCCAACTCCTCGAGGCGCTGCAGGTCCAGCACGATCCCCGTCGCCTCCTCGGGCTGGCGGACGGGGGACTCGCCAGGCAACACGTCACCGGGCGTGACGCCGTAGAACTCGGCGAGTTCCAGCAGCCTCGTGGCGGTGATGTTGCGGTCGCCGCGCTCGTACGAGCCGACCACGGCGGCCTTCCAGCGCCCCTTGGACGTCCGTTCGACGTCCTGCAGGGACAACCCGCGGTCCAGGCGGACACGCCGCAGCCGCTCACCGACCTCCCGGGTGTACGTCAACTCGCCCCTCCATTTGGCCGCGAACGGTACCCGGAGACCCAGCGCAATCCTGTCAGCTCGATCGCCCGGTGTGCCGGGATGCCCACTCCAGGGTGCCGGCGAGCCCCTCTTCCAACGTGGTCCACGGCTTCCAGCCGAGCTCACGCGCGGCCAGACGACTGTCGACGCTGCTGTGGCGGATCTCGCCCTCCCGGGCCGGCGCGAACACCGGCTCGTGCGGATAGCCCGTCGCCGCCGCCAGGGCCCGGTACAGCTGGAGCACGCTCGTGCGCTGGGAAGTACCGATGAGCAGCCGCTGCCGAGACGCCCGCTCGGCCGCCAGCACCAGGGCGTGCACGACGTCGTCGACGAACACGAAGTCGCGGGTCTGCTCGCCGTCGCCGTAGATGGTGCAGGGCTGGCCTGCCAGCATGCGACCGGCGAAGGTCGCCACCACCCCGCCCTCGCCGGCGGTGGTCTGGTGCGGGCCATAGACGTTGGCCAGGGTCAGCGCGGTCCAGTCCAGGTCGTACAGCTCGCCGTACGTGGCGAGGTAGTCCATCGCCACCCGCTTCGAGACCCCGTAGGGCGACAGGGCGGGGCGGTCGAACGACTCGTCGACGGGCAACTCTTCCTCGCGCGGCTCGCCGTACGAGCCGATCGACGAGGCATAGACGACCTTGCGGGCGCCGGTCCTGCGCGCGGCCTCGAGCACGGCCAGCGTGCCGAGCACGTTCACGGACGCGTCGTGCTGCGGGTCCTCGACACTGCGGCGAACGTCGACCTGGGCCGCGAGGTGGAACACCACCTCCGGGTGCAGACGCTCGAGCAGCGGCTCGAGCCCGCCCTGGCGGATGTCGAGGCGGTCGAACTCGAACCGCCCGGCATGGCGTTCACGTGCCGGTGCGAGGTTGGCGAGCGAACCGCTGGAGAGATCGTCGACCCCGACGACGCGTCGCCCGTCCTCGAGCAGCCGGGCGACGAGGTTGGATCCGATGAAGCCGGCCGCGCCAGTGACAAGAACCGGACGATCCGACACGACAGACCTCGACAGACACCGACGACACCGGGCGCGGCAGGTTAGCTGCGTTCATCCGCCGATCCCGGACAGCCCTCGCGCCGCCGACCGCGGACGCCTCCCGTGACCTCGCCCCACGCCTGCCGGCGCGTCGGATCAGCCCTCGATGTGGACGGTGGCGAGGTGCTCGCGGATCCGGACGAGCAACGACGGCGGTGGCGCGTCCACGCAGTCGCGGCGCACGATCGCGCGCAGCTGTTCCTCGAACGACGCCCGGTCGGTGCAGGGATAGCAGGCGGCCAGATGGGTCTTGATCTCGTCGAGCGTCGTGTTGGGGAGCTCGCCGTCGAGGTAGCGCTCGAGCTGTGCGAGCGCCTCCTGACACTGCGTGCCGCACTCCGCGTTGTCGCCGGCGCTCACGCATCCACCTCCGCATCGTCGATCAGGCCGCGGGAACGTGCATAGCCGGACAACGCCTTCTGCAGCTGTTTCCTTCCGCGGTGCAGCCGGGACATCACGGTGCCCACGGGCGTGTCCATGATCTCGGCGATGTCCTTGTAGGCGAAACCCTCGACATCGGCGAGGTAGACCGCCATCCGGAAGGTCTCGGGAAGCTCCGCCAGGGCGTGCTTCACCTCGTCCGCGGTCAGGGACTCCAGCACCTCGCGCTCGGCCGATCGCCCGCCCGAGCGCGCGATCTCGTCGTAGAAGGAGTAGTCGTCGAGCGCTTCCTGCAGCGTCTCCTGGGGACGGCGCTGGGCCTTGCGGTACATCGAGATGTAGGTCGTGTGCAGGACCCGGTACAGCCACGCCTTCAGGTTCGTACCCGGCCGGTACTGGTGGAACGAGCGGAACGCCTTGGCGACCGTCTCCTGTACGAGGTCCTCGGCGTCCGCCGGGTTGCGTGTGTAGCGCAGCGCCGCCGAGTAGAGGCGGTCGAGATGGGGCAGGACCTCGGCCTCGAACCGCTCGAGCCGCTCGCGCTCCGACAGTTCGCGGCGCGCGATCGTGCCATCGGCCTGACGACCGTCGCCGATGTCGGGAACCGGGAGCTCACTCACGCTGTGGACGCGCCTCGTCGCGGGGCCCGCCAGCGTAACCCGCAGCGATCGACGCCTCGCCGGCCGGGTGACCGTAGGACGGCGGCGACCTGACGCGGAAGGGGCCGTCGTCAGAGAGCCCCCGCGGCGGCCGCAGCTACGCACCTTCCACAACCTTCGTGCACTTTCATGGCATGAGATGGCACGAAGGGCTATGTTGGGCCACCGACCGATGCGGACGGGCGTGCCGGGCGGCGTCGACGCCCCCACGCCCGTGGCGCGCCCGTCCCGTCGGTCGCCACGACAGGAGCTGCCATGCGCGACGAGTTGCCCGATTGGATGGACGCGCCCAGCGACGACGCTCCCGGGCCCGACCGGCGGCTGCGGCGCCTGCTGCTGCTCGCCGCCGTCCCCTGGGTCGTGGTCGCCGGACTCGTCTTCCGGGCCTCGGGCGACGGGCGGGCCCCCGACCCGCCCCGCCCCGCCGCCGGGGACGCAGCGGCCGAGGCGACTGACGAAGCGGATCTCGCCACGGCGCCCGAGACCGGAGCCGGTACCGACCCCACCGCGGTCGCACCACCCGGCGGGGCCGGGTCGCCGGCGTCCGATCCCGACGCGGCCGACGGTGACGCGGTCGGGGAGCCGGCGCTCGAGGAACTTCTTGCCGTGGAATGGCAGGCCGGCTGGCACGACCGTCCTGGCGACGGCGCCACGGTGGCGACCGCGACGGCGGTGGCGCGGGCATGGTTCACCGGCGTCGGGCCGTCGCTGGCGATCGACGGGATCGCGCCGACCCATGCCGACGGCTACGCCGAGCACCTGACCGTCGAAGCCCTCGAGCGGCCCGCCCCCGGCGCCGCCGTCGTCACGATCGCCGCGATCGTGCTGCACGCCGGCGACGACGCGGAGGTTCGCCTCCATCGCCTCGCCGTCCCCGTCGACGAGACCCGCGACGAGCCACGCCCCGCGGGGCGGCCGTGGCCGTTGCCTACCCGCGACCCGGAGGTGAGCACGCCGACGCCGACGGACGAGCTCGGCCGCGAGCACTGGCCGGCCGCGGAGCGGGCCCTGTCCGCCGCGGGGTACGCGCAGGCGGAACTGCGTGGCCTGCAGCGCACCGACGGGTGGCCGGTACTGGCGTCGGTGCGCACGGAGGACGGCGACCAGGTGGTGTGGCTGCGCCGTCACCTCCATGACTTCGTGGTGGCGGGCTTGCCGCTGTCCGAGGCCCGCCCCGGGGAGGCGGAACCGGCGGAGCCGCCACCCGACGGCGAAGACCAGGACGACCACGACGAGACGGCGGGTGCGCCCGCCGGGGAGGCCGGCTCATGACCGCGGCGACCCGTGCCACGTCGAGTGCCTCCCGTCGCCCAGGTGGTCGACCTCGCCGCGCACCGCGGCGGGCGGCGCCGGATCCACGGCAGCTGGCCGCGCTGCTGGTGCGGGCCTGGCTGGAGGTGCGTGCGGGCCGCCGCCCGCTGCGCCAGCTCGCGCCGCTGGTGGCCCCGGCCGTGTACGGCCGGCTCGCGGACCAGCTCGCGGGCCGGGGGCACGGCGCAGGAACGGTCGCGCACCTCGGCACGGTCGCCCGTGTCGGCCAGGTCCGCGCCTGTTGTCCGACCGACGACGTGTGCGAGGCAGCGGTGACCATCCATCACGCCACGCGCACGACCGCGGTCGCAGTCCGTCTCGAGCGGCACCTCGGGCTCTGGCGTGCCGTGGAACTGACAGCGCCGGAGTCCGGCCTGGCGCCGCTGACGACGGCCTCGCTACCGCCGGGCTGGCGGCCCCGCGACGCGTTCGACGAAGTGCTGGAGGATGACGCCTGAAACGACATGGACGAGGCCCGGGCCGAGCGCCCGGGCCTCGCCGTGGGGGTGTCGCGAACTCAGGCGTCGTCGACCCCGTGGCACTTCTTGTACTTCTTGCCGCTGCCGCACGGGCACGGGTCGTTGCGGCCCACCTTCGTCTCGGCGCGGTAGGTGTCGCCGGCGGCGACCCGACGAACCGTGCTGCCGTCGCTCTTCTGCTCGACGGACCGCCCCGACGCGTCCGTCTGCACCGCCGCGGTCGTGGACGAGGCCGACACGGCATAGCTCGCCGAGCCTCCCGAGGCACCTGCGCTGTAGGTCAGCCGGGCGCCCGTACCGCGCTGCTGCCCCAGCGGGATCGCCTTCTCCACCCGCTCGGTCGCGGCAGGCGCCGCCGCCGCGGCCGGCTCGTCGGACCCGGACGCGGCGGCGTCGCCGGCCGGCGCCGACTCGTCCTCGCCCGGCTCGTCCTGCTTGACCGGCAGGCGGAAGAAGTAGGTCGTCGCCTCCTCCTTCACGCCGGACATCATGGCGACGAAGGAGTCGTACGCCTCACGCTGGTATTCCGTCAGCGGGTCGCGCTGCCCGACGGCGCGCAGCCCGATCCCGTCACGCAGCGCATCCATCTCGTACAGGTGCTCGCGCCACTTGCGGTCGACGACGGAGAGGATCACGCGCCGCTCGATCTCGCGCATGACCTCTTCGCCACCGACCTCCTGCTCGCGCTTCTCATAGGCCTCGAAGGCGTCGTCGATCAGCGCCTCGACGAGCTGGTCGCGGTCGATGCTCTCCAGGTCGAGTGCCCCGAAGTCGAACGCCGTGTCGTAGACCATCTGCAGGCGCTCGGCGAGACCGTCGAGATCCCACTCCTCGGGGTAGACGCCCGGCGGGCAGTGCTCCTCGACGAGCCCCTCGACGGTGTCCTCGACGTACTTCTGCGCGAGGTCGGAGATCGCCTCGACGTCGCCCTCGAGCAGCGACTGGCGCTGGCCGTAGACGACCTTTCGCTGCTCGTTCATGACGTCGTCGTACTTGAGGACGTTCTTGCGCCGGTCGAAGTTGAGGCTCTCCACCTGCCGCTGCGCGTTGGCGACCGCCTTGGTGACCCACTTGTGCTCGATCGGCACGTCCTCGGGGATCTTCAGGCGGGTCATGATCCGCTCGACGGCCGCGGCGTTGAACAGCCGCATCAGGTCGTCCTCGAGCGACAGGAAGAACCGGCTGGTGCCCGGGTCGCCCTGACGGCCGGAGCGGCCGCGCAGCTGGTTGTCGATGCGCCGCGACTCGTGGCGCTCCGTACCGATGACGTACAGCCCGCCGAGTTCCTTGACCTTCTCGCCCTCGACCCGGAACTCGGGCTCGAGACGTTCGATGGCCTCGAGATAGGCGGCGTTGCGCTCCTCGAGCGTGGCGTCCTCGGGCAGCTGGGAGATCTCCGTCCGCGCCACCTCCTCGGGGTTGCCGCCGAGGATGATGTCCGTACCACGACCCGCCATGTTGGTCGACACGGTGACGGCGCCGAGGCGGCCGGCCTGGGCGACGATGTGGGCCTCACGGGCGTGGTTCTTCGCGTTGAGCACCTCGTGCTTGATGCCCATGCGGGTCAGCAGGTTCGACAGGTACTCGGACTTCTCCACCGAGGTGGTGCCGATCAGGATCGGCTGGCCCGCCTCGTGGCGCTCCTGGATCTCGTCCGCGACCGCGGCGAACTTGGCCTTCTCGGTCTTGTAGATCAGGTCCGCACGGTCGTCGCGCTGGATCGGGCGGTTGGTCGGGACCTCGACGACCCCGAGCTTGTAGATCTCGAGGAACTCGACCTCTTCGGTCTTCGCCGTACCGGTCATGCCGGCCAGCTTGTCGTAGGTGCGGTAGTAGTTCTGCAGCGTGATGGTCGCGAGGGTCTGGTTCTCCTCCTTGACCTTCACGCCCTCCTTGGCCTCGATCGACTGGTGCAGGCCCTCGGAGTAGCGCCGTCCGTCGAGGACGCGACCGGTGTTCTCGTCGACGATCTTGACCTCGCCGTCGACGACGATGTACTCGCGGTCGCGCTTGAACAGCTCCTTGGCCTTCAGCGCGTTCTGCAGGTGGTGGATGAGCGGCGTGTTGACCGACTCGTACATGTTGTCGATGCCGAGCAGCTGCTCGACCTTCGCCACGCCCTCCTCGGTGACGGCGACGGTCCGCTTGGCCTCGTCGACGACGTAGTCGCCGGTCGCCTCACCCGGCCGGTCGCCTTCCTCACCCTTGGCGAGGTTGGGCGCGACCCGGCGTGCGAACACCTGGTAGAGGTCGGCGGACTGCTCGGCTGGCCCGGAGATGATCAGCGGGGTACGGGCCTCGTCGACCAGGATCGAGTCGACCTCGTCGACCAGCGCCATGTAGTGGCCACGCTGGACCTGGAGACGCTTGTCCCAGGCCATGTTGTCGCGCAGGTAGTCGAAGCCGAACTCGTTGTTGGTGCCGTAGGTGATGTCGCGGGCGTAGGCGGCGCGCTTGTCGTCGCGGGTCTGGCCGGAGTGCACGACGCCGACCGTCAGCCCCAGCCAGTTGTGCACGCGGCCCATCCACTCCGCGTCGCGCTTGGCGAGGTACTCGTTGACCGTGACGATGTGCACGCCCTTGCCGGTGAGGGCGTTGAGGTAGACCGGCATGGTCGAGGTCAGGGTCTTGCCCTCACCGGTCTTCATCTCCGCGATGTTGCCGTTGTGCAGGGCGACGCCGCCGAAGACCTGCACGTCGTAGGGTCGCTGCTTGAGCACCCGCCATGCCGCTTCGCGGACCACCGCGAACGCCTCGACGAGAAGGTCCTCGACCTCCGCGCCGTCCGCCAGCCGGGCCTTGAACTCGTCGGTCTTGGCCTTCAGTTCGGCGTCGGACAGGGCCGCGATCTCGTCGGACAGCGCGTTGACCTCGTCGACGATCTTCTGCGTCTGCTTGGCCTTGCGGCCCTCCCCCATGCGGAGGAGCTTGTCCATCACCATCGGAATGGCCTTCTGTGTCACGGCATCGGCTCGTCGGGACGCCCGTGCGGCGGCCCGGTCGGCGGCCGGACCGGCGACGCCCCGGCGCTCGACATCCTCCCGCCCGCGACGCGCCCGGCGTCGGCCCACGAGAGGACCGCTCGATGGTACGGCACGAGGGCAGGCGGCACGCTTGCCCTGCGGCGCCCCGCAGCAGCCGGTGAGCCCTACTTGATCTCGAGCAGCTTCTCACGCACGGCGTAGACGACGGCCTCCATCCGGGAGTGCAGGTGCAGCTTCTCCAGGATGTTGCGCACGTGGTTCTTGACCGTGTTCTCCGAGATGAACAGCGCCTTGGCGATCTCGCGGTTGTTCATGCCCTGCGCGACGTGCTGGAGCACCTCCATCTCGCGCGGGGTCAGCCGCGGGGCCGGGACCTGCTCCTTCTCCTCGTCCTTCTTGATCATGGCCGCGAACTCGTCGAGGAGCTTGCTGGCCATGGACGGCGAGATCAGCGACTGCCCGCCGTGGACGGAGCGCACGGCGTTGCCGATCTCGTCGATCGAGATCTCCTTGAGCAGGTAGCCGTTGGCGCCGGCCTTGATGGCCTCGTAGAGGTCGTCCTCCTCGTCGCTGATCGTCAGCACGAGGATCTTGGTGCCCGGCTCCTCTTCCTTGATCCGCCGGGCGGCCTCGATGCCCGACAACGCGGGCATGCGGACGTCCATCACGACGACGTCCGGGGCGTGCTCGCGGGCGAGCTCGACGGCGGCCTGGCCGTCGCCGGCCTCACCGAGGACCTCGATGTCGTCCTCGTCCTCGAGCACCATGCGAAGGCCGCGACGGAACAGCTCGTGGTCGTCGGCGATCAGGATTCGGATGCGGTCGTCGGCCACGGTGCCCTCTCCGCTTCGCCGTACCCGTTCCCCGGGCGGGGACCGTCGCGCCCCGGGGCGCGATGCGCGCGAGGCCACCGGAGACGCACTCGCAGGAGTCTAGCCCCTTCGTCGCATCGCGCACGCCAGGACGTGCCCCCGTGGGGCAGCGTGCGCCGGCCGGCCGTGGTCCGGCCGGTCGTGACCCGGGCGTGGTGAGAGGTCGCGGCGCTCCGCCCGCCGCGACCTCGGTTCGCCCGGACGAGCTCTCAGACGAGCTCGTCGTCCTCCAGCGGCTCGTCGGCCGCCATCGGTGCCACCCCGACCAGTTCGGGCGGCACGGCCTGGCGACGTGGACGAGTGACCAGTTGTGTCTTGAGCTTGCGCACCTGCCGGGACAGCTTGGCCTCGACCCGGTCGATTGCCGTCAGGGGATCGGGCGCCGCGGCGGACGCCCGGAGGTACTTGCCCTTCGCGTGGAGCACCACCTCGCAGTGCACCCGGTCCTCGATGCGGGGGTTGTTCTCCTCGGAGAACACCACCTCCATGTCGATGAACCGATCGAACAGGCGCCGGACGCGCGACAGCTTCGCGATCGCTTCGTCCCGCACGTGCTCGGGAACATCGAGGTTCTTGCCCTTGACGGTGATCCGCACGGCTCCTCCTCGCTCTTCTCGCCCGGAGTGGGCGATCTGGTCGCACCCGCGGGTGCGGGGTTTCCACCACCCGGGTGCGACGAGCGACGGGCCGTCGGGCCGCACCGCGCGCGGTGTCGAGCCACCGCGACGGTGAAGCCGCGGTGCCACGCCAGGGGCCGTCGGCGAAGGCGGGGAAGCGACGTCCCCGGCCGTGTGCCCTCGACGCTAGCAGCCATGGAGGGTCCGGAACCTCAACCTGCGGCATCGCGCACACTGCCGTCCGGCCCGGGCGCACCGACCAGCGGGTGGCTGCCCGCACGCGCCAGCACGGCGAGGTGCAGCGCCCCGGCACCGGCGGCCTGGAGCACCCCGGCGACCCTCACCGCGGTCGTCCCGGTGGTCAGCACGTCGTCGACGAGCAGCAGGTTCGACCCCGGCAGGCGGCGGCGGGCCACGAACCGGTCCGGCGCGCGTCCGCGGTCGACGGCCGCGACAGTGGCGAGCGCCGGCAGCCCCAGCCGGAACGCGACCGTCTCGGCCAGCACGCGCGCGTGGTCGAGGCCACGGGCACGCCGACGCCGGTCGGCGGTCGTCACCCACGTCACCGCGTCCACGTCCGGTGGTGCCGCGGCGACCGCCGCCGCGAGCTGTGTGGCCAGCGGCTGCCAGCCCGCCCGGGCACCGCCGAGCTTCGCGGTCACCACCGCGGCCGCCACGGGACCGCGGTAGTCGTACACCGCCGTGGTGGAGACGAACGGGGCACCGGCCGGCCAGCACGGATGGCCCGCGCCGCGAGCGCCGCCGCACCGGCGGCAACCGCCCGTGACGGGGCGGACCTGCGCCGCACAGTCCCCGCACCACGGCAGCGGCGCCCGCACCCGGCAGGCCAGGCACCTGGACGGGGCGAGCAGGTCGGCGAGATCGGAGGCGCGCACGGTGGCGGAGTCGAGCGCAGCCCCGCGACCGTGGCCGCTCCGGGCCGGATCGTGCCTGTGGACGACGGGCCGGTCAGGCGCGCCCGTACTCGTCGGCGAGGCGCTCGATGTCGTCCTCGTCGAAGGCGCCGAAGCAGATCTCGACGAACCGGCCGCCCGCGTCGCCACCGGTCACGCGATGGACGGTGCCGCGCGGGATGAAGAACTCGTCGCCGGCGACGGCCTTGTGCACGTCGTCGCCGACCTGGACGATCAGCCCGTCGTCGAGCACGACCCAGAGTTCGTCGCGGTGGGTGTGACGCTGCAGGCTCAGCGGCTGGCCCGGGTCGACGGTGATCAGCTTGACGGTGGAGGGTTCGTCACAGGTGTAGCGGCGGAAGTTCCCCCACGGGCGATGGTCGACGACGACCGCCGGACGCGGATCCTGACGCGGCGTCGAGCTGTCGGGCACGGGTGTCGACCTTCTTCACGGGCGGGGTGCCGGCGGCGAGCGGCCGGGCATCGTAACCGGCCCGACGCCCCGTGCCGCCTCGTGCCCCCTCAGCCCTCGCTACGCCGCCCGCGCGTGGCCTCCTCGACGAGCATGACCGGGATGCCCTCGCGAACCGGGTACTGCAGGCCGCAACCGGCGCACACGACGAGGTGGCGCCGCTCCTTGTAGTCGACGGCGGCCTGGCAGGCGGGGCAGACCAGGATGTCGAGCAGACGCTCGTCGAGTGCCACGACGCGCTCCTCGGGTGGTGTGCGGGCGGGTTCGGGGTCGTGTCAGCCGGTCGTCACGAGGTCGGCGACCTCGTCGCGCAGGCGGGCCATGGTCGCCTCGTCGTCGGCCTCGACGTTGAGCCGCAGCAGCGGTTCGGTGTTGCTGGGTCGCAGATTGAACCAGCCGTCGGTCGTGACGACGGTGAGCCCGTCCTCGGTGTCGGCCCGGCCCCGGTCGGCGAATGCGGCCGCGACCCGGTCCATGGCCGCCCGCTGGTCGGCGACCTCGTAGTTGAGCTCCCCGGATCCCGCATAGCGGTCGTAGGGCGCCACCACCTCGGACAAGGGCGCGTCGGCCGCGGCCACGGCCTCGAGCAGCACGAGCGCGGCGATCATCCCGGAGTCGGCGCGGTAGTTGTCCCGGAAGTAGTAGTGGCCCGAGTGCTCGACCGCGTAGACGGCGTCGGTCTCCGCCATGCGGCGCTTGATGAAGGAGTGCCCGACCCGGGTGCGCACGGCGACGCCACCGGCCGCCTCGATCGTCTCCGGCACGGTGTGCGAGCAGATCAGGTTGTAGAGCACGCTCGCGCCGGGATGGCGTGCGAGCAGGCGGTCCGCGACCACGGCGCCGATCAAGGACGAGGACACGGGCCGGCCCTGTTCGTCGACGGCGAAGACGCGGTCCGCGTCACCGTCGAAGGCGAGCCCGAGGGCATGCCCGCCGGCGCGCACGGCCGCCTGGAGGTCGCGCAGGTTCTCCGGTTCGAGCGGATTGGCCGGGTGGTTCGGGAAGCTGCCGTCGAGTTCGAAGAAGAGCGGGGTGGTCTCGATCGGCAGGCCCTCCACCACGGCGGGCCAGACGTGGCCTGCCATGCCGTTGCCGGCATCGACCGCGACCGGCACGGGACGCAGCGCGTCCGGGTCGACGAACGAGCGCACGTGCGCGGCGAACCGGTCGGTCAGGTCCTGCTCGGTGCGTAGACCGGGCGCGGCGGGCGGCAGTCGGTCGATCTGTGGCGCGAGGTCGCGGATGTCGCCGAGCCCCGTGTCGATCGCGACCGGCACCGCGCCGGGTCGGCACAACTTGATCCCGTTGTAGGCGGCCGGGTTGTGGCTGGCCGTGAACATCGCACCGGCGGCGTCGAGCACGCCCGAGGCGAAGTACAGCTGGTCGGTCGAGGCGAGCCCGATGTCGACCACGTCGACGCCGCGAGCCAGGGCCCCCTCGGCGAAGGCACCCGCCAGGACGGGCGACGACGGGCGCATGTCGTGCCCGACGACGAGCCGTCCGCCGTCCGGGAGGAGCACCTGCGCGGTGGCGGCGCCGAAGGCGTGCGCGAAGGCCTCGTCGAGTTGGTCGCCGACCAGTCCCCGGACGTCGTAGGCCTTCACGACCGCGTCGAGGACGTCTGGGGAGACCGGCACGAGAGGCTCCTTGGTGGCGAGCGGGACGGACCGGCGCGAGCCTACTCCCGGGCCCGTTGCCGTCCCGGGTGGCGCGCCTCGCCCTCGGCCGTCCCACCCTGCGTCAGCTCACCCGCCGTCGCCTCGCCGGCGTCCGGCTCCGCACCGTCGGCCGCGCCCGGCAGGTTCCGCCCGAGGTAGCGCTTGCGGGTCCGGCCGTCCTCCTTCCAGTACGCGTACCAGTAGGGGCCGTGGGGGCAGGTCGTGCACCCGGCCTTGCCGCACCGGACGTGCTCTTGCCGGTAGCGAAGTGTCGGGGGCAGGTCCGTCTCGTGGGCGCCGGGCGGACCGTCCGCGGCGACGAGCAGGCCGCGGACGACGATGAGCAACCGACGCAGCTCGTACTGGTCGAGGCGCCGGATCTGGGTGATCAGGTCGCGCGGCAGGGCCACGGCCCCCTCCCCCGTCGGTGTCGTCGTCCGTTCTTGGGCTCCTGATGGACCCCAAGAATCAACGGACGCACCATAGTGGGGGTGGACACGCCGATGCAGGCGCCGCCAGCGATGTCCTCGCCTCGGGCTGCGCGGGCGCACGGCCTGCGCCACCCCGGGCCGGCGGGGGCCGCGAGCTCACCAGTCGGCAGCGGGGCCCCGGTTCGGCGACGTGCGGGCCCGCGCGGCCAGGACCGGCTTGGCCCTGGCAACGCGGGTCGTCTCCGACGACGGTTCGCGGGCCGCGTCCGACGCCGACGCCCCGAGGACCGGGGAAGACGTGCTGTCCTCGGGCGTCGCGTCGGCGACCTCGTCGCTCGCGCCGGGCGGCGAGGTGGAGGGATGCGCCACGGGCCCGGGTGCAGCGGGCTCGGACGCGTCGGTACCCGACGGAGCGGAGGCGGCCGTCACGGGACGGACCGGCTCCGGCGTCGGGAGGTCGGGAACGGCCCGCAACGCGGCAGCGAGCACCGCGACGGTGTCGGGTCCGCCGAACGAGGTGTGCGCCTGCGGTTCCTCGCGGCCCTGTTCCTCTGCGGGCCGACGGTCACGCAGCCGCCAGCCGTGCGGTGGCTGCGTGCGAGCCGCGTGCACAGCACACAGGTCGTAGGACTGGGGCGCCCGTGCCTCGGCGAGGCGGGTGATCCAGGCCTCGCGCTCCGCGTAGTTGAACGTCAGCGTGGCACTGGCCGGGGCCGGACAGCTCGGACGCGAGCACGCGCGGTCGGCCGCCAGCGCGAGCGGGCGGACGACGGCGTCGCGCGCGACGCCCTGGCGGAGCTCTCCCGTACCGGACACGCGGGAAGTGAACCACACCCGTGACATTCACCGACGCAAGCATCCACGATGGCCCATCTTGGGTGCCGACCCGGACCCAAGACGATGTTGTGATTCGGCGTCCCACCGCATCCCGACGGACGGGGGCTGGAGGCGGTCGCGGCTACGCTCACCGGGATGCCCGACCGCCATGCCCGCCACCGACGCTCCGCCGCCGATCGCCGTCGGCGGCCGGTCGACGGCTATCGCATGACCAGCGCCGAGCGTTTCGACCGACTCGTGGACGACGCGGTGTCGGGGCTCCCGGACGGTCTGCTGCGCTACCTCACGGACATCCAGGTCGCGGTCGCCGAGGTGCCGCCCGACGCCGACGCCGCCGAGGTGGTGCTGGCGCGGCTACGGCGACTCGGCGACGGTCGTCGCACGCGTGGATCGGCCGATCCCGCCATTCGCCTGACGCTCTACCGTCGGCCGCTGGAGGCCCGCGCCGCCAGTCGCAGCGACCTGCTCGATCTCGTGCAGTTGACGATCGTGCAGGAGCTGGCCGACCACTTCGGCATCGACGACGACCGACTCGACGACTTCGGCTGGAGCTAGCACCCGCGCGCCGGGCGGGCGCCTCAGCCGTTCGCGTCGCGATCGGCGTCCGCATCGCCCTCCGCGTCCGCGTCGGCGTCCGCGTCGCCCTCCACCTCGGCGTCGGCCTCGGTAACGGGATCCTCGGCGTCGGCCTCGTCGAGCGGGCCTTCGTCGACCGGTTCCTCGTCCACGCGACCGAGCGGGTCCGGAGCCTGGATCCCGCGCGCGGTGCCCAGCCGCTGGACCACGCCGGGCTCGGGCTGCACGACCAGCGAGGTCCCCGCCGGTGACCACGCGGCGCTGGGGATGCCCGCGTGCGCCACCAGCGACAGCACGCCGGATCGCGTGGCCGCCACCCGCCCGACGACGAGTTCACCCTCCGAGGCGACGACCTGGGCGGACCAGCCGTCGACCTCGCCGAGGGCCTCGTTCAGCAGCACGGGCAGCGACTGGCCCGGTCCCACCTCGAGGTCGGCCAGCTCGTCCGGACGCAGGATCGTCGCGCCGTTGAAGAGCGTGACGCTGAAGCGCGCCGGTTCGCTGCCCGGGTTGACGACGTCCAGACGCTCCGTGCGGCCGGCGCTGGCCCCGCCGCTGACGAGCCACGCGTCGTCCGTGGACGGGATCCCGAGCTGGACGGCGAACCCCGTGCGCTCGGTGTCGTCGTCGCCGCGCAGGACGGCCCCGGCGACGTGGATCGGGGCACCGTCCGAGCGGGCCGTCACGGCGGCGGCCGTGACGCCCTCGGGCAGGGTGCCGCGCAGGTCCACGCGCCGGACCTGTCCCGGCGCGACGGTGAGCTCGCTCAGCCCCTCGGGTGGCACGCCGCCGTCGGGCGTGTGGAGCGTGAGCTCGACCGGCGCGGGCCGGTCGCCCAGGTTCACCACCCACAACCAGGAGGTGTCGCCCTCGGCCTCGGAGACCCAGGGAACCGTCCAGCTCTCGGCCGGCGCCGTGCTGGGCGACAGCAGCGAGGCACCGTCGACGTCGCCGATCTCGCTGCGCGCGAGCTGGTAGCCCTCGACCAGCGCGCGACCGGACAGCACCCGGACGACGGCGGTCAGGTCGGGCTGCTCGGGCAGCGCCTCGTTGACCGTCAGCTCCAAGGTCCCGTGCGCCGGGACCGTGAGGTTCTGCAGGGCCAGCGGCTCCTGCGGCCCCTCGGGGGTGACGAAGCCGACCGCCACGGTCGCGTCGGTCGCGAACGGGTTCGCGGCCCGGATGCGGGCCTCGTGGCCGCCCTCGGTGCTCATGCCGGGCAGCACCCAGCGGTCGGAGAGGGCGTGCTGGCAGGGGCCTGCGACCGTCGCCTCGGGGACGTCGTCGATCTCCTCGAGGCGCCACTCGCGACTGACGGCCACCGGTCCTTCGCTCCAGCGGGCGAACGTGGCCAGGTCCGCGTCGCCCTGCACCCGGGTGCGTACGTGCGCGCCGGGGAAGACGGGCGGCGAGGCGCTGGGGCGCGCCTCGCCCTGCTCGAGGACGTCGAGCTCCAGCAGACCGGGGCCCGCGCCGACGTCGCCGGGGCGGGCCGCGGTGATCGCGAGCTCGCTGCCCTCGCGACCGTCACCGACGGGGCAGGTCCAGGCGCCCGACACGGCCGCCTCGGCGGCCGGGGCGGCAACCGCCGGGCTGGCCTCCGGTAGGTCCGGCAGCCGGTCCGCGGCCAGCACGCCCGCGGCGGTCACCACGGCCAGGGCGGCGGCGATCCAGGTCCGACGGCGCCTCATGCGACCACCTCCGGGGTCTTGGCCGGCGCCGTGGGTGGGGCGGTCGGAGGCTCCGGCTCGGCGTCACGCCGGCGCGCGAACCGCGGCGGACGCAGGGCGAGGGACACGACGAGCAGCAGGGCGATCAACTGGCCGGCCACCGCGACGCCGCGGGCGGTGTCGCCGAGGTGGGCAACCTCGACGCGCCCGCCGGTCTCCGTCGGTTCGAAGACGAGCAGGTCGCTGCCGCCGGCGGCGGCACGCAGGCGGGTGCGCCCGACCGTGCCGGCCCAGTCGGCATCCGCTTCCTCGGCCACGGCGACGACCGCGTCTTCCGCGACCTCGCCGCGGTAGACCGCGGGGCCGTCGGGCTGCAGCGGCGTCACCTCGGCCGTCGGGGGCAGGTCGCCGGCGGCGACGTCTGCGGCTTCGGCGCCCGTGACGGCCGCGGCGACCGGCAACCAGTTGGGCACCGCGAACAGCCGCCCGTCCGCGATGGGTCGCGGCTCCAGGCCGAACTGCGAGCGCAGCGCGAGGTCCAGCTGGTCGCTGGTGCCCCCCGGCGGCACGAACACGTAGCGAACGTTGAGGGCACCCAGACCGCGGGCCGCGGCCGGGTCGGCGCCGCTGAGCGTCGCGGTCAGCACGGGTTCCACGAGCCGCGTCGCGACCTCGGCGTCAGCCACGCCGTAGGCGGCCATCGTCGGCCCGTGACCGTCAACCACCTCCCAGGTGATGCCGCGCTCGTCGTCGTCCGCGACCACGAGCACACGGAACGGACCCTCCTCCGCCGCGGCCGCGGTCACGAAGGCCGGCAACGGCGGCTGGTCGACCGCGTAGGCCTCCCAGGGGCCACGCGCGATCTGCGCGGCGACGATCCCCAGCGCCAGGGCGACGGCCAAGCCCGTGGTGAGGGCGGCCAGCTGTCGCCAACCGAACGCGTGCCGGGTCAGCTGTGCCTCGGCGGTGGCGAACGCCAGGGCCAGCAGGCCGGCGTAGGCGAGCGCGGTCAGCAGCAGCGGCACCCCCGGCCAGGTCACCACGCCGGCGCGGCTGAACAACCAGGCCGCCACCGCTCCGGTCAGCGCGAGGCTCCAGAGCGTGGCGACGATCGCCGGACGGCGGGGCGTGCCCAGCATCAGCCCGAGCAGGCCCGCCAGGACGAAGCCGACGCCCACGATCGGCGCGGGCACACCGGCCAGGTCGGGCGTGAGGGTGAGCCAGCGCCAGAGCTCGTCGACGACCACGTCGCCACCGCCGGTGTGCAGCGGGCCGTCGTCGGCGAACAGGCGCAGGCTCCACGGCAGCAGGAGGACGAACGGGCCGACCGCGGCGGTGAGGCAACGGATGACCAGGTAGCGACGCCAGCCGGGGTCGTCGGCGGGCGCGGCGCGCCATCCCAGTGCCAGGACCAGCAGGCCGGCGAGGGCCAGGGCGGGCAGGAGGACGGGTTCGAACGCACCCGCGATCGCGCCGAGCAGCACGACCGCGGCGACCGCCCGCCAGGCGCTGGTCGAGGCGGACGCCGGCCGTGCCAGCACGGTGCCGGCCGCCACGATGCCCGGCAGCGCGGCGAGGACGACGAGCGCACCGACACGTCCGGTCGCCAGGGCGGCGAGGGCCGGTGGGGAGAGCACGTACGCGGTCGCGGCCACGACACGGGCCAGGCGCAGCTGCGAGAAGCCCTGGGCCGCGCGCAGGGCGAGCAGCCAGGCGATCAGGGGCAGGCCGAGCAGCAGCAGGCGCGGGGCGGCGTAGCTGCTGCCGAACACCAGCAGGTGCAGCGCACCCAGCACCGCCTGCGCCGGCGACGAGGCCTCGGCCGTGCCGAACGCGCCGGCGACGTGCCACCCGGCGGCGTAGTCGGCGAGGAACGCGGCGGGGCTCGCCGGCCAGGGCGCCAACTCGCCGCCGCGCAGCTCGCCGGGCAGCAGCAGGGGCCAGGCGCCGACCAGCACGACCAGCGTCAGCACGGCGCCGACCGTGAGCACCGGCCGCCGCTTGATGGCACGTGCGAGCCGGCGTGGCCCCGACACCGGCTCGCCGGGGTCGCGCGGCACGGCCGCGTAGCCGCCGTGGTCCACGTCGCCGCCGGCGATCCACTCCCCGATGGCCTCCGCGTAGGCGCGGACGCGCGGGATGATGCGTCCGAACAGCTCGCGCAGCTCGCGGTCGGTGCGGCGCCGTGTGCTCTGGACCTCGCGGCGCAACCGCAGCGTCTCGGCCAGGTGCAGGACGTTCCAGATCCACGCCCGCACCGTCTGCCAGGCGTCGGACACGCGACGGGTCAACAGGAACCCGAACACCTTGGCGACGCCGACCAGGAAGTACAGCGGGACGACCAGCAGCAGACGGGCGAAGCCGTAGTTCTTGAGCAGCGTCGCCAGGGTGTTGCGCTCGGCGAAGTAGCGGGGGCCGATGAAGCGGGTCTGGCCGAGGCGCAGGTAGTTGGTCGCGGCCGCCACGTGCGCGGTGACCGCCTCGGGGACCACCTCGACGTCGTGGCCGGCCAGCCAGGCCCGCCAGCACAGGTCGAGGTCGTCACGGAAGAGGTGGTAGCGGCGGTCGAACCGGCCCAGGTCGTCGAACACGTCCCGCCGCACCAGCATGCCGCTGGTGGAGACGTACAGGCTGCGCCGTTCGGTGTCGCGCTGGCCCTGGTCGAGCTCGCCGGGGTCCACGCCGCTGTCGGCGCGGCCGGTGAGGTCCACGGTCCAGCCGACCGACTGCAGCTCGTGCTCCTGGCCCCACACCCGCTGCTTGGGCCCGACGATCGCCAGGCGCGGATCGGCCTCCATGGCGTGGACCAGCCGCTCGACCGCGTCCGGTGCGAGCGCGGCGTCGTCGTGCAGGAACAGCACGTAGGGAGCCGCGTCCGGCCCAGCTGCGGGGCGTGCGTCCAGCGCCATGGAGACCGCGGCACCGAAGCCGAGGTCACGTTCGGCGACCAGCACCTGGTCGGCGTCGAGGTGGGCGAGCAGCACGTCGCGGGTCGTGTCGGTGCTGCCGTTGTCGACGGCCACGACGTCCAACGAGGGATGGCTCTGCTCGGCCAACGCCGCCAGGGTGCGGGGAAGCCAATGGGCGCCGTCGTGCGTGACGAGCACGACGAGCACGGTGGGAAGATCGGAGGAAACCGGCACGGCCCGGGCGCTCCTGGATCCGTCGGATGGCCCGCACTGCCAGCGACACGCGTGTGTCCCGGTGCACGGGGCCGCTTGGGGACCGGGCGGCGTGGACGACCGTCGGCGTCATGCCGTACGCGGGGTGCCAGAACCAGCCGCCGGAAGCGCTCCTGCTCGGAGCGCGGCCGGACGGTATCAGGGCCCCTCGGCGGGGACCAGTCGGATTCGCCGACGCCGCGTCAGGCGGACAGGCGCTTCGCCCGTCGCCGTTCACGTTCCGAAAGGCCGCCCCAGATGCCGAATCGCTCGTCGTTGGACAACGCGAACTCCAGGCACTCGTCCCGCACGGGACAAGCGGTGCAGATGCGCTTGGCCTCGCGGGTCGAGCCGCCCTTCTCCGGGAAGAACGCCTCGGGATCCGCATCGAGGCACTTGGCCTCGAGCATCCACTCTCGATCGTCGGCATCGAACGCCAATCGGGCGCTGAGCTCCGCGATGGCCCCCATCCGCTGCATCCTGTCGCTGTCGACACCCGTGGAACTACATGCGCGTCATTCTGGGCACCGACGGACATCTGTCAAGCGAAACACCACTACCGGTTGGGTCGATCGGTCACCGTCGGCCCCCACTGGTGGGGTTGGCGCGCACCGCGCACGCCGCGTCCGCCTCCGTGACCGCGTGGAACGACGACGTGAGCCCGGCCGCCACGAGGCTCGACGAGACGCCCCCGGACACGACGAGGCCCCTCGCGGCGGGACGAGGGGCCTCGGCGTCCGGGAGCGGGGCGCGCGCGGCCGGCGGGAGGCGGGTCGCCGGCGACCGGGCGCAGGCGCGGCCGGGAATCAGGTCTGCGGGGATGCCTACACGTGGTCCTCGAGGGCCTGGCGCAGTCGCAGCAGGCCGTCGCGCAACCGGCTCTTCGCGGTGCCCTCCGGGATGCCGAGCACGCGGGCGACGTCGCGGTAGGTGTGGCCGGCGAAGTAGGCCAGCTCGATCGCCTCGCGCTGGCGGTCGCTGAGCGCGGCGAGGGCGTTGCGGACCTGCCAGTGGTCGAGCCGGACCTCGACCTCGTCGGCGACCTCGTCGAAGGCCCGGCCCTCGTCACGCCGCGAGACACGGTGGTCGCGGTCGCGGCTGGCCTGCTCGCTGCGCACGCGGTCGACCGCGCGCCGGTGGGCGAGCGTGGTGATCCAGCCGGACGCGGTACCGCGGCCGGGGTCGAAGCGGTCCGCCTTGCGCCAGACCTCGACCAGCACCTCCTGGCTGACCTCCTCGGCGAGGGCGCGATCGCGCAGCACGCGCAGCGTGACGCCGAGCACCTGCGGGCAGACCCGGTCGTAGAGCTCGGCGAAGGCACGCTGGTCACCGTGGGCGACGGCGACGAGCAGCTCCTCGCTGGTGCGGTCGGCGGCAGGCACCTCGACGGCGCGGCGCGCGGCCGCCGACGAGCTGGTGCGCAGGGTGCGGGGCGCCGGGATCGCGGCGGACGAGGCGCTCATGGGGTCTCCAGACACGTGGGAGCGGAGCGGACGTCGCGGAAGGACGATGTCGAAAGCTTGGCACGCTGTACAGGTTTCGTCAAGGTCATTGTACAGGTTCGTGCGGACAGGGGTTGCCCGCCCGAGCCACTACCGTGCGCTGGCTCCCACACGCGCAGCAGGAGGCGGTCGTGTACGCGGTTCTGGCCGGCGGTGTCGGCGCGGCGAGGTTCCTGCGTGGACTGACCGCCGCGGTCGCCCCCGGGGAGGTGGTGGCCGTCGTCAACGTCGGCGACGACCTGACGCTGCACGGCCTGCGCATCTGTCCCGACCTCGACTCCATCACCTACTGGCTCGGTGGCGTGGTGCATCCCGAACAGCAGTGGGGCCGCGCGGACGAGCGGCACGTCGTGGCCGGGGAACTGCGCCGATTCGGGCACGAGGGGTGGTTCACGCTGGGCGACCGTGACCTCGCCACGCACCTGCACCGCACCGCACGCCTGCGCGAGGGCGCCCCGCTGTCGGCGGTCACCGACGAGATCCGCCGGGCGTTCGGTGTCGAGGTCCGCCTGCTGCCGGTGACCGACGACCGGGTCGAGACCCGCATCCGCACGCGCGACGGGCGGGACCTGCACTTCCAGGAGTACTGGGTCCGGGAACGGGCCGAGCCCGAGGTGACCGAGGTCGTCCTGGCCGGTGGGGCGGACGCGGAGCCGGCACCCGGCGTCGTCGAGGCCATCCTCGACGCAGACGCCGTGTTGATCGCTCCCTCCAACCCCGTGGTGTCGATCGATCCGATATTGCGGATCCCGGGTGTGCGCGAGGCCGTCCACCAGACGGCGGCACCGGTCGTCGGCGTCTCCCCCGTCATCGGCGGCCGCGTCGTGCGCGGCATGGCGCACCGCCTGCTGCCGGCCGTCGGGGCGCAGGTCAGCGCGGCCGGTGTGGCCGCCCACTACGGCGGGCTGCTCGACGGCTGGGTGGTCGACACCCGCGACGGCGACGCGGTCGCCGAGGTGGCGGCCACGGGGGTGCGGTGCCTGGCCACGGACACGCTCATGGACGACGTCGAGATCGCGGCGGCCCTCGCCCGCAGCTGCCTCTCGCTGGCCGCGGAGGTGTCGCCGTGAGCGCCCGCCTCGAGGTGGTCGCGCTGCCCAGCGAGCAGCGCTTCGGCGCGGGCGACGACCTGGCCGCCGCCCTGCTGCAGGCGGCCACCGACGCCGGGGTCGAACTCCGTGACGGCGACGTCGTCTGTGTCGCCTCCAAGGTGGTCAGCCTGGTCGAGGACGCGACCCGTCCTCTGCCGGCCGGCGACGCGCGGCAGGCCCGCCGCCGGCTGGCGCGCGAGACCGCCGCCCGGATCGTCGCGGACACCCCGGGCGTGCTGGTCACGGAGACCCCCCACGGGTTCGTGTGCGCCAACGGCGGCATCGACGCCTCCAACGTCCCCGGTGAGCGCGTCGCACTGCTGCTGCCGACAGACCCCGACGCGTCGGCCGAACGGCTGCGGGCCGAGGTGACGCGCCGCACGGGGCGGCAGGTCGGGATCGTCGTGACCGACACGTTCGGTCGCCCGTGGCGGCTGGGCCAGACCGAGGTCGCCCTCGGCGTGGCCGGGACCGCGGCGCTGCGCGACGAGCGCGGCGCGACCGACCTGGACGGTCGATCGCTGGAGGTCACCGAGGCGGCCATCGCCGACGAGGTGGCCGGCGCGGCCGACCTGGTCCGCGACAAGGGCAGCGGCACCCCGTTCGTCCTGGTCCGGGGACTGCCGGCGGGCCGGCCCGGCACGGGTCGTGACCTGCTGCGCCCGGCGGACCAGGACGCCTTCCGTGCCGGCGGCCCGACCGCCGCGGAGTTCGCGGTCGCGAGCCGCCGGACGGTGCGCCGCTTCGACCCCGCCCGGCCGGTCCCCCAGACCGCCGTGCGGGCCGCCGTGGCCGCCGCGATGACCGCACCGGCCCCGCACCACACGCGGCCGTGGCGGTTCCTGCAGCTGCGCGCCGACACCCGCCAGCGGCTGCTGGACGCCATGGCCCGGCGATGGCGTGAGGACCTCACGGCCGACGGTGTGCCCGCGTCGGTGGTGGCACGCCGTCTCGCCCGCTCCGACGCGGTCCTGCGCGAGGCGCCGGTGCTGCTCGCACCGTTCGTCGTCCTCGACGGCGCCCACCACTACCCCGACCCGCGCCGCACGACGGCCGAGCGGGACCTGTTCGTCCTCTCCGGCGGCGCCGCCCTGCAGAACCTCCAGGTGGTGCTGGCAGCACACGGACTCGGCGCGGCGTGGATCTCCTCGACGGCGTTCTGCGCCCCGACCGTCCGCGAGGTGCTGGGCCTGGAGGCGTCGTGGCAGCCGCTGGGCATGGTGGCGCTCGGCCATCCCGCCGCGGCCCCGGCGCCCCGCGGCACCGTGGACGTCGACGAGGTCCTCCTGGAACGGTGACGCGCGGCGCGCGTCACGAGCGGCCGCCGACGGGGCCCGATGGGTACGCTCCCCACCTCTGTGTCCTCCCCCGCACGACGAGGTGTTGCCTCCGTGGCCGAACGCGAACGTCTCACCAACAAGGAGCGCCGTGCGCAGGCGCGCGACGAGCGCAAACGGCGCGAGGCGGAGCTCGCCAGGAAGCGCAAGCGCAACACCCTGCGCAACGGCCTGATCACCGCCGCGATCGTGGGTGTGGTCGGCGCCGTCGTCCTGCAGGCTTTCCTGGGTGGCCCGACCGTCATCGACGACGCGATCCTGGTCAACTCGGACACCGCCGAGGAAGCGCGCCAGGCCGCGGGTTGCGAGGTGCTGGTCGACCGCGAACCGCTGCCCGACCGCACCCACTTCGAGGCCAACGCGGCCCCGGCGGCCGACACCATCTACACCGACGTGCGCCCGACCCACTCCGGGCCCCACACGGTGCAGACGCACCCGATCGTGGCGGCCGGTGCCGGCAGTCAGCTCGACGAGCGCTCCACCACGCACAACCTCGAGCACGGCTCGATCATCGCCTGGTACGACCCCGACCAGCTCGAGGGCGGCGTCGCCGACGAGATGGGCACCTGGAGCGAGACCCTCAACGCCAACGGCTTCCGCAACGACCGTGGCGGCGTCGCGATCTTCGTCTCGCCCTACACCGACCCGGGCATCAGCTCCGGTAAGGCGATCGCGTTCCGCGCCTGGGGCGTCGCGATGGACTGCGACACCTGGGACGAGGACGTCGCCCACGCGTTCGTGATCGACCACTACGGCACCCACGGCATCGCTCCCGAGCGTCCGCTGGGCCCCTACCCCGAGGGGGTGCTCGAGTACGAGGACGTCGAGGTCGACGACAACGTCGAGGCCCCCATCGACGAGCAGCTGATGGAGGGACAGCCCGGCGGTGACGACGTCCAGACCGACGAGGACGCGACCGAGTCGGCCGAGGAGGGCGAGCTGGACACCGGCGGTGCCGAGCAGCCCGAGGGCGAGGGCGGCGACGCCGAGGGCGAGGACGCCCAGGAGTAGCGCCGACCTGTCGACGTCGACGCGGCCCGGACCGGAAACGGTCCGGGCCGCATCGCGTTCGAGGCCGCCGCTCGAGCGGCGATCACACGCCCAGGGCCCGCCCCGTGACGCGGCGCCACCAGGTCCGCACCCAGGGCCGCCACCGGAACGGCGCCACCCACCGCTGCAGCAGCTGGTCGGGGGCCACCCGCGCGCGGGCCTGCAGCTGCCGTCGCCGCCACCGCGCACGCCGCAGCAGGGCCAGGCGGCGCAGGGCCGGCACGAAGGCGGCGGGCACGGTCACCGCCAGCTCCGCGGTCTTCAGCGCGGTGGTGGCCACGACCAGCGGCGCGACCCGGCGCAGTGCGCGGGCGTCGTCGCAGGTCGCCACGGTCAGCAGCCGGTTCGACCAGTTCAGGGCCTCGACCAGTGAGGTGCGTCGCGCGCCGGCACCACCGCGCTCGTGCCAGCCGACCGCGGTCGGCTCGTACCAGGCCCGCCAGCCCAGCAACCGGGCACGCCAGTCCAACTCGACGTCGTCGAAGTAGGCGAACAGGTCCTCGGTCAATACCTCGCGGCGGCCGTCGGGTAGCCGCCACGCCACGTCGTCCAGCATCGTGCGGCGGTGCAGCGCGACCGCGCCGGAGACCCCGAACACCTCGCCCGGCTGCTCGTGCTGGCCGACATCGCGTTCGCCCTCGCCGCGGTTCTGCAGCAGCCGCGCCGCCGTCAGCACGTGCCCGGTCGTGTCGATGACCGCGGCGCCGTCGGGGGCCCGGACCGTGCGCAACAGCTTCGGCTGGACGGAGCCCACGTCCGCGTGACGGGCCAGCACCTCGACGCAGCGCGACACCAGCGTCGGGGCCAGGTCGACGTCGACGTTGCAGAACAGCACCGCGTCGGCGTCGACCATCGCCAGGCCGTCGTTGACGGCGCCGGTGAACCCACGGTTGGTGCGGTTGCGGACCACCTGCAGCGGGTGACGGCGGCCGGTGTCACGCTCCGCCGCGGCCAGCACCGCCTCGGTCCCGTCGCTGCTGGCGTTGTCGACCACGACCACCTCGAGATCGTCGTGGTCCTGGGCGTCGAGGCTGGCCAGACAGGCCGGCAGTTGCGCCGCCGCGTTCCAGCTGACGACCAGCGCCGCCACCCTCATCGCGTCGCCGGCGGGGTCACTGGTTGAGGCGGCGACGACGCTGGAGGCGGGCGACCGGGATCGGTGCCGTCTGGGTCGGGTCGGGCAGCCGGCGGGCCGGACCCTCGGACACCGAGGTGGACGCGGCCAGGTCGACGAGCCCGGCGCCGCCCGGCGCAGGTGTCACGGAGAAGCGGGCCGCGTCGGGCTGCACCGCCCACGTCTCCCGCCCGGACTCGTCGGTCACGGTGACCGTGATCGCGTAGTGGCCGGCGAGCAGGTGGGCCGTGAAGCGCATGTCCACGACCGCTTCCTGGTCGGGCACGAGCGGCCCCACCCCCACCCCCTGCCAGGTCGTGTGCAGTTCGTAGAGGTGCGTGCCGTCGCCACGGGTCACGATCAGCCCCACGCTGCAGACGTCGACCGCGTTCAACGCGCGCAACCGCACGCGCGCCACCAGGCTCGTCGACGGGGCCACCTCCTCGGCTGCCTGGCCGTCCGGGCCGACGAGGCTGACCTCCTCGACACGGACGCGGCGGGCGTCGCGGCGGCGTGGACCGGGCGGCGCGGACGCGGACGCCACCCGCTGCCGGTACAGCTCGACACCTTCGGCGACCGGTCCGTCGAACACGACGCGGCCGTGCTCCATCACGAGGCTGCGGTCGCACATCTCCCGGACGGCGTCGAGGTCGTGGCTGACCAGCACGAACGTCTTGCCGGCGTCCCGGAACACCCGCATCCGCTCGAGCGAGCGGTCCTGGAACTCCGCGTCGCCGACCGCCAGCACCTCGTCGACCAGCAGGATGTCCGGGTCGACGGTCACGGCGATGGCGAACCCGAGCCGGACGTAGAGCCCGGACGAGTAGGTGCGCACCGCCGTGTCCAACAGCGGCCGGATGCCGGCGAAGTCGACGATCTCGTCGAAGCGTTCGTCGATCTCCGTGCGCGACAGGCCGAGGATGGCGCCGTTCAGGTAGATGTTCTCGCGACCGGTCAGATCGCCGTGGAACCCCGCCCCGAGCTCCAGCAGCGACGCGACCCGCCCGTTGGTGAACACGCTGCCCTCGTCGGGCGGCAGGATCCGGGCGAGCAGCTTCAGCAGCGTCGACTTGCCCGAACCGTTGTGGCCGATGACGGCGACCGACTCGCCGTGGTCGATCTGGAAGGAGACGTCCTCGACCGCATTGAAGTCCGTGTACGAGGCGCGGCGGAAGCGGTAGAGGCGCTCCTTCAGCCCGCCGGGCCGCTCGTGGAAGAGCCGGAACGTCTCCGTGACCCCGTCGACGACCACGGCGGGACGCGATGGGTCGACCTGGACGCCCGCGATCTGACCGATGGTGCGGCGCACGCCTAGACCTCCTTCGCGAAGGTCCGGGCGCGGCGCAGGAACACCGCGTAGCCGACCACGAAGGCGCCGACCGCCCACAGTGCGGCGATGCTCAGCGCCCCGATGCCGGGCCAGCCCGGCGCCAGCGAGGCGACATCGTCGGTGGCCGTGCGCACGACCGGTCCGTAGAGCGGCTCGCGAAAGACCTCCACGAACCAGGTCATGGGGTTGAAGGCCAGTGCGGTCGCGATCCAGTCGAGCGAGCGCGCCTCGAGCTCCGGCGACGCCTGCACGAGCGCGAGCGGGTAGAGCACCGGCGTGGCGTAGAACCACACCTGGAAGATGACGATGAACAGCTCCTGCAGGTCCCGGAAGGCGACGTTGACCCCGGCGAACCACATGGCCGCGCCGCTGGTGAACACCGCCAGCAGCACGATCGCCAGCAGGGTCGCCGGCAGGTGGGTCAGCACGCCGAAGCCACGGGTGTAGACCAGGAACGGGCTGATCACGAGCAGGGCCAGCAGCAGGTGGACGAGCTGGCTGAGCACGTGGGACAGCGGCAGCACCTCGCGGGGGAAGTACACCTTCTTCACGAGGTCGCCGTTGCCGACGATCGAGTCGGTCCCGCCCCGGCACGAGTTCTGGAAGAACTGCCACAGCAGGTAGCCGGCGATGAAGAAGGCCGGGAAGTCGTCGACCGGGATGCGGACGACGAGGGTGAACACCACGCTGAAGACGACCGTCATCAGCACGGGCGTGATCATCGACCACAGGAACCCCAGCGTGGAGTTCTTGTAGCGGACCTTCAGCTCCTTGCGCACGAGCTGGAAGAGCAGCTCGCGGGCGCGCCACAGCTCGACCAACTTGCCGGACGCCGACCGGGCGACCCGCTGGCCGGTCGGCTCGTCGAACGGGGTCTCCAACGTCACGGCCGGCACCACCCGGTCGAGGGTGCCCCCATCGTCACCGTCCGTACTCCACGTCCAGGCTGGCGTTCTAGCACAGCGGTCGTCTCCGGCATCGGGCGCGGCTCAGGCATCGGGCGCAGGCTGCCGCGTCCCAGGTGCCAGGGTGCCGCCCGGTGCCACGTGCTCGCCGTCCCCGAGCACGACCTCACGGCCGATTCGGACCCCGCGTCCGATGCGTACGGCGCTGCCGGCCAGCAGGCCGTCGGCGTCGACGCCGTCCTCGAGCACGCTGCGGTCCATGACCAGCGAGTCGCGCAGGCGGACGCCGGCACCGACCTGCACGCCCGGTCCGAGCACCACGTGCGGGCCGACGTGGGCGCCCTGGCCGACGCGCACGCCCGCCTGCAGCAGCAGCGGTCCCCGGAGCCGGGCGGCGGGATCGACGAGCACCTCGCCGTCGGTGAAGACCCCGTCGCCGTCGCGCGCGAACGCGTCCAGGCTCGGCCACCGCAGGGCGCCGGCCAGCGCCATCCGCTGGCCGGCCAGGAACCGCTCGGGCGTGCCGAGGTCCGCCCAGACGCCGTCGCCGACCCAGCCGTGGACCGCCGCGCCGTCCTCGACGAGGCCCGGGAAGACGGTGCGCTCGAAGCTCAGGCGACCCTCCGGGAAGCCCACGAGCGCGTCGGGTTCGAGCACGTAGGTGCCGGCGTTGACCGCGTCCTGGCCGGGCAGGGTGCCCGGGGCCGGCTTCTCCACGAAGGCGGTGATCCGGTCGCCGTCCCGCACGCACACCCCGAAGGTCGAGGTGTCCTCGACCCGAGTGAGGACGAGCGTGGCGTCGGCGGCGACCTCGTGGTGGAACGCCACGGCGGCGGCCAGGTCCACGTCGGTGAGGATGTCGCCGTTGAGCACCAGGAACGTGCCCGTGACGCGGTCCAGGGCGCTGCGCACGCCGCCGGCGGTGTCCAGCGGCTGTGGTTCGGGGACGATCTCCACCCGCACCCCGCGGTCGTCGAAGCGGTCCGCGAAGGCCTCGAACGGCGCGGTGTGTGCCCCGACGACCAGCAGCACCCGCTCCACCCCGATCGCGGCCAGGCGCAGCACGACGCCCTCCAGGAACGGTGCACCGCAGAACGGCAGCAGCGGCTTGGGGATCGCCGCGGTCAGGGGGCGCAGCCGGCTGCCGGCGCCGCCGGCCACCACCATCGCCTCACGCACTCGCGTCACGGTCGCGGGTCGCTTTCGTCGCGTCGAGGGATCGGGACGGTAGCGGGCTTCACTCGCCCGTCGTGCTGCGTCGCCGACGGATCAGCCGCTCCAGCGCGAGCGTGGCGACGACCCACGCGCCCAGACCGAGGCGGACCAGCGGCCGGGCCAGGCGCCGCAGCGGCGTCGTGGCCAGGTGCCGGCCGTAGAAACGGTCGAGGCTGCGGGCGTGGGTGGTCAGCGACCACCAGCGCCGGCGGGTGCCGGTCGAGGCGCCGACGGCGTGCACGACGCGCGCCGAGGGTTCGTAGCGCAGCCGCCAGCCGGCGTCGCGCAGCCGCACGCCGAGGTCCACGTCCTCCACGTAGAGGAAGTAGCCGGGATCGAAGCCGTGCACGGCGTCGAACGCCTCGCGGCGCAGCGCCAGGGCACAGCCCGACAGCCAGTCGACGTCGCGCGCCCGGGCAGGGTCGAGGTCGGTGGCCCGGTAGCGGCGCGTCCATGGGTTGGCGGGCCAGATCCGGGCGAACACGGCATGCCCGACAGCGGTGGCCGGGTCGGGCAGCCGGCGCGCGGAGGCCTGCGGCCGCCCGTCGGGATAGCGCACCTGGGGTCCGACGGCCGCGACGTCGGCGCTGCCCAGCAGGCGCTCGGCCAGGTCGCGCACGCTGCCGGGCGCGAACCGGACGTCGGCGTTGGCGACCACGACGACCGGGGCGCGGGTCCGGGCGACGCCGAGGTTCGCGCCCTGGCCGAATCCGACGTTGTCGACCGCCACGACGTGGACGTCGGGGTGCGCGGCGCGGACGGCCTCGGCGGTCCCGTCGGTCGAGCCGGTGTCGACCAGCACGACCTCGTCGGCGCCGGCCGAGGCCAGCCCGGCCAGGCAGGCCAGCGCGTGCTCGCGGGTCTGGTGCGACACGACGACGACGGCCGTGCGTGGCGCGCCGGCGGACTCCTCCCTGGCGACGGGACCGCTCATGCCAGCTCGTCGCGCTCGTGCAACGCCGCCCGCAGGCCGTCCTCCCAGTCGGGCAGCCGGGCCAGCCCGCTGAGGACCGCGTGCCGGTCGTCGAGCGGCGACCAGCGGGGCCGCGGCGCCACGTCGCCCCGGCGCTGGGCGTCGACCGGGACGACCTCGGCGTCCACGCCGGCCAGGGCCAGGGCACGGCGCGCCAGCTCCAGCCGACCGACCACGCCGTGGTTGGTGCGGTGCACGGTGCCGTACCGGCCGGACACGGCCACCTCGCGCAGCGCCGGGCCCAGGTCCCCGATCCATGACGGCGAGCCGACCTGGTCCTGCACCACCTCGACACGCCCGTGCTCGCGTGCACGGGTCAGGATGGCGCCCACGAAGTCGGTGCCGGCCCGGTCGAGGACCCAGGCGACCCGCACGACGTGGTGGCGGGGCAGCGTCTCGCGCACGAGCGCCTCGCCGGCCGCCTTCGACCGGCCGTACACGCTGACGGGCGCGACCGCGTCGAACTCCGTGAAGGGGCGCGGCCGGCCGTCCGCGCCGGTCGGGACGCTGGCGCCGAACACCGCGTCGGTGGAGACGTGCACGAGCGTGGCACCGGTGCGGGCGCAGGCTCGCGCCAACCACCATGGCGCCAGCGCGTTGACGCGGTGTGCGCGGTCGGGATCGCGTTCGCAGGCGTCGACGTCGGTCATGGCGGCGGCGTTGACGATCAGCTCCGGCGCGAGCTCCTGCACGGCCGCCGCGACCGCCGGCTCCTCGGCGACGTCGAGTTGGCGGCGGTTCAGCGCCGTGACGTCGTGGCCCTCGAAGGCGGCGACCACCTCACGCGCGAGCCGGCCGTCGCCGCCGGTGACCAGGACCCTCATGCCGGCACGCCTCCTCGTTCGGCGCGCCAGCGTAGGGGCGTCCGTCCCGACCGGTGTGGTGCTCAGGCGGCGGCGTCCGCGCCCACGGCGACCAGCACCTCGGCTCCCTCGGGCGCGGTGACGGACGCGGGCAGGTCCCGGATCGGCGCACCGAGGAACGACGCGACCCACTCGGCCTCGTCCTCGTTGCCGGGCAGCCGATAGACGGTCGTGGTCTCGCCGGCGTCCAGCTCCGCCGGCCCGCTGCCGGCCGTGAGGATCGGGAAGCCGACGAACTGCAGCACCGAGCCGACGATCCCGGCGCCATCGGTCCGGCCGCCGGACATCAGCGCCACCGGTGCCTCGGCGCGGTCGTCGCGCGTGCCGGCGTCCATCAGCGGGACGCCCTGCCGGAGCCGGTCGAACATCGCTTCCGTGCCCGGCCGGTAGGCGATCATGTAGTCGATGCCGTTGATCTTGCGCGGGTAGGCCGGGACCGTGACCATCGGAACGCCGTCGGTGATGACCTGGCGCATCTCCTGCGCGACGGCGCGCATCTCGCCGACGCCGAGGTTCTGGTCGGTCGTGACGTTGCCGGCGACGTCCTCGACCAGGCGGAACAGGCGCGGCACGTCGGCGAGGATCTGCGTGTCGGTCAGCTCGCGCAGCGTCGCGCGCAGGAACTGCTGCTGGCGCGCGATGCGCTCGTAGTCGCCGAACAGGCCCTGGCGCGAGCGGACGTACGACAGTGCCTGCTCGGCGTCCATGCGGTGACAGCCGGCCTCGAAGTCGGCGCCCGACTTCCGGTCCACCAGCGGGTCGTCGATGCACAGGTCGACGCCGCCCAGCGTCTCCACCACGGAGATGAACCCGCCCAGCGAGATCTCGGCGTAGTGGTTGACCGGCAGGCCGAAGTTCTCCTGGATCACGCTGATCAGCCGGTCCGGGCCGCCGGCGTAGGTCTCCGTCAGCTTGCGCTGGCGGTCGCCGTCGTTGACGAGCAGGTCGCGCGGCAGGCTGACCAGCGACACGGCGCTGCGGTCCTGGCTGATCGACACGTAGATGACGGTGTCGCTGCGCTGGCCGTCGAACTCCCCGAGCGTGAGCCGCGAGCGCTGCTCGTCGTCGAGGCCGTCCCGGGAGTCCGACCCGACGATCAGGAAGTGCCGGGCGTCGGACGGTGCGGCGGCCTCGTCGAGGCGCTGGACCGGCACGCGCGTCAGGCTGGCCTCGGCCTGGCGCAGCAGCAGCACCCCGGTCGTGCCCAGCCCGGTCGCGGCGACGAGCACGACGACACCCATCACCGTCGCGAGGCGTCGCAGCAGCCGCCAGCGGCGGCCGCCGCTGACGTTGGGGCCCCAGGGCCCGGGTTCACCACCGACCAGCACGTCTCGTCACTCCGCGTCGTCGAGATCCGCACCCGCGAGCACCTGCACGCGGACGGGATCTCCTTCGAGGTCGGGCACCCGGTCGGCCGACTCCAGTCGTGCGTCCGGCAGGCGCTCGGCGAGCAGGATGGCGGTCGCCTCGGCCGCCGGGTCGTCGCCGACGTAGCGGATCACCGTGCTGGCCTCCTCGTCGAAGCCGGGCGCGTTACCGGTGCCGACGACGAGGAAGCCCGCCGCCGCCAGTCGTGCCTCGACGCGGCCGGCGAGCCCGTCGATCCCCGCGGCGTTGAGCACGGCCACCGGCACCTCCTCGACCACCTGCTGGACACCATCGTCGCCGGTCACGCCGTCCAATGGGGCGCCTTCGCCGAATCGCTGGAAGACGGTCTCCGCCTGTTCCAGTAGGACGCTCGTGCCCGTCTCCGGGTTGCGCAGGATCGGCAGGCTGGCGACCTCGGGGGTGGGGCCGTCCTCGAAGACCCGGGCGAGGTGCAGCAGGTCCGTGCCGCGCAGCGACACGTCCGTGTGCACGTCGGCGACCGTGTCGATGCTGCGCTTGGTGGCGACCGGCGAGCGCAGCAGGTCCACGGGCGTGGCGACGGCCGCCAGCCCGCGCAGAAGGTCGGCGGTGCGGGCGGTGCGAGCCTCGGGCGAGGCCTCCTGCAGCTGGCGGCGGGCCTCGTCACCGCTCGTCGGCCGGCAGCCGCCGTCGTCGCCGCAGACCTCGATGGGCCCGAGGTGCTCGACCAGCGCCGGAAGGGCGTCCTCGTCCATGCTGACGACGTGGTCGATGCGCACACCGGTGTAGTCGACGAGCGCCTGCACCAGCCCGCTCGCGTCGGCGGCGACCTGGATCTCGGCCAGGGTCGCGACGCCCTCGCCGTCGACGCTGACCGGCAGGTCCTCGGGCAGCAGCAGGACCGCCGGCACCTCGCGGGGACCGCCGGCCTGCACCAGCCAGACGGGGCCGGTCAGCTCCGGGCCCCGCGTCACGGTCGGATCGCGCGGGCCGGTCGTGGTCACCAGCACGGTCGTGGCCTGCGCCGGGGCGCTGGCCCCGTCGGTGCCCAGCGTCTCCACGTCGGCGAGCAGCGCCGGGATCTCGTCGCCGCCCAGTCGCACCCACGCGTAGCCGTACAGGGACGCGCCGACCAGTGCGACCAGGAGCACCGCCAGCACCACGAGCCCGAAGACCCAGGCGAAGACACGCGTCCAACGCCTCCGCGGGGCGCGACGCGACGAGGAGAACACGAGTTGACGAGAACCGGTCACAGGGGGGATTACCTCACGACATCGAGGTGGTGGGACCGTTCGCGGGCGTGCGGGGCCGACGGCGGCGACGAGCCCGACTCCCAGCCGCAGGAGGACCGCGGACGGACGGTGGTCACACGGGGGCCGACGGTAGCATCGACGGCCCGCCGACGAAGGTTGCCCGCTGCAGCTCGCTCCGCCCCGCTCGCCCCGGCCGGCACCGACGGACCTCGCCGCAGCCCTCGCGCACGCGCGTGACGAACTCGGCCACCGTCCGGCGGTCACCGTGCTCGGACCCACCCGCCGCGACGAGCAGGGGGTCGCGTCCCTGGCGCAGTGGGCCGCCAAAGGGGCCCATCTGCTGGAACTCGACCTGCTGCTGGAGCCCGGCGACCGGCTGCGGCTGGACCTCGAGCCCGGGTGGCCGCTGGTGGCGGTGGCCCTGGCGGCCTGGTGGTCGGGACTGGCGGTCGCCCTGACCGGCGAGGCGCCGACGGCCGTGGTCCAGGAGGGGCGCCCCGCGCCCACGACGGCGCAGGACGTGCTGTGGGTCGGCGACGCGGTCGACGGCGCGCCAGTGGCCGACGTCCCCGGCGAGGCCTGGACGAGCGCCGTGCAGGCGTTCCCGGATCAGCCGCCTCCGCCGCGCGCGGCGGCCGACCTGCCGGCGATCGTCACGTCCGCGCGCGTCCTCACCCAGGCCGAGGTGCTGACCGCCGCCGCCTCGCTGCTCGGCGACGGCGGCACCCTGGGTCTGGACGACGGCTGCGAGCTGCCGCCGGAACTGGTCCTGACCGCCCTCGCGGCCCGGCCGCTGCTGGCCGGCCGCCCCACCGTCCTGTTGCGGCCCGGCGTCGCCCGTGACGCCGCGGCCGGCGAGAAGGTGGCCCACTGGGCCTGATCGGCGGGCCGCGTCGGTCAGGGCGCCAGCTGGGCCGGGGTGAGGGCGTACAGGTCGTCGGCGCCGGCGGTCACGGCCGGCAGCAGCCCCCGCACGGTGGGCAGGATCTGGGTGGCGTAGAAGCGGGTGGTGGTCAGCTTGGCCCGCAGGAAGTCGGGCTCGAACCCGCCGGTGTCGCCGGACTCCAGCGCCTGGTGGGCGGCGGCGGCGCCGCGCGCCAGCAGCCAGCCACCGATGACGGTGGCGAACATGCGCAGGTAGGGCGTGGCGCCGGCGAACACGTCGTCGGGGGTCTCGCGGCGGGCGAAGAGCCAGTCGGTGGCCTCCTCGAGTGCCTCCAGCGCGTCGGCGAGGTTGGTCGCGACCACCTCGAGGTCGGCCGGCAGCTGCTTGGCGGTGTCGCGGACGTCGCCGAGCACGCTCTTGACGAACGCGCCGCCGTCGTAGGGCAGCTTGCGGCCCACGAGGTCGAGTGCCTGGATGCCGTTGGTGCCCTCGTAGATGGGGGCGATGCGGGCGTCGCGGAAGTGCTGGGCGACGCCGGTCTCCTCGACGTAGCCCATGCCGCCGTGGACCTGGACCGCCAGCGAGGTGAGCTCGACCCCCAGATCGGTGCACCACGCCTTGGACAGCGGGGTGAGCAGGTCGGCCAGCTTCTGGTGGCGCTCGGCCGCGGCCTCGTCGACGGCGGCGTGGGCGAGGTCGATCGCGTGGGCGTTGGCGTAGCACAGCGCCCGCATGGCCTCGATCTGGGCCTTCATCGTCAGCAGCATGCGCCGCACGTCGGCGTGCTCGACGATGGGTGACTGGGCGCCGGGTTCGGCGCCGGGCGCGCGGCCCTGGCGTCGCTCCTGCGCGTAGGCCAGCGCCTGCTGGTAGGCCCGCTCGGCGATGGCCAGACCCTGGATGCCGACCCCGAGGCGGGCGTCGTTCATCATCGTGAACATGCCGCGCATGCCGGTGTTGGGCTCGCCGACGAGGTAGCCGACCGCGCCGTCGGAGTTCTCCCCGTAGGCCATCACGCAGGTCGGCGAGGCGTGGATGCCCAGCTTGTGCTCCAGCGACACCACGTGGACGTCGTTGCGCTCGCCGAGGCTGCCGTCGTCGTTGACCAGGAACTTGGGCACGATGAACAGGCTGATGCCCTTGGTGCCGGGCGGCGCGTCGGGCAGACGGGCCAGCACGAGATGGATGATGTTCTCCGTCAGCTCGTGCTCGCCGTAGGTGATGTAGATCTTCTGCCCGGTGATCCGGTAGCTGCCGTCGTCCTGCGGGATCGCCCGGGTCGTGACCGCCCCGACGTCCGAGCCGGCCTGGGGCTCCGTCAGGTTCATCGTGCCGGCCCACTCGCCGGTCACCATCTTGGGCAGGAAGGTCTGCTGCTGTTCCTCGGAACCGTGGTGCGAGAGCAGGTACACCGCACCGGTGGTCAGCAGCGGCCCGAGCGAGAACGCCATGTTGGCGCTGGTGATCGCCTCCTTGACCGCGTTGGCGACCAGCAGCGGGAACCCGCCCCCGCCAAACTCCACCGGGTGCTGCAGCGTGCCCCAGCCCGCTTCGACGTACTGTCGGTAGACGCGCTCGAACGACGCCGGCAGCTTCACCGTGTCGCCCTCGATGCGCGCGCCCTCGGTGTCCCCGTCGCGGTTGGTGGGCGCGATCGCCTGGGCGGCGAACCGGCCCGCCTCCTCCAACAGCCCGGCGACCAGGTCTGGCTCCGCGTGCGCGAAGGTCGGCTGCGCGGTCGCCTCCCGCAGCGGAGTCACGTGCTCGAGCACGAAGCGGACGTCACGGATGGGTGCGGTGTAGTTCGTCATGGTCCGGAGGGTATAGAGCAGCCCCCGTCCGCGGCCCATCGACGTGCCCGTCGGGTCCGCGTCCGGACCCGCCCCGAGGGCCGTGACGGGCGGTCGCCGCCGTTGCCGCGAGGGCTAGGCTGCGCCCTCTCGGGCCAGCTCCCGCAGCTGCCGGCACGCCCCACGACGACGAGGAGGGCCGTTCGTGGCCAACCGCCGTCGGGGCGTCACCCTGCCGCCGGCCCCCCGCCCGCTGAAGGTCGTGGGGCGCCTGCTGGGCATCCCGATCATCGAGGTGCGCTCGTACTGGGCCCAGGAGTCGCGCAGCATCCGGGCAGGCGCCACTGCCCTGGGCATCGGCTTGGCGGCGACGATCATCGCCGGTGTGGTGCTGATGTCGGCCGAGGCGCGGCTGGAGGGCATTCCCGGGCTGCTGGCGCTGATCCCGGCCGCTATCGGCATGCGCGGCTCGATCTTCGGCGCGCTCGGCTCACGGCTGTCGACCGGGATCCTCACCGGCGAGTTCGAGCCCGAACTGCGCCGTCGCAGCTACCTCGGCCGCCAGATCGAGGCCGCGACGATCCTGAGCTTCGCGACGGCCACCCAGGCCGGCGTGCTGGCCTGGGCGATCTCCGTGGCCCTCGGCCTGCGCACCGTGCCGCTGCTGGACCTGGTCGCGATCTCGCTGATCGGCGGGTTGCTGTCGTCGGTGGTGCTCTTCTTCGTCGTGATCTGGATGGCCCGGCGCAGCAACGTGCGCGGCTGGAGCATGGACGACGTCGGCGCGCCGATCATCACCGCGGCCGGCGACCTGGTGACGCTGCCGGCCCTGCTCGTGGGCAGCTTCATCCTCGTCGTGGAGCCCGTGGCCATGGCGATCGGCGCGGTCGGCCTGGTCGTCGGCGTGGTGGCCGTGACGTTGGGGCTCCGGCGCGACGACGCCATGATCCGCCGCATCGTGCGCGAGTCGATGATCGTGCTGACCATCGCCGTGTCGATCGACGTCATGGCCGGCATCGTCGTCGAGGCCCGCGCCGAGGAGCAGTTCAGCGCCCCGGCGCTGCTGGTGCTCATCCCGCCGTTCATCGCCAACTGCGGCTCGTTGGGCGGCATGCTCTCCAGCCGGCTGGCCTCCAAGCTGCACGTCGGTCTGCTGGAGCCGCGCCTGCTGCCCGGCAAGCTCGCCGGCCTCGACTTCTCCCTTACGGTGCTGCTGGCCTTCCTCGCCTTCACCGGCGTGGGCGCGGCCGGCTGGCTGGCCGCGGTCCTCGTCCCGACGGTCGAGCCGCTGCCGCTGCTGTCCATGCTGGGTGTGACCTGGCTGGCCGGGCTGTTCGCGGTGGTCGTGCTGGCGGGCACGGCCTATGCGGCCGCCACGACCTCGTTCCGCTTCGGGTTCGACCCCGACAACCACGGCATCCCCGTGGTGACCGCGACCATGGACCTGGCGGGGGTCATCTGTCTGGTCGCGGCGATCACGATCCTGCAGGTGGGTTGACTGACATGAGGACGCGAAAGACGGTCAAGGAGCTGCTGGTCGGCGCCAAGGATGCGGCCGAGCTCATGGTGGACCTGGCGTACGCCGCGATCTTCTTCGGCGACGAGTCCCTGGCCCGGGAGGTGCTGCGCCTGGAGGAACGGGTCGACGAACTGCTCGTCGACCTACGTGCGGTGTGCATGATCGCGACCCGTACGCCCGACGACGCCGACCGGCTCGCCGGCGTGCTGTCGATGGCCGTGTCGATCGAGGGCATCGCCGACGCCGCGGAGGACATCGCGAGGGTGGTGCTGAAGGACCTCGGCGTGCCCGGCGAGCTGCGCGACGACCTTCGCCACGCCACCGAGGTGACGGCGCGGGTCAAGATCCGCGAGGACAACCGGATCGCCGGCTCCACGCTGCGCGACCTCGAGCTGCCCGCCCACACCGGCATGTGGGTCATCGCCATCCGCCGCGACGTCGACTGGGTCTACGGCCCCGGGCCCGAGGAGGTGCTGCGCGAGGGCGACGTGCTGTTCCTGCAGGGACCGCCGGAAGGGGTGGACCACGTCCGCGAGCTCGCGGGCGGCACCCCACGGCACTTCCCCCCGCCGCCGCAGCGCGCCAAGCTGTCCAACCTCGACCGGGCCGTCGACGTCATCATCGAGCTGAAGAACGCCTCCGAGGTGGCCGTCGGGCTCGCCTACTCGGCGATCCTGCTGCGCGACCAGTCGCTGGCCGCCGAGGTGGCCGTCATCGAGGACAAGTCCGACGAGCTGTACCACCAGCTCGAGGGCTGGGTGCTGCGCGCCGCCGCGGAGCTCGAGGACCCCGACGAGCTGCGCGGACTGATCCACCTCGCCTCGTCCTCCGAGCGGATCGTCGACGCCGCCCAGTCGATGACGCGGGTCATCGAGGACGAGGGACCGCCGCACCCGATCATCGCCGCCGCGCTGGCCGAGGCCGACGAGATCGTGGCCGAGGCCATCGTGTCGGCCGGGAGCCCCGCCGAGGGACGCACGCTCGGACAGCTGCAGCTGCACACGGAGACCGGCATGGAGGTGCTGGCGATCCAGCGGCGCGAACGATGGATCTACCGCCCGCGCCGGTCGCGGTCGCTGCAGGCCGGCGACCGGCTGCTGGCCATCGGTCCCGAGGAGGGCGCCCCGCGGCTGCGCGACCTGTGCGGCGACCAGCGCCCCGAGGGCGAAGAAGGGTGGATCGAGCCCGAGAACAGCGACGCCGAGTGACCGATCGACGTCAGGCGCTGGCGGCCCGGTCCGCGGCGCTGGCATCGATCCGGGCCGACAAACCGCCCGCTTTTCCGTACCGACACCCGTAAGCTGCCCGACTCGCATTGGGGGGAGGCGGTGGGGACGTCGACGCTCGTGACCGCCGCCGAGCCGGCGCACAGGGGCTCGTCGTGGCGTCGGCGGGCGACGTCGCCGACCGTCGCCGCCCTGGCCGGCATCGCCGTGCTCGCCTGGCTCGTCGCGCTGGCCCTCGCGTGGCTGGACGGCACGGCGGAGTTGCACCGGACGGTCGCCACCGGCCTGGGCCTGGTGGTGCCCTACGTCCTGGTGGGCGCGTTGCTGGCCGCGCGGGTGGCTCGCAACCCGCTCGGTTGGGGCTTCCTCGCGGTCGGCGTGCTCAGTGCTCTGAGCAACCTGGCCACCACCTGGGCCCTGCGGGGGCTGGTCACGGCTCCTGGCTCGCTGCCCTGGGCCGCGGAAGCGGCGTGGCTGGCCGACCTGATCTGGTGGCCCCCACTGGTCGTGCTCGTGACGTGGCTGGTCCTGCTGGTGCCCGACGGCCGTCTGCCGTCCCGGGCCTGGCGACCCGTCGCCTGGGCGCCGGGCCTCGGGCTGTCGCTGAGCGTGGTCGTGCTGGCCATCGCGACCTGGCCACACCGCGGTGACACCTACACCGGGGTGGGTGCCGGGCCGCTCCCCCCTCCCGCGGTCGCCGTCGCCGCGGCAGGCGCGGCGATCATGGTCCTGTCGGTGCCGGTGTGCCTGGCAGCGCTGCTGGGCCGCTGGCGGCGGACCTCAGGCGCCGATCGGGCGCAGATCGGCTGGTTCCTCGTCGCGGCCGGTTCCGCGGTGTCCGGCACGGCGGGGATCTTCGTCCTGCCGGCGCCCGAGTACCTCGTGGCGGCCGCCGGGGCGGCCGTCCTGCCCGTGCTGACGGCAACCGCCGTGCTGCGGCATCGGCTGCTCGGGATCGAGGTCATCGTCCGCCGCTCGCTCGTTGGCGGCGCACTGACCGCCTGCCTGGCCACGATGTACGTCGCGGTGTCGGCCTCGATCAGCCTCGTCGTCGGACGCACCTCACCGCTGTCCACGGCCGTCGTCGCCGGAGTCGTCGCCGCGCTGGTGTTCGAGCCTGCGCGTGCCCGCGTCCAGCGCAGCGTCGACCGCCTCATCCATGGTGCGACCGCGGTCGACGCCGCCACGCTGGCCAGCGAACTGCAGCAGGCACGCGCCGCGCTCGTCACGACCCGCGAGGAGGAACGCCGGCGGTTGCGCCGTGACCTGCACGACGGGCTCGGGCCGAGCCTGGCCGCGATCGGGGTGGGTCTGCAGGCCGCGCTGGCGCGGGAGCCCGACGGGCCGGTCGCCGACGTGCTGCGCCGCAACCTCGCAGAGACGGAGCGCGCAATGGCGACGGTTCGTGGCCTGGTCGACGGGTTGCGCCCGCCGGCTCTGGACCGACTCGGTCTGGGCGAGGCCGTGCTCGAAGGCGTCCGGCCGCTGCTGGCCGGCATCGAGCTGCGCAGCAGGATCGACCTCGGCGGCGCACCACTGCCGGCGGCCGTCGAGGTCGCCGCCTACCGGATCGTGCTGGAAGCGGTCACCAACGTCGCCCGCCACGCCGGCGCCAGCCACTGCGAACTCCTCCTCCAGCAGTCCGACGACGGCCTCCACCTCGCCGTCCGCGACGACGGCGGTGGACCGTCGGGCCCGTCGGCGGGGACGGGGCTCGGCACCGCCACCATGCGTGAACGCGCCGAGGAACTCGGCGGGTGGTGCCGCATCGACCTGCGCGCCGATGGCACCTCGGTCGTGGCCTGGTTGCCGTCCGGAGCGTCGGCGTGACCGTGCGTGTCGTCCTGGCCGACGACCATCAGACCTTCCGCGCGAACCTGCGCCTGCTGCTCGACACCCTCCAGGACGTCGAGGTGGTCGCCGAGGCCGGCGACGGTGGCCAGGCGGTGACGGCGGCGACGTCGCTCGCCGCCGACGTCGTGCTGATGGACCTGCACATGCCCGGCGGCGACGGCATCCGTGCGACCGAGCGCCTGGTCCGGGAGACGCCGCACGTCGGCGTGCTGGTGCTCACCACCTTCGAGGACGAGAGCGCGATCGCCGCCGCGCTGAGCGCTGGGGCACGCGGCTACCTGTTGAAGGGCGCCAGCCGCGACGAGCTGTCCCGCGCCATCACGGCCGTCGCGCGCGGCGAGGCCTTCCTCGGTGCACCGGTCGCCCGCCGGGTCGGTGGTCTGCTGGCCCGAGGCACGGCGGCGCCCCTGCCCGAGTTGAGCGACCGGGAGCGCGAGCTGCTGGCCGCCGTCGCGGCGGGAGAATCGACGCAACGCGTGGCCGCCCGCCTCCACCTCAGCCCGAAGACGGTGCGCAACCACCTGACGAGCATCTACGCCAAGCTCGGGGTCGGCTCGCGGGCGGAGGCGGTGGCCAGGGCCCGCGACGCCGGCCTCGGGGCGCCGACCGACCGCTTCGGCTGAGGCGCGCGGGCTTGACGGCGCCCTCGGGTTCGGTCCCGGGCCGTCGGGTGCGGTGTCCCTTGCCGCCGGGACACCGCGCCGAGGAACGTCCTCGTCGCGCCGTCGGATCCGCCGGCGGCCGATGCCGAGGAGCAGACGATGGAGCAGAGCACGCCCGTACCGAAGCGCAGTTGGGTGACCCTGCTGGCCGGGACGGCATTCATGGGCGTGTGGTACGCGCTCGGGCTGATGCGCCGTGAGCCGAACCAGGGCCTGGTGGACCACCTCGGTGGCAGCGACTGGGCCAGCCTGCAGGCGGAGACGACCGCGGCGACCGAGTTGGTCGCGACGCTCGTCGGTGGCGTGGGCATGCTGGGGCTCGCACTGGTGGCGCTGGCCGTCACGCTGATCGTGGGTCCCTACCGCCGCGGCGAGCGATGGTCGTGGCAGGCGCTGTGGGCGGTCCCGGTGGTGCACGTCGCGCTGTTCGTGAACGACCTCACCGGCTTTCCCACGGCGGACACGGAAGTGGGGACGTATGGGGTGCTGTTCCTCGTCACGGCCGTGGTCTGCACGATCGGCCTGCTCCTGGGTGTCGGAGCGGTGCTGCGCCGCCGCCAGGACACGTTCGAACCGGCCTGAGCCTCGGCTCGGGCGTGGCGATCAGGCGCTGGCGCCGCTGTAGTTGCGAACGCCCAGCCGCCAGAACCAGCGGGTGAAGGCGGCCAGGGCGACGGTGAACCCAGCGGCGCCGGCCAGCGCCAGCAGCCCCGCCCGGCCGGTCAGCGCCTCCGACGGCAGGGTCACGGCGAAGGCGAGCGGCACCAGCACCGTGAAGACGATCCGCAGCCAGCCCGGGAACAGGCCGATGGGCCAGCGGCCCGCCTGGTAGAGGCCGTTGAACAGCTCCGCGACGTGTTCCATGCGCACGACCCAGAACGCCCCGGTCGTGATGACCAGCCACAGGCAGTAGATCATCACGGCCCCGAGGCACAGGGCGGCGAGGAACACCGCTGTGCCGAGGATCGTGACGCCCCCGCCGAGTTGCACGGCGGCGACGACCACCACGCCGAGCCCGACCGCGACGTCGACCAGCGGCCAGATGGTGATGCGCCGAAAGCTGACCAGCAGCTGCGCGTCGACCGGCTTGGTCAGGGCGAAATCGAGCTTGCCTTCACGGATGTCGTCCATGAGCAACTGCATGGACGGCTGGACGAGGGAGCGGATGACGCCACCGAGCGCCGTGTGGACGCCGACCACGACCATCAATTCCCACGGGCTCCAGCCGCCCAGCGACGGGGTGTAGAGGTAGACCAGGGCGACGACGGCGACGGCGGTGCCGAGCGCGACGACGGACTGGAACAGTTGCAGGAAGAAGTTGACGCGGTACTGCAGTTCGTTGAGCGCGCTGACCCGGACGAGGGTGCCGACCACGTCGCGTCGGCGGACCGCGTCCGGCCGGGCAAGCCCAGCCGGGTGCGCCACGTCCGTCTGCGCCGCCATCAGTTGCCCACCGCGGTGTAGCGCTTGACGGCGCGCTTCCAGACCAGCATCGCGGCCGCCCACCCGATCGCGATCCACACCGCCTGTGCCACGAGTCCACGGACGAGCTGCGGCCCGGACAGGTCGGCGACCAGCGCCTCGATCGGGAACCCGAACGTGGAGCGGAAGGGCAGGAAGTCGACCCAGCGCAGCACCCAGTCGGGCATGAGGTCGAGCGGTACGAGCCGGCCGGACAGCAGCAGTTCGGCGGTGAAGTACAGCTCGAACAGTGCCGCCACCCGGGTGGTCCACAACGTGACCATGCCGAGCAGGAACAGCAGCAGCGTGCGGATCACGTACGCGCCCCAGATGGCCACCAGGAACGTCGCCGCCTGGGCCAGGTTGACGGAGAACTCGGGCCGGAACAGCAGGCCGAGCACGATGGCGATCGGGATCCACAGGACGACCGCGATGACCTTCCAGCCGGCGAAGTAGGCCAGGTCGTAGTGCAGCGGATGGATCGGCCGCACGATCATCCCCGACAGCTGGCCCTCGCGGATGCGGTACTCCCAGCCGTACGGGGTGAACACGATGTTCATGTTCCGCACGAGCATCCACACGATGTAGTACGCCGCGAACCCGGCCGGGGTGTAGCCGCCGACCTGGCCCCCGCTGGCCTCGGCGACGACCGACCACACCACGAGGTAGATGACCGGCTCCACCACCATGCCGATCATGTACATGTAGTTGGCGGTGCGGTATTGGAACTGCTCCTGCACCGCGGTGCGGGACACGGTCGCGTAGAAGTCGAGGAGCTGCCGGGCACGCCCCACCCGGGCCGGCCGTGGGCCGCCGACCGTCGCGGGAGCGCTCACCCGGCCGCCCCGTCGGCGACACCCTGGCCCGCCGTCGCGTCCGCCGCGCCGGGCAAGTCGGGAGCAGCGAACACCTGCTCGATGACATCGTCGATCGGCGGATCCTCGATGGTGAGGTCGGTGGGTTGCAGGTCGGCGAGGAGCTTGCCGGCAACGGCGCTGGCCTCGGCCCGCGAGACCCGGATCGTGACACGCGGCCCGTCGACGCCGGTCACCTCGCCATAGCTGGACAGGTCGGTGCCCGGCTCGGCGAGCGTGACGCCGATCGTCTTGCTGGTGTCGAAGCGCTGGGCCAGTTCGGCGAGCGGCCCGTCGTAGAGCAACCGGCCGTGGTGGATGACGATGACCCGCCGGCACAGTGCCGTGACATCGGCCATGTAGTGGCTGGTCAGCATGATGCTGGCGCCGTGACGCCGGTTGTACTCGGCCAGGAAGGTGCGGATGCGCTTCTGCATCGTGACGTCGAGCCCGATCGTGGGCTCGTCCAGGAACAGCACCTGCGGGCGGTGCAGCAGCGCGCCGGCGATCTCCGCCTTCATCCGCTCGCCGAGTGACAGGTTGCGGACGGGCTTGGTGACGAGTTGGCCGATCTCGAGCAGCTCGACGAGTTCGTCGCGGGTGCGTTCGAAGTCCGGCCTGGCGATGCCGTAGATGGCCCGGTTCATCTCGAACGAGTCGACGACCGGCAGATCCCACTGCAGCTGGTTGCGGTTGCCCATGACCAGGGTGATCTGGCCAAGGTACTCGCGCTCGCGCCGGGACGGCGTGTGGCCCAGCACGTGGGCGCGACCGGCGGTGGGATGCAGCAGACCGGAGAGCATCTTCAGCGTGGTCGTCTTCCCCGCACCGTTGGGGCCGAGGAAGCCGACCACCTCTCCCGGCTCGATGCCGAAGCTCAGATCCGCCACCGCACGGACGTCATGGTGCTCGCGCCGAAAGAGGCTCTTGACGGCGTTGGCAAGGCCTGCCTCTCGCACGGGAACCTTGTAGGTCTTGCCGAGCCCGTCGACCTCGACGTCCATGCTCACTCCCCACCAGACGCGGCCGTGTCTAGCAGTCGTCCTGCGGGTCGGCCGAGGAACTGCGGCGCTCGCACGCGCCGGGCCCGTGCGTGTCAGGACGCGGCGGCCGGCAGCTTGTCCAGGACGCCGTCCAGATCGGTCTTGTACCGGCCCAGGCGCGGCTTGTGCAGGATGGACAAGGTGGCCCGCGGGCCGTCGAGACCCGGGCCACGCGGCTGGCCGGCCTTGCCGACGCCGGGCCAGTCCAGCGGCACGTGTTGCCAGGCCTCGAGCACGGGAATCAGTCGGACCAGCGTCCCGTCCGGGAGCGACATCTGGGCCCGCAGTCCACCACGCAGCAGCTGGGCGTGAACGTGCTGGAGGGCCACCTCGGCCGCCGAGACCTGGGCGGCGTTGAGGCCGTACAGCTCCAGGTCGGGGACGTCGAAGCGCGCCGCGCCGTGGGTCCGGACCCACCACGTGCCCTCGCCCTCGGCCTTGGTGACGATGCCGTCGTCGTGCTGCACGGCGCCGATGGCCAGTCGGTTCATCCACGCCTGGTCGCGCTCGGCCTGCGCGGTGATGTCCCGGATGCCCTGCACCCGGCCCCGCAGTTGGCGCGACAGCGCCTGCAGCAGCTGGGCCTGTCGCTGCATCCCGTTGGTCAGGCCGTCGCTGCCGATGTAGGCCTCGGTGCGCAGGAGCGGGGCGCCGTCGCCTTCGTCTTTCAGCGCCCGCACCACGGCCTTCTGCATCCGCCCGCCCCAGTGCACCTCGTAGGCCACTTCGCCGGCACCACGCACCGGCGCGGCGCGGTCGATGTCCTTGGTCTGCCCGGCCGCCTTGACGATCGGGCCGACTTCCTCGACGGGCTCGTCCAGCACGAGTGCGATCAACGACGTGTACTTGTCGGCCACTTCGACGAGGGCTCCTGCGCGCGGGCTTGGGACTGCCCAGGGTAAGGACCCGCACCCCGGACCTTCGTCGCGCTCACGGCGCACAACGCCTTCAGAAGAACCTCAACGACCCGTCACGGACCGGATACTCCGCGACCCGCGACGTCGCTCCGCCTGCGTCGCCACACTCACCGAGGACGCACGTGCCGGACCTGCCACCGCCTCCGAACCCGAACACGAACCCGCCGGCCGGCACGAACGGGCCGGGGTCGTTCCCGGACACCCCGACGACGAACCCGGACACGCCGTGGCCGAACGTGCCGCCGGGTGTCCCGGCAGCCGGCTGGGGCTCGACGACCGACCCGGACGGAGGACCGAAGCCGTCGACCGGTACGCGGCTGCGCTCACTGGCCCGCTTCGTGGTTCCGGCGATCGTCCTCGGCGGCATGCTGCTGTCCTACCTCGGCCAGGCCGACCGTGACGCCGACGGCACGATCGTGGCAGCCGGCAAGGTGACCGCGAGCGACCTGCGCGTCGGCGACTGCTTCGACGACCGCGCCGACGAGGCGCAGTCCGAGGCGACGGTCGAGATCGCCGACGTGGCCGCCGTGCCGTGCGGCGACCCGCACGACAACGAGGTGTTCCACGCCTTCGAACTCGCTGGCACCACGTTGCCGTCGGACGAGGAGGTGTTCACCCTCGTGGACGAGCGCTGCGTGCCGGCCTTCGACGAGTACGTGGGCCAGTCCTTCCTCACCTCGGAGCTGGACCTGTTCCCCATCTGGCCGACGGCCGAGGCCTTCGCGGCCGGCGACCGCATGGTGCTCTGCTCGGTCTACCCGATGGACGGCTCGAAGCTGACCGGCAGCGTCCGCGGCAGCGGCCGCTGAGCGCGGATCACAGGCCGAGGGAACGGGCGATCAGCATGCGCTGCACCTCGCTCGTTCCCTCGCCGATCTCCAGGATCTTGGCGTCCTGGTAGAAGCGCCCGACCCGGTATTCGGTCGTGAACCCGTACCCGCCGAAGACCTGGGTCGCCTCGCGCGCCGCCGTGACGGCCTGCTCGGAGGAGAACAGCTTGCTGATGGACGCCTCACGCTTGTAGGGCAGACCTTCCATCTTCCGCCAGCAGGCGTAGTAGTACATCTGCCGGGCGGTCTGGGCGGCCACCTCGAGGTCGGCGATCTTGAAGGCCAGCGCCTGCTGCTTGCCGATCGGCTTGCCGAACGCCTCGCGCTCCTGGCTGTAGCGCACGCACTCGTCGACGCAGCCCTGGATGAGCCCGACCGCCAGGGCGGAGATCGCGATGCGGCCGTCGTCGAGGGTCGCGAGGAACTGGCGGAACCCGGCCCCACGCTCGCCGAGGGTGTTCTCCACCGGCACGCGGACGTCCTCGAGGATCAGCTCGCGCGTGTCCGAGGCGTGCCAGCCCACCTTGCGGTAGGGCGGCGCGACGGAGAACCCAGGGGTGTCGACCGGCACGACGATCGAGGTCATCTCGTCCTCGCCGGTGAAGGCGGTGACGGTGACGATCGAGGTCATCTCCGTGCCCGAATTGGTGATGAACACCTTCCCGCCGTTGATGACCCAGTGGTCGCCGTCCTGGACGGCGCGGGTGCGGGTGGCGCCGTACACGTCCGAGCCGCCGCCGGGCTCGGTCAGCCCGAACCCGCCGAGCTTCTCGCCACGGCACAGCTCGGGCAGCCAGCGCTGCTTCTGTTCCTCGGTGCCGAACTCGTCGATCGGCGCCGCGCCGAGGCCGACCCCGGCCTCCAGGGTGATGCCCATGGACTGGTCGACCCGCCCGAGCTCCTCGATGGCCAGGCACAGCGTCAGGTAGTCGCCGTCCATGCCGTCGTACGCGGAGCTGAACGGGATGCCGAACAGGCCGAGCTCGCCCATCTGCCGCACGATCTCCACGGGGAAGCGGGCCTGCGCGTTCATCTCGTCGGCCGCCGGGGCGATCACGTCCTCGGCGAACCGGCGCACGACTTTCCGGAACTCCTCCTGCTCCGGGCTGAGCGCGAACGACAAGGACACGGGACGCTCCCTTCGACGTGTTGCCGCCAGACTACTTTGACGTCCAACTATTCGCGCAACCGTGCGCACGCCTCGCCCTGCGGCGTCCGTCAGCGCGCCGCCCGGACATGCTCGACGTCGCCGGCACTGACCGCCATCTGCCGCTCCGGGGTGTCCACGACCAGTCGTCCCTCGCGGTCGAGGTCGACGGCGCGTCCCTCGACGGCCGTGCCGTCGGGGAACGACACGCGCACCGCCGCGCCGATGGTCGCGCAGACGTCGCGGTAGGACACCAGCAGGCGCAGCGGGTCGCTGGGAACCGAGTGCAGCCAGGCCGCCAGGCCGCGCAGCAGATCGGCGAGCAGGTCGCCGCGGTCCACGGCAGCGCCGGTCTGCTCGGCCACGCTGGTCCATGCCCCCTGGTCCCCGGCGCGGTCGACCCCACGCCAGTCGACGTTGATGCCGATGCCGACCAGCACCAGGTGCGTGTTCCGAACCGCGTGCTGCTCGACGAGGATGCCCGCGGTCTTGCGCTCGTCGAGCAGGACGTCGTTGGGCCACTTCAGCCAGGGGCTGGCGCCCGCGCGGCGGATGGCATCGGCCGCGGCCAGCCCGGCCGCCAGCGGGACCAGCGTCGGATGCACGGGCGGCGCCTCGGCGACGGCCGTCAGCAGCAACGACGCGTCCTGGCGGGGCCCGTCGAGCCAGGTCCGGCCCTGCCGGCCACGACCGGCCGTCTGACGGTCGGCGACCACCACCAGGCCCGGCCGCGCGCCCGCCCTGGCCCGCGCCAGCGCGAGGTCGCTGGTCGAGGTGCTCTCGGCCACGTGCTCGACGGTGTGCCAGGCGAGAGGTCCGGCCAGCAGCGCTGCGACGCGGTCGTGGCGGGCGAGGTCATCGACCACGGGCACCTCGCGGCTCGGGGGAGGCAGGGGGGCGAAGGCTAGGATGCCCGACCGCGCGGCGTCGCCGCCGCAACCGCCCGCCCGTCAGCGCCCGCTGCCCGACCGAAGGTGTTCGCCGTGGCCGAGACCACGAAGGACAAGCTCGAGGAGTTGCGTCGCCGTCAGGCCGAGGCGGCCGCCGGTGGTGGCGAGGAGGCGATCGCCAAGCAGCACGACCGGGGCAAGCTGACCGCCCGCGAGCGGATCGAGCTGCTGCTCGACGAGGGCTCGTTCGTCGAGACCGACGCGTTCGCGGTGCACCGGGCGACCGGGTTCGGGCTGGAGAAGAAGAAGATCCTGGGCGACGGGGTGGTGACCGGTCACGGCACCATCGACGGCCGCCGGGTGTGCGTGTTCAGCCAGGACTTCACCGCGTTCGGTGGCTCGCTGGGCGAGGTGTTCGCCGCCAAGGTCGTCAAGATCATGGATCTGGCGGAGAAGATGGGCGTCCCGGTCGTCGGGTTGAACGACTCCGGCGGTGCCCGCATCCAGGAGGGCGTGGTCTCCCTGGGCGGCTACGGCGACATCTTCCTGCGAAACGTCCGCAGCTCCGGGGTGATCCCGCAGATCTCC